>USSF01000012.1 GCA_900557405.1 uncultured Prevotella sp.
CTCAAGCGCCCTGTTTATCGGGGTTTCAAGGGTGAGGGTAAGTGTGAGGGCAAGTGATTTACCCTCACACTACCCTCACACTCCCCTCACACTATCCTCACACTCCCCCCCACACTTCCGGCAAGAAAGCTGCTTGTCTGTGATTCAATGGACGTCATGAAGTCATTTTTTAGGGAGTATGAGCAGTGGTTTATCGTCAGTATAGCTATGCTGCACTATTGGTGCAGGTATGCTGCCACTGTTGGTATACCTATGCTGCACTGTTGGTATACCTATGCTGCACTGTTGGTACCAGTATGCTATACTTTTCTGGTACCGTTTTTTCATGATGTTTACAGTAGACGAATTGACGAGCAGACGTGTTGACGAATAGACAAGGAAATTTGCTTTTCTTGGAAATCGCTGTTTGCAAGGCTTAAACCAACAAGACCAATCTACTTGTAAACTCGTCTACTTGTCTGCTCGTCAACTATAGAATATTCTGAAAAACAAGTTTTTTGTTGTTAAAAAGCTTGTGGCATTATGGATTTTCGCTATCTTTGCCGCCGTAAGCGGGAGAACGCTTACAGAAAGCAAATAATGAAAAACCAAACAATGGAGGAAAGATTATGAATATCAGTACAGGAGTGAAGCAGGCGCTGATTTTAGCCGTTGGTATCATCGTGATGGGCGAAAGCGTGAGAGTGGGACTCGGCAGTCTGGCAGGCAAGGACCGCAAGGTGGTGGTGAAGGGACTGGCAGAGAAGGAAGTGGAGGCAGACAAGGTGACGTGGCCCATCCTCTCGAAGGAAATCGGCGACGACCTGCCCGAACTATACCAGAAGATAAACGTGACGACGGACATCATACGTACGTTCCTGTTGAAGAACGGACTGAAGCAGAGCGAGATAAACGTGAACGCTCCGGTGGTGATAGACCTCAACGCCGAGCGCTACGGCGACAAGCAGAACCCGTACCGCTACAACATCACGTCGATAATCACCGTAACGTCGAGCAACGTGAAGCTCGTGCGCAGCATCATCGCCCGTCAGGGAGAACTGCTGAAGAAGGGCGTGGCCATCGTGGACGGCGGCTACGAGAATCCAGTGAAGTATGAATACGTGGCATTCCGCAAGATGAAGCCCCGGATGATGCAGGAGGCGATAGAGAACGCGGAGCTGACGGCAGCGCAGTTTGCCAAGAACAGCAAGAGCAGCATCGACAAGATAATGAACGCCGACCAGGGACAGTTCTCCATCGAGGACCGCGACTCCAACACGCCTTATATCAAGAAGGTAAGAGTGGTCACCACAGTGACTTATTCGCTGAAAGACTGACCCCGCATGTCAAAAAAACGAGGAAAAAAGAATAAAGTTATCTCCGGATACGCATAAATCCAAGATAATTTATTACTTTTGCACGCATAATACGTATTAATTTCAATTATGAATCTTGATGCATTGACAGCCGTCTCTCCGATAGACGGCCGCTACAGGGGTAAAACCGAAAAATTAGCAGAGTATTTCTCAGAGTATGCGCTCATCAAATACCGCATACGTGTGGAGATAGAGTATTTCATCACATTGTGCGAACTGCCATTGCCGCAGCTCGCAGACTTCGACCACGCCAACTTCGACGCACTGCGCGACATCTACCGCAAGTTCACGGAAGAGGGAGCTGCAAGGGTGAAGGAGATAGAAAAGGTGACGAACCACGACGTGAAGGCCGTGGAGTATTATATAAAGGAACAGATTGACAAGATCGGTGATTTTGAAAAATACAAGGAGTTCATACATTTCGGCCTGACTTCGCAGGACATCAACAACACGTCCGTGCCGCTCTCGATAAAGGAGGCGCTCAACGACGTGTACGTGCCGCAGCTCAGAGAGCTCGTTGACCAGCTCCAGACCTATGCCGAGGAGTGGAAAGACGTGCCGATGCTCGCCAAGACACACGGACAGCCGGCTTCGCCAACACGTCTGGGCAAGGAAATCATGGTGTTCGTATACCGTCTGAACAAGCAGATAGAGATGCTCGAGGCTTGTCCGATGACAGCCAAGTTCGGCGGTGCCACAGGCAACTTCAATGCGCACCACGTGGCATATCCGGAGTATGACTGGAGAGAGTTCGGCAACAAGTTCGTGAGCGGGAAGCTCGGACTGGAGCGCGAGCAGTACACCACGCAGATCAGCAACTACGACTGCCTCGGGGCCGTGTTCGACGCAATGCGCCGCATCAACACCATCATCATCGACCTGGACCGCGACATCTGGATGTATATCTCGATGGAATACTTCAAGCAGAAGATCAAGGCTGGCGAAGTGGGCTCGAGCGCAATGCCCCACAAGGTGAACCCTATCGACTTCGAGAACAGCGAGGGCAACATGGGTATGGCAAACGCCGTATTGCAGTTCCTAGCACAGAAGCTGCCGGTGAGCCGTCTGCAGCGCGACCTGACCGATTCCACGGTATTGCGCAACGTGGGTGTGCCGATGGGACACGGCGTGATAGCAATACAGAGCACACTGAAGGGACTGCGCAAGCTCATCCTCAACGAGGAGAAGATCAACGCCGACCTCGACAACACATGGGCTGTTGTGGCCGAGGCTATACAGACCATACTGCGCCGTGAGGCTTATCCGCACCCGTATGAGGCACTGAAGGCCCTCACCCGCACAAACAAGAAAATGACAGAGGAGACAATCCATGAGTTCATCAAGGAACTCAACGTGAGCGATGCCGTGAAGGCCGAGCTGATGGCAATCACCCCACACTCTTACACAGGAATTTAATTCATAAATCATATAAACATTTTAATTTTAAAACCGGCCGTGAGGCTAATATTTACAAACAACTATTAATTCAATTATGGCAGAAGATTTCGAGAACAAGACTGCGGAGAACACATCCGCACAAGGAAACGAGGGTAGCCGTGAGGGCTATCGCTCGAACGACTATCAGAGTGGCAACAGCTACCACAGCAACAACGGACGCCCGATGCGTCCACGTATAAACGCACAGCGCGCATACAGTTCTAACCGAAGCTACGACAACAACGAAGGCGGCTTCCGTCCGGAAGGATTCGGAGCAGGATTGCAGTCGGACAACTCGCAGCAGCGCCAGCAGGGCGGCTACCGTCCGCGCTACAACAACGGCGGCGAGCGGGGCGGATACCAGCAGAGAAGCAACGGCTACGGCAACCGTGGCGGTTACGGACAGCAGCGCCAGCAGGGCGGATACCGTCCACGCTACAACCAGGACGGCGAGCAGGGCGGATACGGCCAGCAGCGTCAGGGCGGTTACGGACAGCAGCGCCAGGGTGGTTACAACAACCGCGGCGGATACGGACAGCAGCGTCAGGGCGGATACGGACAGCCACGTCAGGGCGGCTACGGACAGCAGCGCCAGGGCGGATACGGACAGCAGGGCGGATACAACAACCGCGGCGGATACGGACAGCAGCGCCAGGGCGGATACGGACAGCAGGGCGGATACAACAACCGTCAGGGCGGATTCCGTCAGCGCACAGCCGACTATGACCCAAATGCAAAGTACAGCTTGAAGAAGCGTATAGAATATAAGGAGACGAACATTGATCCGGAGGCACCGGTACGTCTGAACAAGTTCCTTGCCAATGCCGGCGTATGCAGCCGCCGCGAGGCAGACCAGTACATACAGGCTGGTGTGGTAAGCGTGAACGGCGAGGTAGTGACAGAGCTCGGAACAAAGGTGAAGCGCACGGACGAAATCAAGTTCCACGACCAGAACGTGAGCCTCGAGAAGAAGGTATACGTGCTGCTCAACAAGCCTAAGGACTATGTGACCACAAGCGACGACCCACAGCAGCGCAAGACCGTAATGGACCTCGTGCGCAACGTGTGTCCTGAGCGTATCTATCCGGTAGGCCGTCTCGACCGCAACACTACAGGAGTATTGCTCCTCACCAACGACGGTGACCTGGCCAGCAAGCTCACACATCCTAAATTCCTCAAGAAGAAGGTATACCACGTATATCTCGACAAGAACGTTACGGCCCACGACATGCAGCAGATTGCCGAGGGCATCACGCTCGACGACGGAGAGGTACACGCAGACGCCATAGAGTATGCCCACCCGACAGACAAGAGCCAGGTAGGCATCGAGATCCACAGCGGACGCAACCGTATCGTGCGCCGTATCTTCGAAAGCCTCGGCTACCGTGTGGTCAAGCTCGACCGCGTGCAGTTTGCCGGACTCACAAAGAAGAACCTGCGCCGCGGCGACTGGCGCTTCCTCACCGAGAAGGAAGTCGACATGCTGCGCATGGGAGCTTTTGAGTAATAAAACAAAACATCGAAACATATATGAAAAGAACGAAAGTTGTTGACGCACTGAAGCGCACAGACTTTGGTGCAACGGTCAACGTGAAGGGATGGGTAAGGACCCATCGTAGCAGTAAGGCAGTAGACTTTATCGCCCTTAACGACGGTTCTACAATAAAGAATATCCAGGTAGTTGTCGACCCTGCCAAGTTCGACGCCGACATGCTCAAGCAGATCACCACGGGTTCGTGCATCAGCGCCGTGGGCGAACTGGTGGAGAGCCAGGGTGCCGGACAGACGGTGGAGATACAGTGCCAGAGCCTTGAGATATACGGACTCTGCGGCAGCGACTACCCTATGCAGAAGAAGGGACAGAGCTTCGAATATATGCGCCAGTATGCCCACATGCGTCTGCGCACCAACACCTTCGGTGCCATCATGCGCATCCGCCACAACATGGCGATGGCAATACACACATATTTCCACGAGCACGGATTCTTCTATTTCCACACTCCGCTCATCACGGCAAGCGACTGTGAGGGAGCCGGACAGATGTTCCAGGTGACAACCAAGAACCTCTACGACCTGAAGAAGGACGAGGACGGAAAGATAAAGTATGACGATGACTTCTTCGGCAAGCAGACCTCGCTCACAGTGAGCGGACAGCTCGAAGGAGAGCTCGGAGCCACGGCTCTGGGCGCCATCTACACCTTCGGACCTACGTTCCGCGCCGAGAATTCCAACACGCCGCGCCATCTGGCAGAGTTCTGGATGGTGGAGCCGGAAGTGGCATTCATCGACCTGCCGGAGCTGATGGACCTCGAAGAGGACTTCATCAAGTATTGCATCCGTTGGGCTCTCGACCACTGCAAGGACGATCTGGAATTCCTCAACAAGATGATAGACAAGGGCCTCATCGCCCGTCTGCAGAGCGTATTGGAGTCAGACTTCGTGCGTCTGCCATACACCGAGGGAATCAAGATTCTGCAGGAGGCTATCGCCAACGGCAAGAAGTTCGAGTTCCCGTGCGAATGGGGCGACGACCTCGCTTCGGAGCACGAGCGCTTCCTCGTGGAGGAGCACTTCAAGAAGCCGGTTATCATGACCAACTATCCTAAGGCCATCAAGGCATTCTACATGAAGATAGACGAGAAGGAGAGCGGTTTCGGCGGCAAGAGCGGCCAGACAGTGCAGGGCACCGACGTATTGTTCCCGCAGATCGGCGAGATTATCGGCGGCAGCGTGCGTGAGGAGAGCCTGGAGAAGCTGACAGCGGAAATCGAGGAGCGCAAAATCCCGATGAAGGATATGTGGTGGTATCTCGACACACGCAAGTACGGCACGTGTCCTCACGGAGGTTTCGGTCTCGGCTTCGAGCGCCTGATTCTCTTCGTAACTGGTATGCAGAACATCCGCGACGTGATTCCGTTCCCGAGAACACCGAAGAGCGCCGAGTTCTAAAGCAGCACTTTTTCTTGACTTATATGATAAATCGCAAAGGTGAGGGCAGCCCCTACGGCTCCTTCACCTTTTTTTTAATGCCTTATCCCCGATTCCGTCACTTATTGCACCTATCCTCACACCAACCGTCACCAACCCTCACCTACCCTCACACCAACCCTCACCTACCCTCACACCAACCCTCACCCTTGAAACCCCGATAAACAGGGCGTTTCAGCCGAAAAGTGAGGGTGTGAGGGTAAAAAACAAAAAAAGTTTTTTTTGTTTTTTGCAAACAACAGAGGGGCTAAAACGAGGAAACTGGACAATATATATAAGGTACATTTATTAAATGACGGCGTCTTATCATATAGAAAGAATATGAAAAGACTAATAATATCAGCATTGACATTGCTCGCGGCAGCCACAGGCGCCACGGCGCAAGAAAGCAACGTGACCACACAGAGACAGTATCTGAGCGGACACGGATGCGACGATATGGTGCAGTGGGACTTCTTCTGCACAGGTGGAAACAACTCGGGCAAGTGGACCAAGATCGGAGTGCCGTCTTGCTGGGAGCTGCAGGGTTTCGGCACATACCAATACGGAATGAAATTCTACGGCAAGGCGTTCCCCGACGGCATCGCCGACGAGAAAGGTATGTACAAATATGAATTCAAGCTCCCGAAGGAATGGGCAAACCATCACATCGAACTGGTCTTCGAAGCCTCGATGACCGACACCGAAGTGAAGATAAACAAGCGCAAGGCAGGGTCGAAGCACATGGGAGCCTTCTACCGCATCACGTATGACGTGACCGACCGCGTGTTCTTCGGCGACAAGAAGAACCTGCTGGAGGTGACCGTGAGCAAGGAGAGCGAGAACGCCGGAGTGAACCTCTCGGAAAGGCGTGCCGACTACTGGAACTTCGGAGGCATCTTCCGCCCCGTATTCATCGTATGCAAGCCAGCCCTCAACATCGAGCGCACGGCAATCAACGCAACGGCGGACGGAGAGTTCAACGCCTACGTGCTGCTCAACCACACCATCGAGGGAGCAAAGGTGAAGACCACCATCAGCGACATGAACGGACGCAAGGTGGCAGAGAACACCACTGCCGTGCGCAAGGGCAGCGACCACGCCGACGTGGCTTTCAAGGTGAGCAACCCGAAGCTGTGGACCGCCGAGACGCCGAACAGATACAAGGTGGACTTCGCCCTGATTGACGCCAAAGGCAAGACGCTGCACATAGAGAAGGACAAGTTCGGATTCCGCACAGTGGAGACCCGCGAGAGCGACGGACTATACATCAACGGCAAGAAGGTGAACATCCGTGGAGTGAACCGCCACAGTTTCCGCCCAGAGACGGGCAGGACCCTGTCATACGAGAAGAACCTGGAGGACGTGAAGCTCATGAAGAGCATGAACATGAATGCCGTGAGACTTTCGCATTATCCCGCCGACCCCGAATTCTATGACATCTGCGACAGTCTGGGACTATACGTAATGGACGAGCTGAGCGGATGGCACGGACACCACGAGACAGTGAACGGACAGAAGCTCATCAGAGAGATGGTGACGCGCGACGTGAACCATCCGTCAATCATCTGGTGGAGCAACGGAAACGAAAAGGGATGGAATACGGAGCTTGACTGCGAATTCCATAAATGGGACGTGCAGAAGCGCCCCGTGCTTCATCCGCAGGGCAACTTCAGCGGATACGAGACGATGCACTACCGCTCATACGGCGAAAGCAACGAATACATGCGCAAGCCGGAAATATGGATGCCTACGGAGTTCCTCCATGCTCTGTATGACGGAGGAGCCGGAGCCGGACTCCATGACTATTGGGAGGTGATGCGCCAGTGGCCGCGCTGCGCCGGAGGATTCATCTGGGCGCTGGTTGACGAAGGCGTGAAGCGAGTGGACATGGGCGGCATGATAGACAACGTGGGCAACTACGGAGCCGACGGCATCGTGGGACCGCACCATGAGAAGGAAGGCAGCTACTACACCGTGAAGCAGGTGTGGAGCCCAGTACAGGTGTTCATGCCGGAGGATTTCAGCGGCAAGCTCAATGTGGAGAACCGCTATAACTTCCTCTCGCTCAAGGGAGTGAAGTTCGACTACAGTTATATCAGATTCGCCCAGGGCAAGGAGACGGCTGTAAAGAGCGGCACCGTGAACGGAGCTGACATCGCCGCCGACTCAAAGGGACAGATTACTGTGGGCGCAGCACCGAAGGATGCCGACGCCCTCAGGGTGAAGGCAACCGACCAGTATGGCGAGGAGGTGTTCACATGGGTGTTCAAGCTGAAGGATTCAGACAAGCTGTCGGCAAAGGCAAAGGCAGCCGGAAGCCGTCCGCAGATGCAGAACGGCGAGGTGAAGGCAGGCAGAGTGACCTACACCTTCAACGAGAAGGACGGTACACTGAGCGGAGTGAAGACCGCGAAGGGAGAATACAAGTTTGCCAACGGACCGAAGTTCTTCGCCTACCGCCGCACGGACAGGTCTATGGACCAGTTCTACAACCACGACGACAAGGAGGCGGAGAAGAAGAAGACCACATATTCGGAATATGCAGACCAGGGCAAGTTTGACAAACTGACCGCCACGGAAGGTGAGAACGATACGCTCATCGTGACGGCAACGTACAAGCTCGGTTCGCTGCAGAAGGCAGAGTGGCACATCGCCCCTGACGGCGGCGCAAGACTCGTGTACACATATCTCTTCAACGGAGTGGTGGACCTGATGGGAGTGAAGTTCGACCTGCCGGAGGGCGACGTGAAGCATAAGGAATGGCTCGGCAACGGACCGTACCGCGTATGGAAGAACCGCATCCACGGCCCGCAGCTCGGCATCTGGGCAAACGACTACAACGACCCGATACCAGGCGAGAGCTTCGACTATCCGGAGTTCAAGGGATATTTCGCCGGAGTGCAGTGGATGAAGCTGCAGACCAACGCCGGAACAATCACCCTTCAGCCAGGCAATGCGGAGAAGGACTACGTGGGAGTATACCAGCCGCGCGACGGCAGGGACAAGCTTCTCTACACCCTGCCCGAGACCGGCATCAGCATGATGCAGGTAATACCGGCAGTGAGAAACAAGGTGAACACGACCGACCTCAACGGACCTTCGGCACAGCCCGTATGGGCAAACGGCACGTACACGGGTGAGGTATTGTTGGATTTTGAATAAGAAAAGACATTATACTATATAATAGATGAAAAGACTGACAGCTCTATTCCTTTCCATCGCAGCGATGCCGGCATTTGCCGGCGCGCTGCAGACAGAGAGCCATCCCTCGCCGACGTGGTATGAACAATTCGCCAATCCGTCGGGGCAGGCAAGGCCGTGGACCTTCTGGTACTGGATGTTCGGCAACGTGAGCGACGAAGGAATCCGTCTCGACCTCAACGCCATGCACGAGGCAGGAATCAAGGGTTTCTATCTTATGCCGATAAAAGACCCTACTGACAGCAAGGACGGACTGGGCGGCGCATCGCGGCAGCTGTCCGAAGAATGGTGGAAAAGGATGGACACCGTATTCCATACAGCCGACAGTCTGAATCTCGAGATGGGAATACACTTCAGCGACGGGTTCGCCCTCGCCGGCGGTCCGTGGATAACGCCCGAGGAGTCGATGCAGAAGGTGGTATGGAGCGACACCATAGTGAGCGGAGGGAAATACAACTTCAACAACAAGAATTTCAAACTACCTCTACCCAAAAAGATATACAAGGACTACTACGAGGATATTGCCCTATATGCTTATCCTGCCACTTATGCCGACAACAGAAAACCAAAGGCATCAGTGGAATTTCCGTTTAAGTCCACCAAGCCATGCGACATCGTGATGCGGTATGAAGAACCATTCACGCTGCGCAGTGTGGAGATAGTGACAGGCGGCAACAACTATCAGGCGCACCGCTTCAAGGTGTATGCCTCTGACAACGGCAAGGACTACCGCTTCGTCAGGGAAATCTACCCTGCACGCCAGGGATGGCAGAACACGGACGCCCTCGCCACATACGCCATTCCGGCAACCACGGCACGCTACTTCAAGTTCCATTGGACACCAGAAGGCAGCGACCCGGGCAGTGAGGACATGGATGCGGCAAAGTGGAAACCCAACCTGAAGATAGGAGGCATGAACCTCGGCTCGGAGCCTGTAATAGACGGATATGAGGGCAAGTCGGGCGTGGTATGGCGCGTATCAAAGGAATTCCCTGTAGACGACAAGGAATGTGTAGACCTGACCAAGGTCATCGACCTGACAGACCGTCTCATGCTCTCATCAGCAAAGGGCACCCCACTCAGCTTCACCCTGCCTAAGGGCAGATGGCACATCGTGCGCATCGGTCATACATCCACCGGACACACCAACGCCACAGGAGGCGGAGGAAGAGGACTGGAATGTGACAAGTTCAGTGTGGAGGCAGTGAAGAAGCAGTTTGACAACTGGTTTGCCGCCATCTACCGCCATGCCCCGGAGGATGTGGCGAAGAGGGTGGCGAAGAGGGTGCTGAAGAGACTGCACGTGGACAGTTGGGAGGCAGGTTCGCAGAACTGGAGCCGCTCTTTCATGGACGAATTCAAGAAGCGTCGCGGCTACGACCTCAAGCCATGGCTGCTCGTATATACGGGAGTTCCGGTGGGTTCGTCGGAACAGTCGGAGAAGGTATTGCGCGACGTGCGACTGACCATCGGCGACCTCGTGAACGACGTGTTCTTCACGGAAGTGAGACAGCTTGCCGATGAATACGGACTGAAACTCTCTACGGAATGTGTGGCACCGACGATGGTAAGCGACGGACTGCGCCACTACCAGTTTGCCGATTACCCCATGGGGGAATTCTGGCTGAACAGTCCCACGCACGACAAGCTCAACGATATGCTCGATGCCGTGAGCGGAGCGCATATCTATGGCAAGAACATCATCCAGGCAGAGGGATTCACCGAGATACGAGGCACATGGGACGAACATCCGGCGATGCTCAAGAAACTGCTCGACCACAACTACTGCGTGGGCATCAACAGCATCGTTTTCCATGTCAACACGCATAACCCGTATGTGGACAAGACACCGGGAATGACGCTCGACGGCATCGGAACATTCTTCCAGCGCGACAACACGTGGTGGAGGGAGATGCCGGTATTCGACGAGTATATATCCAAGACCCAGGCACTGCTGCAGTATGGAAAGCCCGTGACCGATATCGCCGTGTATACCGGCGACGAGATGCCGCGCCGCTCCATTATGCCCGAAAGGCTCACGGCCACGCTGCCCGGACTCTTCACGGAGAAGACCCTGAAAGAAGAGGCTGCAAGGAAGGCAAACGTGGGGCAGCCTACGGAGGTGAGTCCCGTGGGAGTGACCCACACAAAGAACATGACCAAGGCAGACGATTGGGTGAATGCCCTCAATGGATACCGTTATGACTCATTCAACCACGATGTGCTCGACGGGTGCAGGGTGGAAGACGGAAAGCTCGTGACAAAGGGCGGTGCGGAATACTCAGTACTCGTCATCCCGCAGTCAAGACAGATGAATCCCGACCGCATAGTGAAATGCTGGAACACGGTGGATTCCATCGCACGGCTCGGCGTGCCTGTAATAAAGGATGTATGGCAGGAAAAAGACCTTGCCTCCCTCGGAATACAGCGCGATGCCGAATTGCCGGAAGGTATAGACTTCACCCATCGCCATGCAGCGGATGCCGACATCTATTTCATCTCAAACCAGAGTGATGAACCGAAACGTTTCACTCCGGTATTCCGCAGCCAACGCCCCTGCTGCTATATTGCGGATGCCGAAAACAACAGGATAATGGAATGGAAGGCCGACGAGGAAATCATATTGCCGTCAGGAAACTCCCTCTTCTATGTGTTCGCAGACAAGGAGATTGACCATACGATCCTCTATCAGCCAAAGACTACAGGCGAGATGACCGAACTGGGCGAAGGGGACTGGAAGGTGACATTCGAAAGGACAGGCAAGACAATCCGCATGGATGAACTGAAGGACTGGACCTCGTATGCCGAAGACAACTCCATACGCTATTATTCAGGACACGCCTCTTATGAGACAACATTCAAGCGCAAAGACAAGACGGGCAAGGATGAAAGAGTGGTGCTCGACCTTGGACGGGTGGAGAATATCGCTACGGTTTATGTCAACGGCGTGGAGTGTGGCACGGCATGGCGCGCACCATATACAGTGGATATCACCGATGCCGTGAAGAAAGGCCGCAACTCTCTCCGGATTGAAGTGGTGAATACCTGGGCGAATGCCCTGCAGGGCAATGACGAAGGCAAAGCTCCGTTTGAAGGGATATGGACCAACGGAAAATATCGCAGGGGAAGCAAGGAACTGTTGCCAGGCGGATTGCTGGGCCCCGTAAGAGTGAGCAGATAAGAGAAAAGGATATACGGTTTAAAAAAACATATTATAGAACTATGAGAAAGTTATTTCTGTTGACAGCGCTCTTTGCCGCTGCCACAACAATAAGCGCAAAGGTTGTACTGCCAAAGATCTTTGCATCAGGCATGGTGATGCAGCAGCAGACGGATGCAAACCTCTGGGGCGAAGCAAAGGCGGATGCAACGGTGAAGATCGCTACATCATGGAACAAGAAGACTGTAAGTGTAAAGGCTGGAAACGACGGCAAATGGGCTGCCAAGATACAGACTCCGGCTGCCGGCGGTCCGTATTCCATCACCTTCAATGACGGCGAGAAGACCGTGATAGACAATATCCTTGTCGGCGAACTGTGGATTTGTTCCGGACAGAGCAATATGGAGATGCCGATGAAGGGTTTCAAGAACCAGCCCGTGGAAAATGCGGTGGAGGACATTCTGCATAGCGGCGACAATAAGATGAGACTCTTTACAGTGAAGCGCACGAGCCTGTTCCAACCAGCCACCGATGTCGTCGGCGAATGGAAAGAGGCTTCTCCAGAAGCTGTACGCAACTTCAGCGCTACGGCTTATTATTTCGGAAGGGAACTGAGACGGATGCTCAACGTCCCCGTAGGACTTATCGTCACGTCATGGGGCGGTTCTTCGTGTGAGGCATGGATGAACCGCGACTGGCTCAAGGCTTTCCCACAGATAGAACTGCCTGCATCCCAGGAGACGATAAAGTCGAAGAACAGGACAGCCACGGTATTGTATAACGGCATGCTGCACCCTCTCGTCGGGATATCGATGAGAGGCGTGATATGGTATCAGGGAGAGGAAAACGTGAGCCGCTCTGGATATTACGCCGACCTCTTCTCCCGTATGATAAAAGGATGGCGCGAGGAATGGAAAGAGGGGGATTTCCCTTTCTACTATTGTCAGATAGCACCATACGACTATAATATCATCGGATGGGGACAATACAACAGTGCTTTCCTGCGCGAGCAGCAGGCAAAGGCTGAGAAGATGAACAAGAACGTAGGCATGGCATGTCTGATGGATGCCGGACTGGAATATGGAATCCATCCGCGCAAGAAGCAGCTTGCCGGTATGCGTCTCGCCCTGCTTGCCCTTGACAAGACATACGGAATCAAGGGCATAACGTCGGAAACGGCGCGATACAAGGATGTGGAGTTCAAGGGAGATACGGCAGTCATAACATTCGAGCGTGCCGGAATGTGGGTCTATGGCAAGGACGGTCTGAAGAGCGACCTCTTTGAAGTTGCCGGAGAAGACCGCGTGTTCCATCCCGCAAAGGCATGGATAGAGCGTTCCAAGCTGTATGTGAAATGCGATGAAGTGAAGAAACCAGTTGCCGTGCGCTATGCCTTCAAGGACTGGGCGGATGGCGACCTCTTCTGCGACGGTCTCCCCGTAAGCTCATTCCGCACCGACAATTGGGACAAATGACACGAACGTATCCATACGCAATAGCATTATTCTTATTATAAAGAGTGACCAGGAAGCAAAACACCTGGCCGCTCTTTTCTTTTTCCCCGGACTTCCATTCCCAAAATACCTGACTATCATTTCTTTCTTTTGCGTTTGGGAAGAAAAACATTGGCAAAAAGTTTTAGTTCTGCCGATAAATACGTAATTTTGTAGTCTATATTATATAATGTGTTCATTTTAAATCAGGAACGACTATGGAACAGGACTATCAGACTACCCAAATGAACGAACAGCAGAACAATTACGCTACAAACAATATGGGCGGAAACAAGCAGATGCCCCCAAAGCCGGACACCCATCTCGCTCTGGCCATATTCACTACACTATGTTGCTGTCTGCCGTTCGGCATAGTGGGTATCGTCAAGGCAAGCTCCGTGAATTCCCTATATATTATGGGCAATTATGAGGCAGCGCTGTTGGCGGCGGAAGAGGCAAAGAAATGGAGCATGTATGGAATCATAGCAGGTGCCGCAATCTGCCTGATATACTTTATGATCTACGTATTCTGTCTGGTAACGGCATTGTATTCATGATAAAGCAATCATATAGAAACGACATTCATTGACAAGAAAATATATCACAGTGCTTGTGGCGCTCATTGTCCTCGCGGCGCTCTACTTCGTGAACCCCTCGTCGGCATGGTGGGTGCCCAAGTGTCCATTCAAACTGCTTACCGAACTCAGCTGTCCGGCATGCGGCATACAGCGCTTTCTTCATGCCCTGTTCCACGGACACGTGTCAGAGGCATTCGGCTACAACTATTATCTTGCATACGCCCTGCCTTACGCCCTGCTGTTTGCCGTGGAGAGGATGATGCCGCGCGGGACGGCGAGGGAAAAGTTGGCCGGCGTAATAGAAAACCGCTATGCGGTATGGTTCTATATCGTCACGTTCTTCATCTGGCTCGTGGCAAGAAACATATTGGGGATATGAAGCCCGCGGTTGCATGAAAAAAAGAAAATACAAACGGAATTAAATACAAATAGAATATGGAAGCAAACCAGGTAGACCAGTTATTGATGATTTACGGCAGCAAACTGCCGGCCACATCTCTACAGATAGTCAGAGACAGGTTGATGAAGATGGACTATAATCTTGCCAATCTGTCATTTACCCAGATGAAGGACCCTACGATTGCACTTGTCCTCTCGATACTCGTCGGGGGATACGGCGTGGACCGCATATACATAGGCGACGTGGGGCTCGGGATATTGAAGCTCCTCACATGTGGCGGATGCGGCATCTGGTGGTTGATTGACCTTTTTCTGATAATGGACAAGACAAAGGCGAAGAATCTCGAAAAGCTCTTCGGCAATGTTGGTTTTTGACAGGCAACAAGAGCAGGAAAAAAGAAGAAGCCCCTTTCGTTAAATGAAAACAAAATTCCATCAAATCCTGCCAGGTTATTTTCTTCAGCGTCACTAAAAAGCAAATAAATAGCCGAGTGCACTTGTTATGTAAATAAAAAACACTAACTTTGCACCCATATTTTTTCAAGGTAAATTATGCAAGATATTAGAAACATTGCGATTATTGCCCACGTAGACCATGGTAAGACCACACTGGTGGACAAGATGATGATGGCCGGAAACCTATTCCGTGACGGAAAGGACTTGAGCGGTCAGGTGTTGGATAACAATGACTTGGAACGTGAACGAGGCATCACCATCCTCTCAAAGAACGTTTCGATTAACTGGAAAGGAACAAAAATCAATATCATAGACACCCCGGGACACTCCGATTTCGGCGGTGAGGTGGAGCGTGTGCTCAATATGGCAGACGGATGTCTGCTGCTCGTGGATGCCTTTGAGGGACCGATGCCGCAGACGCGCTTCGTGTTGCAGAAGGCACTGCAGATCGGACTGAAGCCAATCGTGGTGGTAAACAAGGTGGACAAGCCTAACTGCCGTCCGGAGGAAGTATATGAAATGGTGTTCGACCTCATGTTCTCACTCAACGCCACAGAGGACCAGCTCGACTTCCCTGTAGTCTACGGAAGCGCCAAGAACGGCTGGATGAGCGAGGACTTCAACAAACCTACAGACAACATCGACTATCTGCTCGACAAGATCGTGGAGGTGATTCCTGCACCGAAAGTGCTCGAGGGAACACCGCAGATGCTCATCACCAGTTTGGACTACTCAAACTATACGGGACGTATCGCCGTGGGCCGCGTACACCGCGGAACCTTGAAGGACGGAATGAACGTGACCATCGCCCATCGCGACGGAACGATGGAGAAGACCAAGATAAAGGAACTCGACACATTCGAGGGAATGGGCCACAGCAAGGCGGAAGAAGTGAAGAGCGGAGACATCTGCGCCGTTATCGGACTGGAGAATTTCGAAATCGGCGATACCATCTGCGACTTCGAGAATCCGGAACCACTGCCGCCTATCGCCATCGACGAGCCTACGATGAGCATGCTTTTCACAATCAACGACTCGCCGTTCTTCGGACGCGAGGGCAAGTTTGTCACCAGCCGCCACATCAGCGACCGACTCAAGAAGGAGCTGGAGAAGAACCTGGCGCTGCGCGTCACCCCGTTTGAGGATTCCACCGACAAGTGGATTGTGAGCGGCCGCGGAGTGCTCCATCTCTCGGTGCTCATCGAGACCATGCGCCGCGAGGGCTACGAGCTGCAGGTAGGCCAGCCACAGGTAATCTACAAGGAGATTGACGGAGTGAAGTGTGAGCCTATCGAGGAGCTGACCATCAATGTGCCGGAGGAGTTCTCCAGCAAGATGATAGACATGGTGACACGCCGCAAGGGCGAGATGACTTCGATGCAGAACCTGGGCGACCGTGTTGACATCGAGTTCGACATCCCGTCGCGTGGTATCATCGGACTGCGCACCAACGTGCTCACCGCATCACAGGGCGAAGCCATCATGGCACACCGCTACAAGGAATACCAGCCGTTCAAGGGCGAGATAACACGCCGCGTGAACGGAAGCATGATAGCCATGGAAACGGGCACAGCCTATGCCTATTCTATCGACAAGCTGCAAGACCGCGGAAGCTTCTTCATCGATCCGGGCGAAGAGGTATATGCCGGCGAGGTGGTAGGCGAACACGTACACGACAACGACCTCGTGGTGAACGTGACCAAGGCAAAGCAGCTGACCAACACACGTGCCAGCGGTTCCGACGACAAGGCACGCATCGTGCCGCGCACTGTGCTCTCGCTCGAGGAGGCACTTGAGTACATCAAGGAAGACGAACTCGTGGAAGTGACACCGAAGAGCATGCGTATGCGCAAGATAGTGCTCGACCATCTGGAGCGCAAGCGTGCCAACAAGGGTTAAAGACATCCGAGAAACAACATACTGACATAAAGGGGCGTGAAGACAACCGGCTTCACGCCCCTTCGTCTTGAAAAGCCGAATAGATGAAAGACATAAACAGACGCATACTGAATATCGCCCTGCCGGCGATAGTGAGCAACATCACCGTGCCACTGCTCGGACTCGTAGACGTGGCCATCGTCGGCCACCTCGGCTCGGCGGCATATATCGGAGCCATCGCCGTGGGCGGAATGGTGTTCAACGTGATGTACTGGCTCTTCTCATTCCTCAGAATGGGCACGGGAGGCATGACATCACAGGCATACGGGCAGCGCAACCTCAACGAGGTGGCGCGGATTCTCGTGCGCTCCCTCGCAGTGGCGGCGGCAGTGGCAGCGGCGCTCATCGTCCTGCAGATGCCCATACGCCAGATTGCCCTCGACATCATGTCGCCCACAGCCGACGTAAGGCGCTACGCCGAAACTTACATCGCCATACTGATATGGGGCGCACCCGCCATGCTCGGGCTATACAGTTTCACGGGATGGTTCATCGGGATGCAGAACTCGCGCCTGCCCATGATTATCGCCATAACGCAGAACGTGGTGAACATCGCCGCAAGCCTCGCCTTCGTATATCTTATGGGAATGAAGGTGGAAGGCGTCGCCCTCGGCACCCTTGTGGCGCAATACGCCGGACTGCTGATGGCCGTCATCGCCTGGGCAACGACCTATTCCCGTCTCTGCCGCCACTTCAGCCGCAGCGGACTATTCGGGCGCAAGGCAATGGATAAATTCTTCAGCGTGAACCGCGACATATTCCTGCGCACGCTCTGCCTCATCAGCGTAATGCTCTTCTTCACCTCTGCCGGTTCGCGCCAAGGCGAAACGGTGCTCGCCGTCAACGCCCTGCTCATGCAGTTCTATATGATGTTCTCGTATATCATGGACGGCTTCGCCTATGCCGGCGAAGCCATAAGCGGCAGGCGCTACGGTGCAGGCAACCACAGGGCGCTCCGCGAAACCGTCAGTGCGCTGTTCCGTTGGGGTGCAGGCATGACAACAGGCTTCACCCTGGCCTACGCCCTCGGCGGCGAAGCCTTCATCTCGCTGCTCACCAGCGACAGGAGCGTTATCCTTGCCTCCCATGAATACATGTTCTGGGCGGTGCTGATGCCCATGGCAGGCGTGGCGGCATTCGTTTGGGACGGCGTGTTCATCGGCTGTACCATGACCGGCGGAATGCTCCGCTCCATGTTCGGCGCCACCATAGCGTTCTTCGGCGTCTACTTCGTGGCGCGCAGCAGCATGGGCAACCACGGACTCTGGCTCGCCTTCACCCTCTATATGGCCATGAGGGGCGCAATACAGACGATAATATGGGGAAGAAGAAGATGATTTATGACAATTAAGAGACCTCATGTAAAAAAAACACGTAAAAAGAGTGCAGAAATAAAAATAATCATTAACTTTGTAACGAATATCGCAATATAAGAGCGTGTCCCCGACAGGAGACTACACATAAGAATTAGATTTTATTTTTAAATAAAGGTTATGAAAAAGTTATTAATGATGCTGGCTGTTGCCAGCGTTTCCTTGACCTCAATGGCACAGGAAACAGAAGCTACCGAGAAGTACAGCGTAGCTACAAACTCATTCTGGAGCAATTGGTTCGTACAGGGCGGCGTACAGTGGTCTGCCGTATACGCATCTGCTGAGCACGGAATGGACCTCTCAAGAAGTCCGTTCAAGAGCTTCCGCTCAAACCCACAGGCATCAGTAGCCATCGGTAAGTGGTTCACACCAGGTATGGGACTCCGCACAAAGGTTTCCGGCATCTGGGGCAAGGCAATGGACGAGAGCTTCAAGTACTGGAATGTACAGGAGCAGGCTCTCTTCAACGTGAGCAACATGCTCTGCGGATATAACCCTGAGTGCGTTTACAGCTTCATCCCATTCCTCGGAGCAGGTGTGGCACGCAACATGAAGACCAACAGCTACAGCATGGGCTACAGCGTAGGTATCCTCAACCAGTTCCGCGTTTGCAAGCGCGCATCAATCAACCTCGAGTTGGGTTGGAACCGTTTCGAGAACGACTTCTTCAGCAATGGCAACATCGACAACGGCGAGCGTTTCTGGGATTCTCACGACAACCTGCTCTATGCAGAGGTTGGCGTAACTGTAAACCTGGGCAAGACCGGATGGTCTAAGGTGCCGGATGTTGACGCTATCAAGGCTCTCTCACAGTCACAGATTGATGCCCTCAACGCACAGCTCTCTGACTCTAAGGCAGAGAACGACCGTCTGCAGAAGCTGCTGAAAGAGGCTAACAATAAGCCAGCTCCAGCTCCTATCACAGAGTCAATGAAGGAATTCATCACAACTCCAGTCTCTGTATTCTTCAACTGCGGCAAGACAAACGTAGCAAACCTGAAGGACCTCGTAAACGTACATGCACTTGCTAACTACGCTAAGGCTAACAACAGCAAGATCGTTGTTACAGGATACGCAGACAGCGCTACAGGTACAAAGGCCGGCAACCAGAAGCTCTCTGAGAACCGTGCCAACAGAGTCAAGAATGAGCTCATCAACATGGGCGTTAAGGAGGAGAACATCAAGACTGCCTTCAACGGTGGCGTAGACACCAAGTCTACTGTTGACAACCTCTCACCACTTGACTTCAACCGTCGTGCTACTGTTCAGATCGTTGAGCAGTAATCCGCACACACATCTGAGTAATACTTGATATTACGATAAACAGGGGTTCCCTCTTCCAACAGCGAAGAGGGAACCTTTTTTGTTTGTAAAAGACCATCAAAAAGCAGAAAGAGAACTGCAGAAAGCGTATAGACTTACAGGACCGACGAGGGTTGTCCTGTCACATTGATTTTCGTCTGTCCGTCTCTTTCATACACGGATATCGAGGCATGAAACAATATTTCGGAAGACTTTGCGTTAGTATTATGACAGGCAGCAGAATGTCTGCATCAAGCTAAATACGGACAAAGGATTATGCAGTGGACTGACAGAATAAGACAGGTAAAGATAGTGCTCGTGCTTGCGGCGGTGGCAATCGCCGTAACGTCGCTCGTCATATCAAACATCTTCGTGAAGGACCTCGCCAAGGAGGAACGCGGAAAGATGGAGGTATGGGCGGAGGCAATGCGCTCGTTCAACACGGCAGACGAGACCACCGACCTCGGACTCGTGTTGAAGGTGATGAACGAGAACCATACCATCCCCGTGGTGGTGCTCGACTCCAAGGGCATGCCGCAGGTATGCCGCAACCTCGGACTAAAGGGCATGGCGGAGAAGGACAGCATAGAATACGTAAGGAAGCTGGGCAACAAGCTGTATGATGCCGGCAGGTTCATCCGCATATCGCTTGACGACAACGACCGTAAGGCTTACATCGACGTATGCTACGACGACTCCACGATTCTCAAGCGTCTGGCATATTACCCCTATGTGCAACTCGGAGTGGTGTTGATATTCGTGGTTGTGGCAATATTCGCCCTGCTCACTTCGAAGCGTGCAGAGCAGAACAAGGTGTGGGTCGGTTTGTCTAAGGAGACGGCTCATCAGCTCGGCACGCCGATTTCGAGTCTTATGGCATGGACGGAGATTTTGAAAGAGAATTATCCGGATGATGACCTTATACCGGAGATGGACAAGGACGTGAAGCGTCTGCAACTTATTGCCGACCGTTTTTCAAAGATAGGTTCATTGCCGGAACCTGTGCCGTCGAGCCTCAACGACGTGGTGGACCACGTGATTGACTACATGGACCGCCGCACTTCGGCGAAGGTGTTGATAACGAAGAAGTTCCCGCAGAACGACATCGTGGTGAACCTCAACGCCTCGCTCTTCGAATGGGTGATAGAGAACCTCTGCAAGAACGCCGTGGATGCCATGGAGGGCGAAGGCCATATCACCATCGACGTGCAGGATTCGCCCGAAAAGGCCATCATCGAACTGACCGACGACGGCAAGGGAATCAAGAAGAAAGACATAGGAAACGTGTTCAAGCCCGGCTTCACCACCAAGAAGCGCGGTTGGGGACTTGGCTTGTCACTTGCCAAGCGCATTGTGGAAGAATATCACAAAGGCAGAATCTTCGTGAAGCGCAGCGAAGTGGGTGTAGGCACGACGTTCAGGATTGAGATAAGGAAATGATGACCGTATGGCCAGATACATATACGAGGCTCATAAGTTAACGGACCGCTAATCACCTTCCTTGCGCATTGTCAGTGCCGGAAGCACCATCTCATTAAGCGCCTGCCTTACTTCCGTGTTCGGTATTCCGAGAATATATCCGAACTCGTCGCATGATTTTATAGTAAGATACCCCGACTGATAAAGAAACAACTCTGGTCCTCCTCCTGTAACATCCGATGTCTCAAGTGTATTCCGCATTATCTCGCATTTCTCAAAATCGGCAAGCCTTATTTCAAAGTCATCAACGAACTTGCTTATCAGCGATGTCGCTCCAGATGCCGCCCAATAGTTTCGCAGCCGTCTGTCGCACAGAGCATTAATCAGGCTGAATGGATTGTATATATCCACCATGTTCTCTGCGCAGAAGTGGTAACCGTCGTAATAACCCTTTAACTTATCCATGGTCTCGTCAATTGTCCAATTGCCTGTTTCCGCCATTAGTTCAATCTCCGGCATGAAATTTTCCTTTATCTCTTTGTCCGTTATACCGCATATTGTCGCATACTGCTGATCAAAGCTGATATTACTCAGATTGTTGAGAACAGAGAAAAGGGAGATCTGAGTGAATTTCGTTATTCCTGTGATGAATACAAAATACAGTTGCGCATCCATCATTTTAAGCACGGCAAACACCTCTCTGTAAATGTTTGTGCATGCTTCATGATGCGGGCTGTGCCATGAATGCTGCAATGGCGAATCATATTCGTCAACAAGCACAGCCACCCTCTGTCCTGTATTTTCGTATGCTGTAGCAATGATATTCTTCAGTCTTACGGCAAGTGACGTAAGCTGACGCACCTCCACATTATATTTCTTTTCATACTGATGGAAAGCATCATCAAGATATGCCCGGATGCTTTCAGGCTCAGCCCCTGCACTGCTCATGTCAAGTCTTACAACGGGGTGACTTGTCCATTCTCTCTCCATCTGCATTATGCGCAAACCTTCAAACAATTGGCGTCTGCCTTCAAGATAAGCCTGCAGAGTGTCTACGAGCACCGACTTTCCGAAGCGTCGCGGACGGCTCAGATAGTTGTATTTCTTTCCGTTTTTGACAAGATTCCACACGATGTCCGTCTTGTCAACATACAAGTAGCCTTGTTCTCTTATCTCCGTGAACGACTGTATGCCTACAGGGAATTTTCTGATGTCGGAATTTGCCATAGCTTATCTATATTTTTTAGTTATTATGCAAATGTATATAAAATTTCCGAATTATAAACATATTTAGATATGAAGCTCGGTAAAATCATCATTTTTTTCAGCAACATAAACCTTATTTTCAGCAACATAAACCGCGAAATCGACCGTTTGAGCCGTTTTTGCGGCTTTTGCGTTTTGCTGATTAAAGATAAATTGTTACTTTTGTGTGGTACAAAAGTAAACAAACATGAAGAAACTAATAATTATTGCCTGCTCTTTGATGGCAGGAGTAAGCGCATCCGCACAAGACGTATTGATTACCCAAGAGGGTGATGTGAAGAAGGTATACGATGTTGAAGTCGGTCCTTCCACAGTGTTTTATAAAGAGGCAGACAAGGCTGATGCCCCAACATTGCGCATCAAGAAAGCTGATGTGATAATGATAAAGCGGAAGGACGGCACGAAGTATGACTTAGGCAACGGAGTCCAGCCAAGTAATACAACCTCTTCAACTTCTTCTCCTGCGCAGGCACCGTCTTCGCAGACGGCATCGATTTCTGCAGAGTCCAAGAAGAGGAATGATGAGATAATCAGCCAGGCTAATGACTTTAATCCGGAGTATGTCGGCACGGACACGAAGAAAGACTGCGACCGTGTGTTTTGTATCATGGGCTACGGCAACGGTTCACAGTTGGTTAATGATGACTTGGAAATTGAATGTATTATTGGCTCAGGTTCTTTAACTACTGCTACACGTAATAGCTTGGTTGGCGCACTGAATAATGGTGTTGATAATAGCGGGTCTTCTGTCACTGACTTCAGTTTCTATTATTCTAACCCTGTTTTTAGGCTATGCCTTAAAAACAAGACAAACAGGACACTTTATGTCGATTTAGGAAATTCCTTCATAATGCGAAACGGTGTAGCAACAGCATATTATATTCCTACTTCAACATCAACGAGTAGCTCAAGTTCCTCCGGAGCAAGTGTTAACCTTGGAGCCGTAGCCGGTGCTATTGGAGTCGGTGGAGCATTAGGAACACTTGCCGGTGGAGTAAATGTAGGTGGTGGAAATACGTCTGGTTCCGTTAGTACAACTTATTCCCAGCGTGTCGTTGCCGTCCCGCCAATGTCTGTCAAGGAGCTTGATAACCAACTTCTGTTTCCGGATCCATATAAGTATAAAGCTTGCGACGGCTTGTATATTGATTCTTCGAGACCTAACAATTGGGTTCCTGCATTTTCTTTTGCCACGAAGGCTGATGGAGACTATATGAATGGTGAGACTCATGATTTCTCAGAAGGTACATCTCCAATCAAGTTTGCTTTTTTCGTTTCCTATTCGGACACGGAGACATGCCAAAATGAGAAAAGCCTGTCGTTTAACTTGCATTTGCGCCGTATTGTAGGCTTCGCTAAATCCGGTGGTTATTTTGCATATGTCTGTTCCAAACTTCCAAATGTTATTCCTGATTTTAAAAAGTGCACAGCGTTTGTCGGTCAGGTGGTAGAAGGCATGAGCAAACGTCTTCCAAAGAATGATGTATTCAAGCGTGGCGACAAATAAGAATAATTGCAATTATATGTATCTTGAAAATCAAGCAGTCATGAAGAAGCTAATATTTTTTGCCTGCTCCCTGATGGCAGGAGTAAGCGCATCCGCACAAGATGTATTGATTACCAAGGACGGTGATGTGAAGAATGTGTATGAGGTGGAAGTCGGTACCAATGCCGTATTCTATAAATCAGAAGACAAGGCTGATGCTGCGATTCTGCGCATCAACAAGACCGACGTGTATATGATAAAGCGGAAGGACGGCACGAAGTATGACTTAGGCAACGGCAATAATGTTGTCAATAACAGCCAGACAGCCCAAAGCCCACAGACACAGGCAGCTGCCCCTGTTGCTACATCAGTTTCTGCCGAGGCACAACGCCTGAACGAGGAGGCAATAAGAAGAGTGAACGACTATAACCCGAAGTATCTGGGCGATGATACAGACGATAGGTGTAAGCGTCTGCTTTGCCTCTTGGGATATGGCAAGGACTCGCAGATAATCAATGACGACGTCGAGATAGAGTGTATTACGGGTTCTTTGAATTTCTACAAGTTGAAGAAAGGCATAAAAGAAGGAGTCTCGAATGGAGCTGCCAGAAGTGATGTACCGTTTAGAGATTTTGGCACAGAGTTCTATGATAATCCAGGAATAAAGTTAAGGGTGAAGAACAAGTCGGGCAAGACCTTGTATCTGGATCTTGGCAATACGTTCATCATGCGTAAAGGTGTTGCCACGGCATATTATGTGCCTTCATCCACGTCTACAAGCAATTCTTCGTCTTCCGGTATGGGAGTTAATCTCGGTGCCGTTGCCGGAGCGGTCGGCGTAGGAGGAGCACTCGGCACGTTGGCCAGTGGAATAGGCGTGGGAGGCAGCAGCACGTCCGCCACTGTCAACACCACTTATTCCCAGCGCGTAATATCCGTACCGCCAATGTCGGTCAAGGAACTGGACGTGCAGCTGATGTTTCCTAATATTGAAACTTATTGCGACGGTTTTGGCATTCATGGTTATATAAATGATATTTATTGCTTGCGGCCCGAATTCTCTTTCGCGACAAAGGAAAGTGGATATTATAATAATGGCGAGACACACAATTTCTCCGAAGAGACATCTCCTGTCAAGTTCGGCTTCTTCGTATCATATTCCGACGCAGAGAATTGTCAGAACGAGAAAAAGCTTGCCTTCAACTTGTATCTGCGCCAGATAATAGGATTTGATAAAAAATTCCAAGACCAAGGAATAGGAGCCTCCTTGTTGCCTAAGGTAATTCCAGACTATAAGAACTACCCCTGTTTCGTTGGAGCCGTTATTGAGGGAGGGCCTGCTAAAAGATTGCCGAAGAACAGTAAATTCAAGCGCGGCGACAAATAACGTTCATTGCCAGATACTTATACGAGGTTCACAAGTTAGTGGTCCACTAACTTGTGAACCTCGATATTTTTGTTTATATTTGCAAAATATTATGTCAATATAAGCATTTGGGATATGGAAAAGGCATTTGTTTACGGAATGTCGGTAGAGGGCAATAACTTCACCGACCGCATAAAGGAAACCAAGCGCATAAAGCTTGATTTTGAAAACGGCATTAACGTCATCCTCATCTCGCCAAGGCGAATGGGAAAGACCTCACTGGTAAAGAAGGTAATGTCGGAAATGGACATTCCGCAGGTGAAAACAGTGTATATGGATATATACGACTGTCGCAGCGAGTATGACTTCTACAACCGCTTTGCTTCGGCAATACTGAAATCCACGGGCAACAGGGCGGAGCAGATAATGGAAGACATAAAGCGATTCCTTGTTCGCCTTTCGCCCAAGTTCTCCTTCAGCCCTGAGCCAAACTCGGAGTTCTCATTATCGCTTGGAATAACGCCGAAGGACTATACTCCCGAAGAGATACTCAATCTTCCGGAACTCATTGCACGCGAAAAAGGCATCAGGATAGTGGTATGTATCGATGAGTTCCAGCAGGTAGGCGAATTTCCAGGCAGTATAGAAGTGCAGAAGCGTATGCGCGGTGTATGGCAGCATCAGCAGAATGTGTCCTATTGTCTGTTCGGCAGCAAGAAACACCTGATGATGAATATCTTCCAAAGCAAGCGGATGCCATTCTATATGTTCGGCGAGATGATATACCTTGACTGTATCCCCACGGAGTATTGGGTGCCATTCATCTGCTCCCGCTTTGAGAAATACGGAAAACGAATCTCCGAAACATACGCTTCCAGGATATGCGAGTGCGTCGGAAACTATTCATCCTACGTACAGCAGCTGGCGTGGAATGTGATGGCAGAGACGGATACGGAGGTAACAGAAGAAACCTTTCATCGGGGCGTAGATGCTCTGCTGGAACAATGCAACAGCTTGTTTGTGCAGCAGACGGAATCACTCACAACCTACCAGCTCAACTTCATCCGTCTGCTTTGCAGCGGCATCCACAATGGCTTCTCGTCAAAGAAAGTTGACGATATTTATCCAATCGGAACGAAATCGAATGTGGAGCGGATCAAGAAAGCTCTTATCGAAAAGGAAATCATCACCTTGACCAAGGAAGGAGTGTTCCTCGCCGACCGTGTTTTCGAAACATGGTTCAAGAGGGAGTTTATGTAACTATTTGGGTAATTTAACGTCAGTACTTTTATGGATTCGGATAGAAGTACTGGAGTAATCCTATAGAAGTACTGGAGTAATCCAATGCAAGTACTGGAGTAATCCAACAAGGAGTACTGGAGTAATCTTATAGGAGTACTGGAGTAATCCAATGCAAGTACTGTCAGTATACTACCTTTATGAACGAACGAGCAAATTAAACGCTGGCTCTCTTGTGGCTGTATTCGGATAATATATATTATCACGAGTTGACAAGTTGACGAGTAAACTTCCTGTAATATCACATAGGTCAAAAACCGGTATACCGCCGCTTCACTATACGACGAGACATTATTGGCTGACGATGCGTGGTCAGAAGAAAGCCCCGAAACCTATTAACAAGGTTCCGGGGCTTTCTCTATCGATTATTTATAACCATCAAAATGTGGATTTTCACCTCACGCCTACCTTTACGGTCTTGCCTTCCTTGGTGCGGATGATGTTGATGCCGCGCTGACGGTTGTTCAGCTTCTGTCCGCTGATGTTGTAGCGTGCAGAAACGTTGGCATCGTCCTCGCCGTAGAGCTTGTTGATACCGTTGACGATGTCGAACGGAATCTTCAAGAACTGAGTCTTACCCTTCTGCGTAGCGCTCACCGTCACGTCAAACTTCTTGTAGAAGCCATCCTTTACAGTCAGTCTGCCGTCGGATGAGAGGGTAACGTTCTGCTTGAGCTCCTCGCCGAGTGCATCTGCAAAGGCATAAGAAACGGTTGCCTCTGCATCATCAAAGGTGAAGAACTTGCTCAGGTCTATCTCGCCTCCGGCAGCCTGCATGGCGGCCTCGCTTACAACGCGGTTGCCGTTGAAGTTGTCAAGACAGAAGTAAGCCGGAGTGTTCAGTCCATACTGTCCGCTGTCGCTTCCGGAGAGAGAGAACTTGATGCTCGTCACCTCGCCCAGCGACCTCAGGTCAACCCACTGCCATGAGTCGAGACAGTAGTGGTCGGCTTCCTTGGCTGAGCGGTAGTCAGCAAGATAGTAGTCCACCTTTGTCTCTGTTCCGTCGGCATGGTATCCGGTGAATGTAATCTTCATCCAGTCGCCCTTAGCAAACTTATGACCATAGTCGCTCTCCTTGGCATTGAGGATTGTATTGGCAGTCCAAGCACTGTTGGTGATATAGCAACCACGGATGCTGTCGCCCGTCAATGGAGCATTGAGCACCTTGATTTCGCCACCATTGAATGCCACAGCAAAGTTCTCCGAATTGTCATAACCATGGCCCACTACACTGTTGTACTGGTCAGGGGTAATGGTGTTGAAGTCTGTAGCAGTTCTGTTTGAGTAAGCGAAGCCCGACCACGAACCGTACGACGTGTTGTAGCTGTTGCTGAACTGATATGATCCGCTCACGAACGAGCCTACCATTTCGTCTCCGTATGCACCCTCCATGACAGTACCCTTCGTATCAGGACCAGCCCAGAAGCTCTCGTTGTCGAGATAGAGATTCTCGAAAGTAGCCGTCACAGCCTCGCCTGTCACAGCCACGCGGCAAGTGTCAGAAGCCTGCTTGCCGTTGGCGTCGGTAACGGTCACGTAGTATAGGTCACACTCCGTAGGAGCGTATTCAGATATTGTAGTGCCAAAATCTTCGAGAGATGCTGTAGCAATCTCTTCGTGCTTACCATTAGTCCAAGAGAGGCTGAATGGAGCTGTTCCCTTAGAAACTGTAGCCTTCAACTGTGCCTTCTCGCCTGCTGCAACGCTTGCAGTAGCCTCTGCCACAACATCGGTGTTAGGAATCTCCTTGATTACCTCGCCACCGGCAACAAACTTGCTTGAGGCATAAACCTGACTCAACTTAGTGTTGAAGTTGGTGAGGACTGCATATACGATATACTCCTTGTCCTTCTCCAGACCATCAATGGTAACTGTTCCCACCTCGTTCTTACGAACTGACAGAAGAGTCTCCGACGATGTCACGTCTTCTGCCGTAGGAGCTGCCTCGGCAGCCTCCTTCACCAAGAACTGGGCATAACCTGCCTGATTGAAGAGCACCTTCACGTCGGCCGAAGTATCCTGGATGTTGCTTATTGCAGGGTAGCCCTCTGCCATTACAGCAGCCTCCGTGCAGGCGTCGAATTCGTATGCACCGATGGTAGGCGTGGTGGCGTTGCGCTCCGTGCCGGTGATGTCGGTAGTGACGTATGCGAGCGGCTGTGCCGTGCGCAGGTTGCCCTCTGCCTTAGGCTGCAGGATGTCCTCATTGTCGAAGAACTCAACAGCCACATTCTGTCCGTCGGTCTCTTTCGAGATAGCCTTCCAGTCGTCGTAAGATGCGATGTCGGTCTTGTCGTAGGCAAATACAGAACCTGTAGTGTATGCCACGTTGTGGGCGTACTTGGGCAGAGCCACGTATTCGGCCTTATTATAGCAGTAAGCGTATCCGCCGGCACGGTTCATGAAGATATTGTTGAGAATATTCACGTTCTCAAGATTCTTGGCATTCACGTACATTGCTGCCGACTTGGCATTGCCGTTCATGTTCACCGTGTTGTAAACGATGTTCACGTTCTGCGAAGCGGAGCCCAGCTTGATACCGAAGCTTCCGCTATTGTCACTGCACACAACGATTTCGTTGTTTGCCACGATAACCGGAGCTTCTGCCGTACCCTTCATCTCACGCATGGAGATAGGATCGCAAGAAGAAGATAGATTGAAGTTGAACTTGTTGCCCACAATCTCAAAGCTTTCGCTGTATTCATCGCGCAGCTGTCCGTCGAAGCCATAGAATTCCTTGGTCGTCTGGTCGTTCTCGATGCGGTTGCCGCGGATCTTGGCTCCCAACTCGTCCATGCAGTAGATGGCCTTGGTGCCCTGGTTGCGGATGATGTTGTTCTCGATGATGCCGCCTACTTCCTTAGGCAGTACAACATGTCCTGTTCCCCCCATACACACACCGATGTATCCGCCTTCGAGCAGACAGTTCTTGACGGTCAGATAGTCGTTGTTCTTGTACGCCTCATTCTTGGCGTAAGTATATATAAGGTTGATATCCTGCTGATAATCCACCGACATGTCGGTATGTACATAGCATCCGTCGATAGTCACATGACGGCTCTGGTTCTTGATATGGATAACACCAGGGAACTTAAGGTCGGTGGTTGTTATCTCCACGCCGCGCAGCGTGAACCAGTCGGCTCCGTCAATGGTAAACGTACCGAATTCGGCAGACATCTTGTTGTCGCTGTAGGTCGGCTCGTTGTAATAGTCGTAGTATATCTTCACGTCGTGCCAGTCGCCGCTCTCGCTCTGCATCGTCACTGTGTTCGTCTCGGATGCGCCCGGAATCTCCGGCACGCTGACATTCTCGTTGTAGATACCACGCTTGATGTTTATCACCACCGGTCCGTCGATACCGTCCTTCAGCGAGTTCACAGCAGCCTGAATTGTGCCGAAGTCAGCACCAGCGCCCACTGTAAATGTGCCGCTCTTGCCGGCAGCCACTGTAGTGCTTGCCGAAACAGGCTCTGTCAATGATGTAACAGTGCCGTTGCCCGTTACCGAAGCGAGCGAAGCCGTTGCCACGGCATTCTCTGCAGCGGTAGAAGCCACATCGGCAGCCAACCAGAAGTAATATGTGCCTGGCAGTGTTACCTTGTATGAACCATTGATTTCTGTCTGTCCTGCCTTTGCCTGACCATAGAGGTTTACAGGAGCGAACGCATCGCTTGTGCCAGTAGAATAAACATTAACCGAACTGATAATGTCAGCGTCGAACGCGCCGATGTTGAATTTCTGTATGTCGAGCGAGTTGAGGTCGCCGTCGGCAACCACTGCAATCTTCATCAGCTTGGCTTCGCCACCCTTCATCGCCTTCTCCTGTGCGACGGACGTTGCCTCCACTGATGCTATGCGAATAGGTTGCTTCTCGTATGCCGTAACCTCGATGGCGAATCCTGCCTTTGAGTATTTTGTCACGAACTTAACAGTCACCTTGCCGTCCGCAGCATCAGAGAGGAAGTAGGTCGGCTTGTCATGCATGCTGTATGTGGCATCGGCCTTGTCCTTCACCTCGCCACCATTATATATATAGAACTTGTCCTGAGCTGTTACTGCCCACTCCTTGAATGTAAGCTTCACGCTCTGTCCCGGTGTCTTCGGTGCGAAGGTCACGGTACCGCTGAAGTTCTTCGAGTAGTTGCCGTCCACGCCGCCGTCATCATAGAACATCAGCGGAGAGCCCTCGGCAATGATTTTCTCGCCGTTGTCGCCCGGCTGCATGTTCAAGATATTCTTTACAGTAACAACTCCCTCTGGGTCGCCGTTCTCCACAGCCAAGACCTCGCCGCCTACTGTGACGGTCTTTACGGCAGCGTCAACAGTGGTTTCAGATTTGGCTTCGTCAGAGATGTCATAACGAATGCGGAAATAGTTGTTGCCCTCAACAAGAGTCTGTGGCTCTGCAAGAGTAAGGACTGACTCCACAGACGAGCCGTCGACGTCGGCTGTTGCTACAGGAACTGCATCCTCTGCAATAACGTCATCGGCTTTTGCAAGATGATAAAGGCTTACCTTCGATACATTGTTCTGGGAATTCTTCAGGTCAACCGCAACGGCAGAAAGAGACTTGAGGTCCTTGTTGCCTGTGGTCACCACGTTCATGTTGAGCATATCGACACCTGTCTCACCCACACCGGCAATATTCTTTCCGCTCTGTGTCACCTCTGTGCCGGTGACTTTCATCGGCTGTGAGAGATACTCGCTTACGGTTGCCTTGAAGCCATCGTAAGAGTAGTTGGAGGACTGTCCGGCATTGAATACCACAGTCAGTGCGCCGTCGGCAGCCTTTGAGCGCAGAATCTCGCCAGGACCTGTTGTCTTAGTATTTTTCGAACTTTCCCAAAGCAGGTCGCCCGTCGTTCCGTTGCCACTATACACCTTTACGGACGCATGGTCGGTACCGTATGACGCATAGTAGATGTTAAATGCTGTGAAGTCTATCTGACAAACCATGCCGTCGTGCATCGGGATGAACACATTGATGCGGTCATCATAGCCACCTTCATAATAACTGTTGTACTCTGAAGAACTCTTCGGCTTGAAGCTGACAGAGCCGTTCACCTTCTTCGTCACTATGCCTTGATTCTTATACGACAGAACGACATTCTCCACAATGCGGTCGCCCTCCGGATTACCATTCTCCACAGCATGGGCACCATCGCTCAGGGTAGCCGATGTAATAGCAGCATCAATTTTCTGTCCGTTGAGTGCCTCCTCGCTTATATCGTAAGTAACCCAGAAATAGTTGTCGCCCTCCACAAGAGCCACTTCATTGCTTGCCGCAATATCAAAGGCATCAGCCGTTACATCAGATTCACCTACCTTCGTGGTAGCATCGAATCCGTCGGTGGTTCCGGTATAATAAAGGGTTGCCTTTACCACTTGGCCGTTGGTGCCGTTGGTGTTGAATGCGAACTTCTTGGTTGTAAGTACAGGCGATGTCTCCTCGGCCTTGATATTGAACTTCAATATCTGCTGTTCCTTGTCGCCGGCACATACCGTACCTTTCGTTATCTGAGTTGCTTCGATAGCAGTAACCTTCATCGGCTGCGGGGTGAACTGCGATACCACTGCTTCCCATCCGTTGCCCGTATTATAGGCATTGCTCTCGAAAACAACCGTCAGTGCGCCGTCGTCTGCTGTAGAACGCACCCTGCCCGTCTCCTTGCCGTTGAAGGTCTTAAGGAGACTGTTTGCCGAAACCTCCGTTCCGCTGTACACTTTCAGCTTCTGACTGTACATAGTGCCAGTTGCCAAATCCATCTTAGAAAAGTCAATCATCACCTTCTTGCCGGCATCAGCAGGCTTGAAGGTAATCATTCCTGACTTGAAGTTCTTGTCAATCTGTCCGTCGAAACCACCGTCGTCATAGAAATTCAACTTGGTATCACCAACGGTTACCGTCTGCTCTTCAGACCCAATTATCACGACTGCAGGGTTCTCCACCTCTACGGCTTCGGTTGTCGTGAAAGGAGTAACGCCGTCGTCCTTATCCTTTGTAGAAACACCAACAACCTCAACCTTTGCCTTGGAACCGACTCTTTCTCCAGAGATATTGCCGACAACTGTGAACTCATTCTTGCCGTCGCTTAACTCATAGTCAAGAGAGAATATGTATGTTCCGTTACTTTCCGAAACTGTTGCTTCTATAGGCGTAGCACCTTTGTATGAAGTCTCGCTGCCTTTGTAAAGCTTCAGCGACAGAGGATCTATGGTATTATCCTCGTTTTTCGCCATCTTGAAACTAACGGTCTTCAGATGGTCGGCATTGAGCAGTCCGTTTGCCGTAACATAGAATCCGGCAAAATTGACACCGGTCTTGCTCTTCGGCGAGGCTACGACGTTGCCGTACTGCGAGCCGGCACCGGTCACGCTCATGTTGTCGAGCTTCACGCATTTCACCTTTGCCACCCAGCCCTCACTCTTGGCTGCGTCGCGATAAAGAAAGCCTACTGACAATGACCCGTCGGTTGACGTGGAATAATACATCTTCGGCACACTGAAGGTGCCGGACAATTGCTCCAACACATCCCCGGTCGGAAGCTTAAGGCTGCTTGCAACCTCGGATGTTGTCGTGGCAAATGTAAATGAGTTGTCGGCATCGGCCTCACCATTGTACACATTCACGAAAGCCGGATAGCTTGCGCTGTACGGCTTCACATCGAAACTTTCGAACGTGATCTGTACGGACATCCCTGCCTCGGCAGGTTTGAACACGGTAAGCGACTGTGTGTTGTTGGAGGAGTTTGCATAGATAATCCCCGTCCCCTTTGGGTCGTAGAAGGTAATCTCCTGCCCTGTAGCAACCGTCACTGTCTGCTTGCCGAACTGCGGCTGCAGCACCGTATTGGGGTCATCCTGCGCCATGAGTTGCATAGGCAGCCATAGCATCGACCACAAAAGTGCCAGCATCAGATAACTGTACTTTTTTTTCATTTTGGTTTATAAAGTTAAAGAATTAAATAATGTTTTCCAACATCTGTCATCTTCCAACGCCCTCCTCGAGGCATTGAAGACTTGAAAAATCGTTCCGCGTAATTCTTCCCGAAAGCATCGGTTTGGCTTAAACCCAAATCGGTCATCAGGGCTGCTTAGGTTTAAGGTTACTCAAAATTCATTTTCCTCGCAATGGCAGGTCTTCTGACTCACCGCCCGAAACGTGGACGCCTTCCCAACAATAGTGCAGTGGCTGAATGTCCATGTTTTTCAGAATAAGGGGCGGCACACAGCAGCGGGACTGTCCGGGATTCTCACTCCGGTTCCCTTTTAATCGCCCGTGGGCGAACCGCTTGCGCATCTCTGTTATTCACATAAGATTATGCAAAGGTAGACAAATTAAAACGATGTGCAAATAAAAAGCGGAAATAATTGCGTTATATCACAATATTATCGAGGAATAACAAACGACAGTGGGTACTGTCAGATAGGAAACAAATGAAAAAAGAACTGATGCAGGGCTGAATAGCTTTTCGCCTTGCATCAGTTCTTTATTTTAGCCGGCGGCTTCAGCTTGTTGCCTTGCCGCTTTGGGTTTCACCTATTTTATATTCATCTTCTCCATTTCCGTTTCCTTCATCTTCTTGAGCAGGTCGCTGGCAAAGATGAAGTCGGTGAGCTTCTTGTTGGTCGAGCCCATGATGTCGGCGCTCTTGCCCTGCCATTCCTTCTCGCCCTGATAGATGAAGATGATGTTCTCGCCGATACCCATCACGGAGTTCATGTCGTGGGTGTTGATAATGGTGGTGATGTTATACTCCTGGGTGATGCCGTGGAGAAGATCGTCGATTACGAGCGATGTCTTGGGGTCGAGACCAGAGTTGGGTTCGTCGCAGAAGAGATATTGGGGATTAAGGGCTATCGCACGGGCTATCGCCACTCGCTTCTGCATTCCGCCGGATATCTCGTCGGGGTATTTCTTCTGTGCATCAATAAGATTGACACGGTCGAGACATTCCTGCGCACGGTGTATGCGCTCCTTGAGGTTCATCGAGGAGAACATGTCGAGGGGGAACATCACGTTCTCCAACACGGAGAGGGAGTCGAACAGGGCTGCGCTCTGGAATATCATTCCCATCTCGCGGCGCATCATCACCTTCTCCTGCTTCGTCATGGTGACGAAGTTGCGGCCGTCGTATAGCACCTCGCCGCTCGTGGGCTCGAGCAGCCCCACGAGGTTCTTCACGAGCACGGTCTTTCCGCTTCCGCTCTGTCCGATGATGAGGTTCGTCTTTCCGTTCTCAAACACGGCACTGATGTCCTTCAGCACTTCCTTGTCGCCGAACGACTTGCACAGATGTTTTATTTCAATCATTGCTTTTCTCTTTTTTATCCCTTACTCAGCTCAGGAGCTGGGTGAGGAAGACGTCGGAACATAATATCAGCACGCTGCTCGTCACCACGGCGTTGGTGCTCGCCTTGCCTACTTCCACCGAGCCGCCGTCCACAGTATAGCCGTAATACGACGACACGCTGCTGATGATGAAGGCGAAGAAGAGGCTCTTGATGATGCTCATCCACATGAACCAGGGGTTGAAGCTGTGTTGCAGTCCGGCAGTAAGGTCGTCGGGGCTGAGCACGTGGCCCACGTATGCCGTGGCATAGGCACCGATGATACCGGTGGCCGAAGAAAAGATTACGAGGAAGGGCATGATGGTTATCAGCCCGAGCATCTTGGGCAGGATGAGGTAGCTGGCCGAGTTCACGCCCATGATGTCGAGCGCGTCAATCTGCTGCGTCACTCTCATCGTGCCTATCTCCGAGGCGATGTTGGAACCTACCTTTCCGGCCAGGATCAGACACATGATGCTGGAGGAGAACTCCAGAAGGAGGATTTCCCTCGTGGTGTATCCTGATACCCAACGCGGCATCCATGGGCTCTGGATGTTGAGCTTCATCTGGATGCATATCACGGCTCCGATGAAGAAGGAGATAAGGAGCACGATGCCGATGGAATCAACGCCCAGACCGGACATCTCCTTGATATACTGCTTCATGAACATTCTCATCCGCTCGGGACGCGATATGGAGCGCCCCATGAGAATCAGGTATTTTCCGAAACTTGTCAGATATTTGTGTAATAGCATTTTCTTTGGTGTTGAGTATGTTTATGCGGACCGGCTGGTCATCTCATCATCCACCGCCCGTCGTGTTTGGCCATCGCCACCACTATCTCCTCCTTCACGCTGTCGGCAAAGCAGACCAGCAGGTAGGCTTCTGCCGTCTCGCCCTTGCTGTCGTTACGACAGTTCACGATGCGTATCTCGCTTATCCCGCCGTGATCCGCCCTGAGGCCGGCGAGATACATCTTGCTGTTGGCTTCGAGCTGCTCGCGATAGCTGTCGGGGATGCGCTCGGGGCGCAGGAACATACTGGTGAAATACTTGTAGCCGCCGTTGTTCAGACTGTCGTAATACTCCTTTGCCGCCTCTGCCGCAGCAAGGTCCGGTCCCTGGCTGCCCGAGCTGCATGATGCAGCAAGGATGGCCATGAGGAGGACGGGCAGAAGGGTTGTCAACATGTGTCTCATCCTACTTCTGGCGGATAAAGATGTTTATCGGCGAACCGGTAAGGGTCCAGTTGGCGCGTATCTTGTTTTCGAGGAAGCGCTTGTATGGCTCCTTGATATACTGCGGCAGGTTGGCGTAGAACACGAACGACGGTATCTGCGTGTTGGGCAGCTGCGAACAGTATTTTATCTTGATGTACTTGCCCTTGATTGATGGTGGCGGGTATGCCTCGATGAGCGGCAGCATCATCTCGTTGAGCTTCGTGGTTCCTATCTTTATCTTGCGGTTCTGGTACACGGTCTTTGCCGTCTCCAGCACCCTGAAGATGCGCTGCTTGGTGAGCGCCGAAGCGAAGATGATGGGGAAGTCGGTGAATGGTGCCATGCGGTTGCGTATGGCTGCCTCGAAGGTGTCCATCACCTTCTGGTCCTTGTTCTCCACAAGGTCCCACTTGTTCACCACCACTACGAGCGACTTGTTGTTCTTCTGTATGAGCTGGAAGATGTTCATGTCCTGCGCCTCGATGCCTCGGGTGGCGTCAATCATGAGGATGCAGACATCGGAATTCTCTATCGCACGGATGGAACGCATCACGGAATAGAACTCCAGGTCCTCGGTCACCTTGTTCTTGCGGCGTATGCCGGCCGTGTCAACAAGGTAGAAGTCGAAGCCGAACTTGTCGTAGCGTGTATAGATGCTGTCGCGCGTGGTACCGGCAATCTCGGTCACGATGTTGCGGTCTTCGCCGATGAAGGCGTTGATGATGCTGCTCTTGCCGGCATTGGGGCGGCCAACGACGGCAAAGCGAGGAATACCGTCCTCAAGAAGCTCGCCGCCCTTTTCGGGCATTTTCTTCAACACCTCATCGAGCAGGTCGCCCGTGCCGCTTCCGGTGGCGGAACTGATACACATAGGGTCGCCGAGTCCCAGACTGTAGAACTCTGCCGAATTGTATATCAGGGTGTTGTTGTCGGTCTTGTTTGCCGCGAGGATAACTGGTATCTTCGTGCGGCGAAGGATGTTGGCCACGTCCATGTCGAGGTCCGTGACACCCGTCATTATGTCAACGAGGAAGATTATGAGGTCTGCCTCCTCGGTTGCGATGAGCACCTGCTTCCTTATCTCCTCCTCGAAAATATCATCCGAATTGACAACCCATCCGCCGGTGTCGACTACTGAAAACTCCTTTCCGTTCCAGTCGCACTTGCCGTACTGGCGGTCGCGTGTGGTGCCGGCCTCGTCACTCACGATGGCCTGGCGGCTCTTCGTCAGACGGTTGAAGAGCGTGGACTTGCCCACATTCGGTCGTCCTACTATTGCTACTAAGTTTGCCATATATATCTTATCTCGCCCCTACCCCTGCATCATGCCGGGGCACGGGACCTCATTTGTTAATTGGTTAATTATTCTATAATACTCTCTTTTATCTTCTCTTCACTTTACTCCGGATTATACCCGAAGTTGTCAAGCTCGCGTTTCGAACTGCGCCACTCCTTGTCCACCTTGACAAAAAGCTCCAGATATATCTTCTTGCCGAAGAAGCGCTCAAGCGATTTCCTCGCTTCCGAACCGAGCTTCTTCAGTGCCACGCCCTGGTGGCCGATGATGATGCCCTTCTGGGAGTCGCGCTCCACGTATATCACGGCATGGATGTGGATATGGTTCTCGTCCTCCTTGAATGACTGCACTGCGACTTCAACCGAATACGGCACTTCCTTGTCGTAATACAGCAGTATCTTCTCGCGGATTATCTCGCTCACGAAGAAGCGCGCCGGCTTGTCCGTAAGCTGCTCCTTGTCAAAATACGGGGGCGAATCGGGCAACAGTTCCTTTATACGCTTCAGCAGGATGTCAATGCCGAACTTGTTCTTTGCCGAGAGGGGCAGGATTTCGGCATCGGGCAGCAGCGCATGCCATTTGGTGACGAGAGAGCCGAGCGTCTTCTGGTCGCTCTGGTCTATCTTGTTGATGAGCAGGATGACGGGGATGGTCATCTTCTGCACCTTCTCCAAGAATTCCATGTTCTTCTCCGGATTCTCCACCACATCAGTGACATAAAGCAGCACGTCGGCATCGGTCAGGGCTGACTCCGAGAAGGCGAGCATCGACTCCTGCAGCTTGTAGTTAGGCTTGAGCACTCCCGGGGTGTCGGAGAATACAATCTGGGCGTCATCGGTATTCACGATTCCCATGATACGATGGCGCGTTGTCTGTGCCTTGAACGTGGCGATGCTTATACGCTCGCCTACCAACTGGTTCATCAGGGTGGACTTGCCCACATTGGGGTTGCCCACGATGTTTACGAATCCTGCCTTATGCATTTCCTATCTGTTTTTTTTGACTTGAATTTCCTTGGTTCCTATAACGTGATTTTTCTTGTTCCATCTATCATCAATGCTGTACAGACGTCTGCCTCCCTTCTGATACGGCGGGATTACGGAAACATGCCGTCGGAATCTAACCGGAATACCATCGGGACCAAGACGGAATACCATCGAGACCAAGACGGGCACCGCCGGGCGAAGGCAAATTACTTTATGCCGGCACCACATTATGATGACATATCAATCTGCAAATATACAGAAAAATTGTTGCATTACAAATTTTTAAGCCCGTAATACTACTTTTTGATCCTTTTTGAAGCAAAAACAAAAAACGCATCTGCATGAAAACCTTGAAGTCATTGCAGATGCGCTTTTATACTTTAAATATGAATATTTCCTTATTTAACCTATTCCACCTTGTCGCCATCGTAGCCCCACTTGTAGTAGGAAGCTCCGTGAACGAAGCCTGCTCCAAAGGCGGTGAAGATAAGGTTGTCACCCTTCTTCAGTTTCTTCTCATACTCCCAAAGAGCCAAAGGAATAGTGGCTGCAGAAGTATTTCCGAAGTGCTCGATGTTTACCATCACCTGGTCCATCGGCAAATCAAGACGCTTTGCAACAGCCTCGATAATACGGATATTCGCCTGGTGAGGAACAACGAAACGGATGTTGTCCTTATTCAAATCATTACGCTCTGCAATAAGAGCGCAGTCATTGCTCATGCTTGTCACAGCATAACGGAAGACAGTACGACCCTCCTGATATAGATAGTGAAGGCGATGGTCAACCGTGAAATGTGATGCAGGACAAACAGAACCGCCAGCCTTAAGATGCAGGAAAGGCAGTCCGTGGCCGTCCGTACGGAAATATGAATCCATCAGACCCACTTCCTCTGTCGTTCCCTCTACAAGAACAGCTGCTGCACCATCACCGAAGAGCGCACATGTGCTGCGGTCCTTATAGTCTACCACAGACGACATCTTGTCGGCGCCGATTACGATAACCTTCTTGCAGCGTCCGCTCTTTATCATCGAAGCGGCAGTGTCAAGGGTATAGAGAAATCCGCAACATGCAGACCACATATCAAATGCAAAGGCATTCTTCAAACCCAAATGACCAAGAACGATGGAAGCCGTAGACGGGAACTTGTAGTCAGCCGTACTGGTGGCAACAATCAGAGCGTCGATGGTGTCCGGATCAACACCGGTCTTCTTCAAAAGCTGCTTTGCCGCCTTGCGTGCCATATATGAAGTGCCGAGACCCTCCTCAGTGAGGATTCGGCGCTCCTTGATTCCGACACGCGTCATAATCCACTCATCGTTGGTGTCAACCATTCTCGACAACTCATCATTGTTGAGGACATAGTCGGGAACGTATCCGCCGATACCTGTGATTACTGCGTTTATTTTCTCCATGAGCTAATTATTCTGCAGTCTCCTTTTCAATAGCAACCTTGCCTCTGTAGTAACCGCAAGTCGAGCATACAGTGTGGTATACATAGTAAGCGCCGCAGTTAGGGCATACTGCCAATGTAGGAGCTACTGCCTTATCATGAGTTCTTCTCTTGAGTGTACGAGTCTTCGACTGTCTTCTTTTAGGATGTGCCATTTTCTTTAATCTTTAATTATTGATTTTAACTTTTCTAATTCACTCCATCGTGGATCCACCGCCGCCTCTTCTTCCTCATCACTACTTCGGGTAGCTGAGTGCTCTTCGAGAGCCTTAATCATCGCAGGATCGCATTTTCCAGGTGCATGCTCATGCTTAATGGGGATGCTGAGAGCGATGGATTCATATACGAACCATGATGCGTCAAGGATAGCGTCATCCTTATCCACAACCACGATTTCGTCATCTTCCGAGTATTCTTCTCCAAGTTTAGCCAACAGCCTGTTGTCCGTCTCCACCGGCTGGTCCATATCGTCAAGACACAAGTCACATGGAACCACTACAGTGCCTTCGGCATGGAAATCAAGTTCATACATGCCCGAAACGGATTTATGCGCCGAAACAGAGAGCAACACGTCGCCGCCCTTCACTTCGTCGCTTTCCGCTGCCTTGAAGAAATCGTCATCAAGACGGCATGTAAATTCCATTGCCTCTGTATCAAGACTTTTCAAGTCTATCTTTAAAGACTCCAAGCTGTTCATACTTAATGCTTATTATAAATAAAACGAGGTATAGCCTTCAACGGCCTTCCTGCTTTACAATTCGGGTTGCAAAGTTACAAACTTTTTTCAACATACGCCAATATTTGCTTTAAAATAATACCAACAGAAATGATTTTTCAGGAGAAAAGCAAAAAATGAAGAATGAAGAAACAACAAATGAAGAATTAAGAATGAAGAATGAAGAATGAAAGTTTCCTTTGCTTTTCATTCTAGATACCAGCTAATCTAGAAACACTAGAGGTTCTAGAAATTCTAGATAAAACCAAAAGCACTAGAAATTCTAGATAAAACCAAAAGCACTAGAAATTATAGAAAAATAATGCCAGCCAACAAAACAACAAAAAAAGTCCTCCGGAGGATTTCTCTTCCGGAGGACATCATCTCTCGTTTCTTCTTCGAGACTGAAAAAAGGCGGTTACCTACTCTCCCGCATTGCATTGCAGTACCATCGGCGCAAGCGGGCTTAACTTCTCTGTTCGGAATGGGAAGAGGTGGAACCCCGCCGCTGTCGCCACCTGATATGGGGGACATTTATTACAGACTTCGTCTTTTTGAATGAAGAATTAAGAATGAAGAATCAACCTTTACTCTCTTTCATTTCATTACAAGGACGTTACTTTTCACCGTAGAATTGACAGTTGCAATACAACTGAAAGTGTGTGCCAAGGGCGGAAAGCTCTCGGGCAATTAGTAGCGCTCGGCTTTGACGTCGCCGTCTTTACACCTGCGCCCTATCAACGTCGTCGTCTGCGACGACCCTCAATGGAGTTCTAATCTTGTGGAAAGCTTCGCACTTAGATGCTTTCAGCGCTTATCCAATCCAGACGCGGATACCCGGCGGTGCGCCTGGCGGCACAACCGGTACACCGGAGGTCTGTCCGTCACGGTCCTCTCGTACTAGTGACAGCACCACGCAAAACTCCTGCGCCCACGATAGATAGAGACCGAACTGTCTCACGACGTTCTGAACCCAGC
>USSF01000013.1 GCA_900557405.1 uncultured Prevotella sp.
TTTTCATAGGGGTAGCGCATGTCTTCGCCCGAGAGGAACTGCGCCTTCTTGATGTTGACCGTGCGCCCCGTCTTCGCTGCGGCGACCAGAAGGTCGGTCTGGCGGCAGAGGAAGGCCGGAATCTGAATCACGTCGACCACCTCGCCTACGGGCGCCGCCTGCCATGATTCGTGGCTGTCCGTGAGCAGCCGCAGACCCCATTTCGACCGCACGTCGGCGAGCATCTGCAATCCCTTCTCCATGCCGACGCCCCGATAGGAGCGGATCGACGTGCGATTGGCCTTGTCGAACGACGCTTTGAAGATGATCTGCACGCCCAGTCTGCGGTTGATCTCCGTCAGTCGGGCCGCCACCGTATCGAGAAGTTCGGCCGATTCGATCACGCACGGCCCCGCGATGAATGTGGTATTCATAAGTCGAGAATTAGCGGTTGAAAGCCGAGGATTGAAATCCGGGTCGGGTTTTGCATGGCTGCGGGCAACCGTCGTTCGGCCGAAGCCCCCTCCCTGATTTCCGATCCTTAGTTTTTCATTTTTAATTTTAAGAATTCTTCCGCCTTCGCCAAATCCTCCGGCGTGTCGATGCCTACGGTCTCCACGTCGGTGAGTCCCACTTTTATCTTATAGCCGTTCTGCAGCCAACGAAGCTGCTCCAGACTCTCGGCAATTTCGAGGGACGATTGAGGGAGTTGCGTCACCTGGCGCAAAACATCCCTGCGGTAGGCGTACAAGCCGATATGTTTCAGATACGGGAACTGCCCAATCCATTCCTCGCGCCTGGTGTTGCGGATGTAAGGAATGACACTACGGCTGAAATACATGGCGTAGCCCCTGTTGTCAACTACGATTTTCGGGGAGTTGGGGTTCTCCAGAGCCTCCATGCCCATCTCGGCTGTGAAAGGCTTGCCCAGTGTGGCTATCTGTGTATCAGCATCGTCGAAGCAGGCGCAGAGTTCCTTTATCTGTGATTCGTGAATGAATGGTTCGTCGCCCTGTATGTTTATCACCACGTCGAAGTCCCCGCCGATTTTCTCCACGGCTTCTTCTATGCGGTCTGTGCCGCTCTTATGGTCAGGTGAGGTCATTATTGCCTTGCCGCCGAAACCTTCCACTGTGTTCTTTATGCGGTCGTCGTCGGTGGCCACATACACGTCGTCGAGCACCTTGCCCACCTGTTCATACACTCTCTGTATCACTGTCTTGCCGCCGAGTATGGCGAGTGGTTTGCCTGGGAAACGCTGCGAGGCGTATCGTGCAGGTATTATTCCTACAAATCTCATGATGTATATGCTTTAAGTTATCGTTTACAATACACATTTGCCGGTATAGCCTGTCAGGCAATATCTGCAAATGATGCCTTTATCTTCCCCTTCGTCGGCTCCAGTTCCCGTCCTTGCTGTATTTGCCGGCGACAGGTTTGCCTTTCTGGTCATTCCTCTGTGTACCTTTCGGCTCTTTCCGCTGCGCACCTTTCGCCGTGTCGGGCCTTTTCCTGCTGGTATAGTCAGGCCGGTATGCGTCGGCGTACAGTTGCGTTATGAGGTCGGGCCGGCCAATGCGCTTCAGTTCCCTCTCTATGTTGCGCCGTTCTTCGGGTTTGTACCAGAAGAAGAACATCCTCTGCGCAAGCTTCTCCTTTGGTGTCTTTGCCGAGAACACCGGCTCCAATGTGTAGGGATGGAATCCTGTGTACCATGTTTCCGTGCTGATGGTCATCGGCGTGGGCGTGAAGTCCTGCACCTGCTCCAGATGGAAGTCGAGCCTCTTGGTCTTCACGGCGAGCTCCGCCATGTCCTCTTCGTGGCAGCCTGGGTGGCTGCTTATGAAGTATGGTATGATCTGCTGGTTCAGCTTTTCCTCCTTGTTTATCCGGTCGAATATTCTCTTGAACTCTCCGAACTGTTCGAACGACGGTTTGCGCATGAGTCTGAGCACGTTGTCGGATGTGTGTTCGGGCGCCACCTTGAGTCTTCCGCTCACATGGCGGCATATTAGCTCCCGTGTGTATTCTCTTGCAGCCTGGTTGGTCTTCTCGTCCTTGCTGCGGTGCAGCAGCAGGTCGTAGCGCACTCCGCTTCCGATGAAGCTCTTCTTTATGCCAGGCATGGCATCTACAGAGCGGTAAATATCGAGCAGCGTGGAGTGGTCGGTGTTGAGGTTAGGGCATATCTGCGGGTTGATACATGATGGGCGCTTGCATTTCTCGCATGCGTTCTTGTTCTTTCCGCTCATGCCGTACATGTTTGCCGACGGACCTCCCAAATCGCTCAGATAGCCCTTGAAACCTTCCATCTGCACCACCTGTTCCACTTCCTTCATTATGCTCTCCTTGCTGCGGCATACTATGAATTTGCCCTGATGGGCGCTGATGGTGCAGAAGGCGCATCCTCCGAAGCATCCGCGGTGTATGTTGACGGAGAATTTTATCATCTCGTATGCGGGAATCCTCTTGTTCTTGTATTTCGGATGTGGCAGTCTGGTATATGGCAGGTCGTAAACGGCGTCAAGCTCTCCGCTCTGCATTGGCGGGTACGGCGGGTTCACCACTACGTATCTGCTGCCCAACTGCTGTATTATCCTATGGGCGTGCATCATGTTCGACTGCTCCTCAATCACTCTGAAGTTCTCTGCCTGCGCCTTTTTGTCCTGCAGGCATTCCTCGTGGGAGTGTATCACGATGTCGTCCTTTGTTATTCCTCCGTCTATTCTGTCCTTGGGGGCGATGTAGACGGTCTGTGGAATTTCCTTGATGTCGTGTATGCTTCTGCCTTCGGCGAGCTTGCGGCTAAGTTCGGCCACGGGCTTCTCGCCCATGCCATATATAATAAGGTCGGCTCCCGAGTCTTTCAGTATGCAGGGCATGAGCTTGTCCTGCCAGTAGTCGTAGTGTGTGAGCCTTCTGAGCGAAGCCTCTATACCTCCGAGCACGATGGGTGTGTCGGGGTAGAGCTGGCGCAGTATGCGGCTGTATACAATGGTGGGGTATTCGGGACGGCAGTCGTGCCTTCCGTCGGGACTGTATGCGTCTTCAGACCGCAGTCGCTTGTTTGCGGTGTATTTGTTAACCATGGAGTCCATGCAGCCGGGCGATATTCCGAAGAAGAGTCTCGGCTTGCCCAGTTTTTTGAAGTCACGGTAGTCGCCGTGCCAGTCGGGCTGTGGCACGATGGCCACTCTCAGTCCCTCAGCCTCAAGTACCCTTCCGATTACAGCAGCTCCGAAGGACGGATGGTCCACGTATGCATCGGCGGAGAACAGGATAACGTCGAGTTCATCCCATCCTCTCAATTCCACTTCCTTCTTCGTGGTCGGCAACCAGTCTGTCAGTCTGTGTTCCGCCATTAGTCCTCCGGTTCCGTTCCTTCGTAGTTCTTCTCGTCCCATTCTATATAGAGGAGTACGAGCTGGTGGAGTCCGAAAGCCTTCATGTTCTTGTTGTAGACCACGTCCAGACAGAGGTCCACGAGACCTTTGTCCGCTCCCATGTTCGACTCCAACATGGATCTCATGTTGAGTTTCAGTTTGTCGAGCACCTGTTCGTCGATGAATCCCGTGCTGTCGATGAGGTTTTTCAGCAGAGAGTATTTCCTTATTGTTGCGAGGTGTTCGTCGCTTACGTTTATGCTTCTTGTTCCCGAAGCATTAGCTTGTATTTTGTACATGATATATTGTTTTTTTATTGTTCCACCGCAAAGGTAAGTCTTTTTTTCCTATCTCGGAATTTTTGCCTTGATTATTTGCATCCGGGGGATGAAAGGCAGACGTATCGGCGGGAAACAGGGGGGCGGTTCCCTCACTCATAAACGGATTTGCCAAAGGGAAAAACGAATTATTCCGTATGCGTCAAATGTAGAAGAACGCTAATGAGAAAATGCCCAATGAGCAAAGCATCGCTTTTCGAGGCGGAAAGCAATGCTTTGCTCCTCGAAAAGCGATGCTTTATTCGGAGAGAACGAATGCTTTGAAAAACTGTTAATGTCCGTTTGGATTTCTATGACATTCGTTGAAAATTAATCTGGGACATTATGGCAGCAGCCTTTTTTTACTGCGCTGCTGCTGCGAGTGGTGCGGCCTGTGTGTAGGTGCGTGCACCAAGCTCTTTGTCGAGCATGTAGATGCCGTAGCCGTTGTCCTTTATCATCTTCAGGTTGTCGATGATGTTCTGTGCGTTCTCCTCTTCCTCCACTTGTTCGTCGATGAACCATTTGAGCATGCTCTGTGTGGCATAGTCGTTCACTTCGTGGGTCAGGGCGAAGAGGTTGTTTATGAGGCTTGTCACCTTCTGTTCGTGTTCCAGCGTGCTCTCAAACACGTCGAGCACCGACTTCCATTCCGTCGGCACGGCGTCGATTGGCTTCAGAGTCACAGCGCCGTTGCGCTGCACAATGTAGTTGAAGAGAATCTTGGCGTGGTCCTGTTCCTCCTGAAACTGTACTTCAAACCATTTTGCCATTCCCGGCTGTCCGTTCTTGTGGCAGAAGGCTGCCATGGAGAGATATAGGTACGCTGACCACATCTCTGCATTGATCTGCTCGTTGAGAGCCTTTTCGATTTTCTCGTTCAGCATGATGTTTCCCTTTCCTTTCTTTAATATATTATATAATATGTGGATTTCCAGTCTTTATGCCTCTTTCTTGGCGTCGGCCTTCTTCTGGAATTTCTCCTCGTTGATGATGAAGCGCTCGTGGGTGCCGCGGCCGATTTCGCCACATTCGTCGGACACTTTGACGCTGAACACCAGACGGCGTCCGTCGACCTCTGTGAGCTCCGTCTCACACTTTACGGTCATGCCGACTGGGGTGGGGGCCACGTAGGCCACATTGAGCAGGGTGCCTACGGTGGCCATGCCGCTCTCAAGCTGAGGGGCCACGCTGCGCCATGCCGTCTCCTCGATGAGGGCGATCATGGATGGGGTGGCAAATACGTCGAGGGTGCCGCTGCCCATCACGCGGGCAGTCATGTGCTCCGTAACTTTTCTCTCAATGGAGAACTTGATTCCTTTTTCCATAATGCTTGAAAATAAATGCTATTTGCAGCTGAAGCTGTGTTTCTATACCATGCAAAGATACATATAAAGGAGAATAACACAAAAATAGTTGGATATTTTTTTTGTCGTGTGCCGGAATTATTCTACTTTTGTAGAAAGATTGCAGCAGTCTTTGAGAATTAAACATGAACAGAAAGATTATTCTGCTGGTTTTCCTCTCGCTTGTCGCCTCCGTGGCGGGGGCGCAGATGAAGTGGAACCAGCGATACCAGACATACATAAACCAATATCGGGACCTTGCCATCCAGCAGATGCTGAGATACAGGATTCCGGCAAGTATCACGCTTGCACAGGGACTGCTGGAGAGCGGCGCGGGATACAGCGAGCTTGCCACGAAGGGGAATAACCACTTCGGCATAAAATGCCACGGATGGACGGGACGCAAGACATATCATGACGATGACGAGAGGCAGGAATGTTTCCGGGCCTACAACAATGTATATGAGAGTTACGAAGACCACAGTCTGCTGCTCACAGGGCAGCCGCGCTACCGCAGTCTTTTCTCGCTGGGCAAGAACGACTACAAGGCGTGGGCCCACGGACTGAAGCGTTGCGGCTATGCCACGAGCCCGACATACGCCCAGAAGCTTATAGGAATCATCGAACTGTATAAGCTCCACGAATACGACAAGGCAACGAAATACGACCATTTCATGGAGCAACGCTCATACAAGGACTCAGAGGAGTCTCAAGGCGGTATGGCGCATCCGATTCATGCGTATAACAAGAATTATTATATAAAGGTGAAGGCGGGCGACACCTTCAAGTCGTTGGGCAAGGAGCTTGGGCTCTCGGCCCGCAAGATTGCCCGCTACAACGAGCGCAGCAAGCGCGACAGACTCACCCCAGGCGAGACTATCTATCTGAAGAAGAAGCAGCGCAGGGCTGAGAAGACTTACAGAAAGCGTCCTCACGTGGTGAAGGCCGGCGAAAGCATGTATAGCATCGCACAGTATTACGGCATCCGTCTGAAGAGTCTCTACAAGATGAATCATCTCTCGCCGGAATATCAGATCAGGGTGGGGGATACGCTGAGAGTGAGATGATAAAATGAAGAATTGGTTTCGCTTTGCTCGATTAGGGGCATGGAGTCCGGAATTATTCTTGGTTTGCATGGATTGAAAACAGAAAGTTATAATTAAAGAGAATCTTTAAACCTTATAATATAAATACAAAGGAAAAATGTTGAATCTTGACAATTTCTACAAGGCACGCTACGAGCTTGCCAAAGTAATCAGAAAAACAGACGTAGTTCATGCCCCATTGGTAAACCCTGAGGCAGAAGTGTATCTAAAACTTGAGTGCCTGCAGCGCACAGGCTCGTTCAAAGTGAGAGGTGCTTGCTACAAAATCTCACAGCTCACGGAAGAGGAGAAGTCGCACGGCGTTATTGCCTGCTCGGCAGGTAACCATGCTCAGGGTGTGGCGCTGGGAGCTACGGCACACGGAATAAAGTCGCTCATCTGTCTGCCGGCAGGAGCGCCTATCAGCAAGGTTGAGGCTACGAAGGGCTATGGCGCCGACGTATGTCTCGTGCCTGGAGTTTACGATGATGCCTATGCTAAGGCCATCGAACTGCGCGATGAGAAGGGTTACACCTTCGTGCATCCGTTTGATGACGAGAATGTGATAGCCGGTCAGGGCACCATCGGACTTGAGATTCTGGAGCAGGTAGATGATATTGATGCCGTGGTAGTGCCTATCGGCGGAGGCGGTCTTATCAGCGGTGTGGCATTCGCTTTGAAGTCGCTCAATCCGAAAATCAAGGTATACGGCGTGCAGGCAGCAGGGGCTGCAAGCATGGTGGAGAGTCTGAATAAGCACGAGAGACTCTGTCTGCCGTCAGTATCGACCATTGCCGACGGTATCTGCGTGAAGGAGCCTGGAGTGCTTACATACGATGCTTGCTGCAAGTATGTGGACGATGTGGTGACCGTGACGGAAGACGAGATATGCGCAGCAATCCTGCAGTTGCTCGAAAAGGAAAAGGTGGTGGCAGAAGGTGCCGGCGCAACAGGCGTGGCAGCCGTGATGTTCAACAAGGTTCCGGTTAAGGGCAAGAAGGTTGTCTGCATCGTGAGCGGCGGTAACATCGACGTTACTATCCTCAGCCGTGTGGTAAGGAGAGGTCTCGCCAAGGGTGGCAGAATCGCAACCTTCAACGTTGTGCTCGACGACAAACCGGGAACTCTCGTAAGCGTGGCTTCGATTATCTCACGTGAGGGAGCCAATATCACAAATGTTTACCACGACCGCAACAACTATATAGAAAAGGTAAACGCCTGCGTATTGCGCGTGATATGCGAAACCCGCAATGAGGAGCATATCGGCACAATCAAGAAAGCATTGGAGAATGAAGGCTTCGTTTTGGTATAATATGGAGCATGCTTAGGATATAGAAATAAACTATTACTTCCATGCTGACAGAATAAAACATCTAAAACATCTAAAACGACGCAGTTGAATCAGATGTCTGAAATATTTGCCTGAAAGTGCATCCATCGTTTTGGATTTCTTTATTGACTGACGTGGTTTTATGTGTTTTAGACGTTTTGTTTTCTTTGTTATGAAAAGGAACAATTGAGGGATTTGATAAAATAAGATATTAGGAAAGATAATGCAAATCGAATGCAGAACAACAAGCTTGCTTGACTGTCTGCTGAGATGCAGCTTATCTTATGCAAACTGAACTTAACAAGAAAAGAACATGGCAAACAACAATCATCTCGTGATAATGGCTGGAGGAGTGGGCAGCCGTTTCTGGCCTATGAGCACTACAGAAAAGCCGAAGCAGTTTATTGATGTGCTCGGCGTGGGGCGTTCCCTTATGCAGCTCACCTACGACCGCTTCCATACCATCTGCCCGCCAGAGAACGTATGGGTGGTGACAAACAAGAGCTACATGGGCATCGTGCGCGAGCAGTTGCCCGAGATACCGGTTGGCAACATTCTTTGTGAGCCTTGCAGGCGCAACACCGCTCCGTGTATCGCATATGTGAGCTGGAGAATCAAGGCGCAGTGTCCGACGGCAAACATCGTTGTGACACCGAGCGACCACGTGGTGCTCGACGTGCAGGAATTCAGAAGGGTGGTGACGAACTGCATGAAGTTTACGGGTGAGACGGATGCCATCGTGACTCTCGGAATGAAGGCTACGCGTCCGGAGACCGGTTATGGATACATCCAGGCCGACCTCACCGCAAGTTCGCCGCGCAACAAGGAGATATTCCGCGTGGACGCCTTCAGGGAGAAACCAGACTTGGAGACAGCGAAGAAGTATCTTGCCAACAGAAACTATTTCTGGAATGCCGGAATCTTCATCTGGAGCGTGCGCACCATCGTGAATGCATTCAGAATCTACCAGCCGGCGCTGGCAAACGTGTTTGAAAGCATGGACGATGTGTATGGCACCGACCGTGAGCAGGAGATGATTGACAAGCGTTTCCCAGAGTGTGAGAATATCTCCGTGGACTATGCCATCATGGAAAAGGCAGAGGAAATCTTTGTATGCCCTTCGAATTTCGGATGGAGCGATCTCGGTACGTGGGGTTCGCTGCTGACGCAGACCAAGCATGACGACATGGGCAACAGCGTAATCGGAGAAAATGTGTCGCTCTTTGAAACAAGAAATTCCATTGTGCATTGCATTGAAGGAAAACAGGTTGTGGTGCAAGGACTCGACGGATACATCGTGGCTGAGCATGACGGCAGACTCCTCATCTGCAAGCTCTCGGAAGAGCAGCGCATCAAACAGTTCTCGGGACAAAACTGATTCTTTATTCCTGCAATATCATAGGGAATAGAAACCAAAACGCCTGAAACGAATAAAACGTTTCAGGCGTTTTGGTTATAGGTACTATTACTCTTACAGTCCGCGTCTGCGCAGTTCGCTGCGTGCCTGCTCTACAGCTTTCATCCAGTTGGTGTCGAGCGAGAAACTCGTGATGTAGCCCTCGCTGCGGATATAACCCTCAATTAGGTCAAGGTCCATGTCGTTGAACCATGGGTTCTGGATGGAGGCCGACTTGAAGATGTCGAGGATTAGAGCCTTGTCCTTCTTGCTCTTTGCCTCGGAGAGTTTCTTCACGTATAGGTTCACAAAATCGTACATGGCGTAGGCTTGGTTGTCGAGCAGCGTCACTGTGCTGTCAGGCATCAGCTCGCGCATTTTCATTGCCATGTATTTCAGCTCGTCAACCTTGAATGTGGCGACCTTGCGGGTCTGCAGATCCTTCGATTTGTCGTTGGCAACCTTTTCTGATAGTTTCAGTATCTCATGATACACCTTCTGTGCATCAGCCGTGGTAAATGATATTGCGGCAAAAAGCAATGCTATACATATTTTCTTCATATATTCCTGATGTTTTTATTGTTCAAGTATTTGTATTTCGCTGGCAGAATCTTGGCGGCAACTTTCCGTTCGGTTATTATTGCTTCCTCTGCAGGGCTGCAATCTGACTTGCTGGGACGCGCGAACGGTTCTTGTTCACAAAGTCCTTCCATCCATGATAGTTTACGCCCGTTTCCGGTCTGCCGGCCTGCATGAAGTGGCAGTATGCCGCGGCGAGAGCGTCAGTGGCATCCATGAACGGCACCTTGTCGGCGGTGTTTATCTTGAGCAGACGGGTGAGCATCGCTGCCACCTGTTCCTTTGATGCCTGTCCCTGTCCGGTTATGGCCATCTTTATCTTCAGTGGGGCGTATTCGTGAATGGGTACTCCGTGGTGTATTGCTGCTGCTATTGCAACTCCTTGCGCCCTGCCGAGCTTGAGCATCGACTGCACGTTCTTGCCGAAGAAAGGCGCTTCGATGGCCATCTCGTCAGGCAGGAACTCGTCGATGATGCCCGTGACGCGCTCAAATATCCTGCCGAGACGGAGGTACGGGTCGCTTTCCTTCCTCATGTCTATGACGCCCATTGCCATCATCTCCGCCTTGTTTCCGATAACCTTGAGCAGTCCGTAGCCCATCACGTTTGTTCCGGGGTCAATGCCAAGTATAATCTTCTCTGCTGTCAATTTTTTGAATTCCTCTTGTTTTTGTTTTCTTATTGCTTGTTCTTTCTTCTCGCTTTGTTCGTCTTTTTTATTGCTCCCCTTGATTCAAAACATTTAATTCTAAACTCCCAATTCTAAATCGAGCGAAGCGAGACCAACTCTACATTCTTCATTCTTAATTTATAAAAGGATTGTGTATTTTCTCAACCCCGATTTCCGTCTTTTCTCCATGTCCGGGCAGTACGACGGTGTCAGGGGGAAGCAAAGACACCACCTTGCGCAGGCTCGCCACGATGTCGGGGTAACTTCCGAACTGGAAATCTGTCCTGCCGATACTCATGTGGAATAGCGTGTCGCCTGAGAATACCACCTTCTCCTCCTCACAGTAGAACATCACGGAGCCGGGAGTATGGCCAGGAGTCGGGATGATGGAGAACTGGTGGGAACCGAACCGTATTACCTGTTTCTCGTAGAAGAAATTCCCCACGGCAGGCACGTCCTCCTTGTATTCCATTCCTATGAACGCCTGTGCCTGAGCTGCGAGACTGTCCATGAGAACCTCGTCTTTACGGGATACTTCGGGTTTCAGCTGGAAGTTGTCGGATATGGTGTTGTTTCCGAAGTTGTGGTCGATGTGGGCGTGGGTGCAGATAAGGTGTTTCGGCGTTAGACCGTGGCTGCGGATATAATCCACAATAGCACTGCGCTCCTCGGGGTAGAAGGCACCGCAGTCGATAATCACACACTCTTTTGTCTCGTCGCTTACAATGTAGCAGTTCTCCTGGAACATGTTACATTCGAATTTCTCTATGTGCATCATGAGGTTGGGCGTTTTTGATTATGTGGCAGGAACGTATATTACGAATTTCTCATTGAACCAATCGTCCTTGAACCAGCTTGATATCTCCATTGCTTCGGCAATCTTGCGGTAAGGCTTCATCTCGCCCTCCACGTTGCCGCCCTTCAGACAGATGAGTCCGTTGGGCAGGGAGTTCCTTCCCTCCTTGAGGAAGTTCTTCTTTATTATCTTCATCAGGTCGGGCAGGGGCATTACGGCGCGGCTCACAACGAAGTCGTATTTCCCCTTCTCCTCCTCGCCGCGCAAATGCACGGCGTTGATGTTCTCCAGTCCGATGGCCGAGGCAACCTCATTTACCACGCGGATTTTCTTTCCCGTGCCGTCAATCATCTTGAACTCCACCTCGGGGAACATTATGGCGAGCGGTATTCCAGGGAAACCACCGCCCGTGCCGAAGTCGAGCACCTTGGTGCCAGGACGGAAAGAGAGAGTCTTGGCAATGGCAAGGGAGTGGAGCACGTGATGAGTGTAGAGGTTCTCGATATCTTTACGCGAGATGACATTGATCTTCTCGTTCCAGTCCTTATACAGGTCGTATAGGGCTGCATACTGCTGCTTTTGCTTCTCGGTGATGTCAGGGAAATATTTCAGGATTTCTTCCATGTATGTAGTTTCTATTTATGGCAAACGGAGTTGCCTCGTTTTAATAATTTGATACAAAGTTAAGTCAATTTGCGCTAATCCGCAAATAAGAGTGTGGTAAATAGTAAATATACCGTCTTTTTTGATTACTTTTGCAACAGAAAATAAGTAAAGAACACAAGTTCATTGTGAAATTTCATACAAGGTAAAAAAGAAAGTATTTATGGAGAATAAGGAATTCAAGGCGGCATTGTTTGATTTGGACGGAGTGGTTTTCGATACGGAACCACAGTATAGCATATTTTGGGGCGGACAGTTCCGCCGTTATTATCCGGAGCATCCAGGCATGGAGCAACTTATCAAGGGCATGACGCTTGTGGAAATATATGAAAAATATTTCCAGGACAAGGACATTCAGGAGCGGATTACCCGAGAGCTGGACGAGTTTGAGCAGACTATGGATTTTGTCTATGTGAAAGGATTCGAGAATTACGTCAAGTCGCTCCGTGGTAGGGGCGTTAAGACAGCTGTTGTGACGAGCTCCAACATGGCTAAGATGGAGAATGTATATAGGAAACGTCCGGAGTTCAAAACGTATTTCGATGCGATCCTTACATCTGAGGATTTCGCCGAGAGCAAACCGTCGCCTGACTGCTACCAGAGGGCAGCACAGAGGTTTGGACTGACTAAGGACGAATGTGTGGTCTTTGAAGACAGCTTCAACGGATTGAAGTCGGGTAGGGCGGCAGGCATGTACGTCGTAGGACTCGCCACGACAAACTCGCCGGAATCCATCGCCCCGTTTGCCGACAGGGTTATAATGGAATATGTGGAGATGTAAATACTTGTTTTTGAGTGGCGTTGCTAAACTCTTTGATGAAACATTATGAGTGGCACGATGTCGAATGGATGAATAATAAAGTTAAAATACGATGTTTATGCGATTTTAGTATCAAAAAGTCCTAAAATGCGGGGAAAAAAGGATGTAAATGAAATAATGTGTGTTAAAAATTCTTTATCGTGGATTATAAAATGTACCTTTGCACCCGAAAAGAGATAACGAATGGTTGAAGAATATTCAAACCTTTTTTTTTTTTTTTTAAAAAAAAAAAAAAAAAAAAAAAAAAAAAATGTCAGGTTATTTAGTATCAGATAATCGAAAAGTTACAACCCATCGCTTCATCGAGATGAAAAAGCGTGGAGAGAAGATTTCAATGTTGACATCATACGACTACACTACGGCAGGCATCGTGGACGGAGCTGGCATCGACGGAATCCTCATCGGAGACTCGGCGTCGAATGTGATGGCCGGAAACGGTACGACACTGCCTATCACAATAGATCAGATGATTTATCATGCAAAGTCTGTGGTTAGAGGTGTGAAAAGGGCTCTCGTTGTTTGCGATATGCCTTTTGGTACCTATCAGGTAGACCGCAAGGAGGGTGTGAAGAACGCTATCAAAATTATGAAAGAGAGCGGATGCGACGCTCTGAAGCTTGAGGGCGGACTGGAGATTATCGACACAATAAAGGGTATCCTTGATGCAGGAATCCCAGTAATGGGACATCTGGGACTGACTCCGCAGAGCATCAACAAGTTCGGTACCTACGCCGTTCGCGCAAAGGAGGATGCAGAGGCAGAGAAACTGTTAAGCGACGCGAAGCTCCTTTCGGATACAGGCTGCTTTTCCGTGGTTCTTGAGAAGGTGCCTTCGGTTCTTGCTACAAGGGTCAGCAAGGAGATTTCCGTGCCTACAATCGGCATCGGAGCAGGAAACGGTACGGACGGACAGATTCTCGTGGTAGACGATATGTTGGGAATGACGCAGGGCTTTACGCCCCGTTTCCTCCGTCGTTATGCTGATCTGAACGCTGTAATGACAGATGCGATAGGAAACTATATCACGGATGTGAAGAGTTCAGACTTTCCTAACGAAAGCGAGTCGTACTAATCGATAAAATATGGATTTACAAAACAATGCGGCAGAACATATAGGTTTAAGGCACAGAGATTTTAAGAAGCTGTGTTTGGCAAATTTCCTTTTTGCCCTGTATGTCTATATGCTTTTGCCTGTATTGCCGTTGTGGATGACGGAAATGACAGAATTAAGCCGATTCCAGATGTCGTCAGTGATGGTGGCATTCGGAGTTGGCGTTTTTTCGTTAGGGACTTTCAGTTCCTATCTTATACAGAGATACCGCCGCAACAAGGTGTGCATCCTCTTCATGTTCCTTCTTCTGGCTTGCGGACTGACTTTTGCTTATCTGGAGCAAGAGTATTTCCTGTCGGCCACGACAGAAGAAACATTCCTCTTTATGTTGCTCGTAAGGTTCTTTGCAGGGGCATTCTTCGGATTGGCATATATGATTCTGAACAGTACGCTGATTGTGGATTGCTGCGAATCGTCTCACCGTACGAGGGCAAATATGGTTTCGATGTGGTCCTATCGCTGGGCGGTGATTCTGGGGCCGATGGTCGGCCTGTTCGTTTTCCGCGAGTCTGGTTACCTTAATACGCTATATGTTTCGGCGGCATTATGTTTCGTCGCGATGGGAGTCCTGGCAAGCGTGCAGTTCCCGTTCAAGGCGCCGGACGATAATGTCCGGCTTTTCAGCTTCGACCGTTTCTTCATGCCTAGGAGCTTCCCGTTGTTTGTTGCGGCCACAGCCGTGTCGGCAAGTCTTGGCGTGGTCTTCGCCTCGCTGACAGACTATTCTTTCTTTGCAGCTCTCGCCGCAGGATTTCTTGTCCTGATGCTGTTGCAGAGGTTCGTGCCGCAAATCCGACAGGTGGGGTGGATTACGTCTGTCTCGTATGTCCTTGTGCTTGCGGGGCTGGTGGCTGTATTCTCGTCCTCCCGTGTGCTGAATGTTTCGGGTGCTCTCGTCCTCGGACTCGGTCTGGCGGCATTGACCTCGCGCCTTCATATCTTCTTCATCCATGTGGGCGACCATTGTCAGCGTGGGACATCGCAGAGCACTTATATTCTGTCTTTCGAATTGGGAATGGCGTTGGGCTTTGCTGCAAGGATTTATTTCTCCGGCGTGTTTGACCCGATGTTGCTCTCTCTCGTTTTTGCCGAATTCTCGATGCTTGTCTATTTCTGCATTGCCTTTACGTGGCTGAAGAGGAATCTGAGGAAGTGATGAGGTTAATGATTATGGGTGTAGATTGGAGAATATAGAAATGGAGGATGAAAATATGGAAGGCTTTAACAATGGACTTCTATAAGTTCTTTATGAAATGAATTCGCTTGAAAGGTTTATGCCCGATGGCATCTACATCAAAAGCGGAAAGAAGATACATAAAAATATAATACAAATTTAATATGATGAGACGAAAATATATTTCCCCCTCAATCACGCTTGTCTGCATAGCAACCACAGCAATGTAGAAAAAGTCAAATTTTGAAAACGGCAGATCCAGAAGAAGGCGATGCCGACTACGTATGGTTAAAGAAAACTCAGGTGGCTTATTGGGCGATGACAGCGAGGAATAACAGAGGCTGATAGAAAGGAAGGGTTGGCAAATATGTCAAATTGTAAGATGGACTCGTCAATATCGGCAGAAAACACCTTTCGTTGAAGGCTCAGAGGTATAAAAAACTCGTTTTTATTTGCGCTGTAAAATAAAATGGTTACCTTTGCATTAATCATATACTAATGTCAAACATGAAGAATAAGATAAAACTTATATAATACTATACACTATGTCGAATAACAAAGAAAAGCTCTTTAGCGAGTTTAAGGCGCCCACACGCCAAGAATGGCTTGACAAAATTCAGAAAGACCTGAAGGGAGCCGACTTTAACAAACGTCTCGTTTGGCGTACAAACGAGGGCTTCAATGTACAGCCTTTCTATCTGAAGGAAGATGTTGATAAGCTGAAAACACCAGAGGCACTTCCTGGTGAGTTCCCATTTGTACGTGGAAACAAGAAAAACAACAATGAATGGTATGTAAGGCAAGAAATCAATGCTGCCGATGCCAAAGAAGCTAATACCAAGGCCCTTGACATATTGAACAGGGGTGTTGATTCTCTGAGCTTCCACATTCCTGGAAAGAACATCAGTGCAGAGTTCGTTGAGACTCTTCTTGAAGGAATTGAGTGTGAAATCGTTGAGCTGAACTTCTGCACATGCAAGCGGCACACACTTGAGCTTGCTGAGATTCTCAAGGCTTATTTCGAGAAGAAGGGATGCGACAAGAATAAGATTATCGGTTCTTTCGATTGGGATCCAATGGAGAAGATCGTGATGAGAGGTCACGACGTCACAGCACTCTTGGGTGACGCTCCAAAGCTCGTTGAGGCGATGAAGGAATATCCTAATTTCCGCACTATCGCTGTTAATGCCGTTTCATTGAACAACAGCGGTGCCTACATCGTTCAGGAGCTCGGTTATGCTCTCGCATGGGGTAACGAATATCTCAACCAACTTGTTGAGGCAGGTGTTGACGTTGATCTGGCTGCAAACAATATCAAGTTCAACCTTGGTATTTCTGAAAACTTCTTCATGGAAATGTCTAAGTTCCGTGCTGCCCGTATGTTGTGGGCGGAAATCGTTAAGCAGTATAATCCGGCGAATGATGCCTCTTGCATGATGTGCGTAAATGCCGTTACATCAAAGTATAACATGACCTTGTTCGACAGCTATGTTAACTTGCTCCGTTCTCAGACCGAGGCAATGAGTGCTGCCCTTGCAGGTGTTCATTCTATCGAGGTTACTCCGTTTGATGCCGTTTATGAGCAGCCTACAGAGTTCTCTGAGCGTATCGCACGCAACCAGCAGCTCCTGCTTAAGGAGGAGAGCCATTTCGACAAGGTTGTTGACCCGGGTGCAGGTAGCTACTTCATTGAAGAGCTCACTACATCTCTCGCCAACGAGGGTTGGAAGATCTTCCTTGGTGTAGAGGATAATGGCGGTTTCCTTGAGGCTGTCAAGAAGGGTATCGTACAGGATGATATCAATGCTACAAACGCCAAGCGTCACGATGCTGCCGCTAAGCGCAAGGAGTTCATCCTCGGTACTAACCAGTTCCCTAACTTCACTGAGAAGAGTGAAGGAAAGCGCACCTTGGAGGGCTGCAAGGGATGCGGAAGCCACGATGAAACATTCAAGGCTATCGAGGCAACACGTCTTGCCGCAGACTTCGAGGATCTGAGAATAAAGGTAGAGAACTCAGAGAAGGTTCCTACAGCATTCATGCTTACTATCGGTAACTTGGCAATGCGTCAGGCTCGTGCCCAGTTCAGCTGCAACTTCCTGGCTTGTGCAGGATACAAGGTGATGGACAACCTCGGCTTCAAGACTGTTGAAGAAGGTGTTGACGCAGCATTGAAGGCGGGCGCTGATATCGTGGTGCTTTGTTCAAGCGATGACGAGTATGCTGAGTATGCAGTTCCTGCATTCAAGTATCTCGACAACCGTGCAATGTTTGTTGTGGCAGGTGCTCCGGCATGTATGGAGGAACTGAAGGCAGCAGGCATAGAGAATTTCGTACATGTTAAGTGCAACGTGCTTGAGACATTGAAAGAGTATAACGAAAAACTGGGAATAAAATGAGAAAGAATTTTAAAGACATAGATATATTTTCAGGAATTAAGGATGTTGATGGCGCAGCTTGGCAGAAAGACAACGGCATCAAGACAAACTGGAAGACTCCTGAACACATCGAGGTAAAGCCTGTATATACAAAGGAAGACCTTGAGGGTATGGAACATTTAGGATATACGGCTGGTCTTGCTCCATTCCTCCGTGGTCCATATAGTATGATGTATCCGTTCCGTCCTTGGACAATCCGTCAGTATGCCGGATTCTCTACAGCTGAGGAGAGTAACGCATTCTATCGCCGTAACCTTGCCAGCGGACAGAAGGGACTTTCTGTTGCATTCGACCTTCCGACACACCGTGGCTACGACCCGGACAATGCACGTGTAGTCGGCGATGTTGGTAAGGCAGGTGTGTCTATCTGTTCTGTTGAGAACATGAAAGTGCTCTTCGGTGGCATTCCATTGAACAAGATGTCTGTCTCTATGACAATGAACGGTGCCGTTCTTCCTATCATGGCATTCTACATCGTTGCCGGACTGGAGCAGGGTGCTAAGCTTGAGGAGATGGCAGGTACAATCCAGAACGACATTCTGAAGGAGTTCATGGTGCGTAACACATACATCTATCCGCCAGCATTCTCAATGCGTATCATCAGCGACATCTTCGGTTATACATCTAAGTTGATGCCTAAGTTCAACTCTATCTCTATCTCCGGCTACCACATGCAGGAGGCTGGTGCTACAGCAGACATCGAGTTGGCTTATACCATCGCCGACGGTCTTGAGTATGTTCGTGCCGGTGTGAACGCAGGTATCGACATCGATGCTTTCGCTCCTCGTCTGTCATTCTTCTGGGGAATCTCAATGAACCACTTCATGGAGGTTGCCAAGATGCGTGCAGCCCGCATGCTTTGGGCAAAGGTCATCAAGCAGTTCAATCCGAAGAACGACAAGTCGCTCATGCTGCGTACCCACTCTCAGACTTCAGGTTGGTCGCTTACAGAGCAGGATCCGTTCAACAACGTAGGCCGTACATGTATCGAGGCTATGACAGCAGCTCTCGGTCATACTCAGTCATTGCATACTAATGCTCTTGACGAGGCTATCGCATTGCCTACAGACTTCTCTGCACGTATTGCTCGTAACACCCAGATCTATATCCAGAACGAGACAAAGATCTGCAAGCATATCGACCCGTGGGCAGGTTCATACTATGTAGAGAGCCTGACCAACGAACTTGCTCACAAGGCTTGGGAGCATATCCAGGAGATTGAGAAGCTCGGCGGTATGGCAAAGGCCATCGAGACAGGTGTGCCAAAGATGCGTATCGAAGAGGCAGCAGCCCGTACTCAGGCCCGTATCGACAGCGGTTCTCAGACTATCGTAGGTACAAACAAGTATCGCCTTGACCACGAGGATCCAATCGACATCCTTGAGGTTGACAACTCTGCAGTACGCAAACAGCAGGAGGAAGGCTTGGCTGAACTCCGTGCCCATCGCGACAACGAGAAGTGTAAGGAAGCTCTTGCTGCACTTACAGAGTGTGTTCGCACAGGTGAGGGTAACCTCCTTGAAAAGGCAGTAGAGTGTGCTAAGTTGCGCTGTACGCTTGGTGAGATTAGTGATGCCTGCGAGGAAATCGTAGGCAGATATAAGGCAGTAATTAGAACAATATCAGGAGTGTATTCATCAGAAAGTAAAACAGACAGCGACTTCAAGAAGGCTTGTGAGCTTACTGAGGAGTTCGCAAAGAAAGAAGGTCGCCGCCCACGTATCTTCGTAGCGAAGATGGGTCAGGACGGTCACGACCGTGGAGCTAAGGTAGTGGCTACAGGTTATGCTGACTGTGGTTTCGACGTGGATATGGGACCATTGTTCCAGACTCCAGCAGAGGCTGCACGTGAGGCTGTAGAGAACGATGTCAACATCGTTGGTGCAAGTTCTCTTGCTGCCGGTCACAAGACCCTTATCCCGCAGCTTATCGAGGAATTGAAGAAGCTCGGCAGAGAGGATATCATGGTTATCGCGGGTGGAGTTATCCCTGCCCAGGATTATGACTTCCTTTACAAGGCCGGTGTTGCTGCAATCTTCGGTCCTGGTACATCAGTTGCCAAAGCAGCATGCGAGATGATGGATATCTTGCTTGAAAAGTAATATATAACAGCTTTTAAATAATAAAAGAGGCATTATGTGATGCAACATAATGCCTCTTTTTATGACTATTTCGCTTGAAATAATTATTTGAGTCCACTTGAAAAAGTCAGAGTGCTATCAAATTGAAACTTAGATAGGTGATAAGCAGATTAACCCCATACGTTATTTGCCTACTTGCACACCTTTTAAAGTTCAAAATTGAAAAGCTTTGTTCTTTTGTTTACGGTCTGTAACTAAAATTTGTTAATTAAAATTTTCAAGCCAATTTTTCAAGTTGGCTCTTATATTATATTGTAATTTTATTCGCTTGAAATAATTTTCGTTCAATCGAATTTATTGGTTATAGTTTTATTCCAAACTTCATGATGCTTTCGCTAAGCATGCCTTTGGGCATAAATAGTTTCAGTGTGTCGGTTATGGTATTGAGCATGCGCTCTCGGATATAGTCCTCTTTGATATATATTGATATACGCCTTTGTGAGAGAAAATCGCCATCTATCGGGCGCACGTTTTTACGTTGTTTCTCATTAAGGAAAGGGAGATGCATTTCTGGGATAATAGTGAATCCTCCATTTTCGTCCACGATGTGTACAAGTGTGCTGATGCTTCCAGCCTCATAAATATGATTACCTTTGCTTCGAGCTTTGCAAAAAGAGAATGCACTCTCGCGCAGACATTGAGCATCTTTCATAATCCACATGTTTTCGTGTTCTAAATTTTCAGGTTTGAAAACAGGCAACTTGCGCCAACAACTTTCGGCAAGATAAACCATGAATTTTTCCGTGTAAAGAGGAATTTCAAGAATACCGTTGCATGCGATTTCTGATCTGGCTATAGCAGCATCCAATTCGCCTCGTTGTAGAGCGTCGAGCATAAAGTTTGCTTTCATTTCTTGAATAGATAACTCAACGGTGGGAAACATCTCCCGATATAGCTTTATGAATTTTGGTAGAAGATAAGGGGCAATTGTCGGACCAACAGCCAAAGTAAATTTCCCTCCTATTTTAGCCTTGTCTTCAGACACAATTTCTCCAATGCGTTCAATTTCCATCAGTGCATTCTTTGCCTGACGAATAATATTCTCCCCAGCAGTTGTTGGAGCAACAGATTTGTTTGTACGTTCAAAGATTTTAATATCGAGCTCATCTTCAAGCTTCTGTAGCATAGCGCTCAGCGTGGGTTGTGATACATTACACGAATCAGCCGCTTTCGCAAAATTGCGAAAGCGGTCGACTGCTATTATGTATCTAAGTTGTTGTAGATTCATAATATGATTTATTTAGGTTTATATCATCAATATTTTAGATAAAGAGATTCACGTTGGCATTGTCGGCACGCTCCATATAACTTGCCACGCCACCGATTGTGACATTATCGAGCAGTTCCTCTCTTTTTATGCCCATTACGTCCATCGACATTTGACAAGCGATAAACTCCACCCCATTATCAATAGCCTGCTGACGAAGCGACTCTAAAGAATCCACTCCTTTCTTTTTCATTAAATATCGCATCATCTTTGCTCCCATGCCCATCATGTTCATCTTGGATAGCGCAAGCTTTGACGAATCATAAGGAAGCATCCATCCGAACATTCGTCCGAAGATATCCTTCTTCACTTTTGGTTTGTGGCTCTTCTTTATAGCATTCAGTCCCCAGAAAGTGAAGAAAATGCTCACCTTCTTGCCCGTGGCTGCAGCACCATTTGCGAGTACGAAAGTGGCAAGCGTCTTGTCCAAATCATCGCTAAATAGAATCAATGTTTTACCCAAGTTATTGGTTTGCGGTTTGTTAGCCTCAATGGCACAGGGTGTCGCCTTTTCAATCATAGCTATGTGTATTCCAGCTTCAGAGCGTTTGCCAATGAATCTATTCCCCGTCGTACGACACCAAGCCTCTGCGTCATGCGGAAAAGCAGCGTCGGTAGCGCGAACTTCTAACAGTTCACCTGTCTTTAGTCCATCCATAGCTTGTTTCATTTTCATGATAGGTCCAGGACATTGTATGCCACACGCATCTACCTTTATTATTGTTTTATTAGCAGAGCAAGACGAATTATCCGTGCAAGTTTCTTCATTTTCTGAAGCAATATTTTGTTGATTTTCATCTTCGTTCTCGAATCCTTTGGGTGTATCGATTTTGGCTGTAGCCGTCTTAAAAGTCTTTATGCCGCCAATCAGATTATAAACATCGTTATAGCCATTACCCCTCAGAATGTTTGAAGCTAAATATCCACGTAATCCCACACCACAGAACACCCAAATCGGTTTGTTGTTCGGAATATCAGCTAATCTCTCTCTAATATCATCCAGCGGAATGTTTATTGCCCCTTTGATTGAACCCAGGGCATATTCATCTGCAGTACGCACATCAATGAGAGTAACCTCTGCTATATCAGCATTTGCAACCTCACGCCAGTAGACAGGTTTCATCTTGCCACTCAGAATATTACCAGCCACATAGCCCGATATAGCAATGGGGTCTTTGGCAGCTGAGAATGGGGGAGCATAGGCATGCTCTATACGTGTGAGGTCTTCTACTTTAGCCCCGTTCTTAATAGCCATGGCATATTGGTCGATACGTTTGTCCACACCATCATAGCCTACAACCTGTGCCCCATACAACTTGCCATCCGTAGGCGAGAATGTGATTTTGATATCCATCTGCAAACTACCAGGATAATAACCTGCATGTGCTCCATTATGAATGGTTGCCGAAAGGTATGGTATATCCATTTGTTTCAGTCGTTTAGCAGGCAGACCAGTAGAAGCCACCGTCATGTCAAACACCTTTGCGATAGCCGTACCGATAGCACCTTCATACTTCACCCGATTGCCCAAAACCATATTGTCTGCCACGATGCGAGCCTGACGATTGGCAGGTCCTGCCAGAAAATTAATCCAGGGCTTACCCGTAATGGGGTGGGGAAATTCGATAGCATCGCCCACCGCATATATATTCTCATCAGATGTCTGCAAGTACTCATCCACCCAAATACCTCGCATGTCGCCTAACTTCAGGCCTGCAGCTTGAGCCAATCGTGTCTCTGCACGCACGCCGATACTCAGCAATACCATGTCTGCTTTTAGATTAATGCCCGACTTGAAATGTACTGTTAATTCCTCCTTCTCACGCGAGAAACTCTCCACAGCCTGTTCTAAATACAACTTCACGTCCTGTTGCAGCAGATGTTCGTGTACTAAGGCTGCCATAGAATAATCGATAGGTGCCATTACTTGATTTGCCATTTCCACCACAGCCACTTGCGCACCTGCATGTTTCAGATTCTCAGCCATTTCCAAACCGATGAAACCTCCACCAACGATGACAGCACGCTTCACCTTATGCTCATTCATATAAGCCTTGATGCGGTCGGTGTCGCTCACATTTCTCAGTGTAAAGATGCCCTTGCTTTCTATGCCTTCAAGTGGTGGAACCACGGAAGATGCTCCAGGTGAAAGCAAAAGTTTGTCGTAGTTTTCGGTATATTCCTTGCCATCTGCAGTGCGAATCGTAACCTGCTTGGCAGCCGTATTAATCGCTGTTACTTCATTCTTCGTGCGCACATCAATATTGAAGCGTTTTCCAAAAGCCTCTGGAGTTTGTACAAATAGACGATTGCGGTCTTCAATCACGCCACCTATATAATATGGCAGTCCGCAGTTAGCGTATGAAATATATTCCCCCTTTTCAAAGAGCACAATCTCTGCATCTTCTGTCAAGCGGCGGATACGAGCAGCTGCAGTAGCACCGCCAGCCACGCCGCCCACAATGATGAATCTCTTGCTTGCTGTCATAATTGGAATGATATTGAGTTTTCGATGTTGTTTATTTATATTGTGCAATCACTTGCGCAAGGGCGTTTGCTGTCATGGCTCCGCTTTGGCGCCATTTCATTTCTCCGCCTTTGAAAATCATTAGTGTTGGAATCGACTGAATTCGCAGTTGTATAGCAATCGCTTCGTTCTTATCAACATCCACTTTTATTATGCGAATCTCATCACCCAAGTCCTTCTTGAGTTGTTCCAAAACAGGGTGCATAGTTTTGCATGGGCCACACCATGTGGCAAAAAAATCCACCAGCACCAACTGGCCACTTTTGATAATATTTGAAAAGTTTTCCATATCTTTATCGTTTTTAGTTTTCTATTTGACGTTACAAAGGTATGAAATCTTTGATAGACAAACAAACGTGTATGTCTATACTATGATAGAGGTTGTCTGTTATTCATTCTCGTTATTGTTAAATAATTTTTAAAAAATAATATACCTAAAAATGATTATTGCATGATTGCAGGATTATTGCTTATTTTGCACTGTATAATATAAAACAGGTAATTATGAAGAGTCAGAAACTTTATGAAGCAGATGATAAGCTTATTTCGCTTATCAAGGATAATTATAATGTTTTGCAGAGTCTCGGTGCCTTTGGCATCAATTTGGGCTTCGGCGACAAGACTGTAAGGGAGGTCTGTGAAATGCAAGACGTTGATACTTACACATTTCTCGCAATCGTGAACCTTGCGATAAATGGCTACAAGAGTTTCGAGGATTTCTCCAAAATCTCCATTCCTACACTTATGCACTACCTTCATGCCAGCCATGAGTATTATCTTGATTTCCAGTTGCCGTTCATCCGTAAGGAACTTGTAGATGCCCTCGACGAGAACGACAACCTCGCACGACTGATACTCAAACTTTATGATGAGTATGCCGACGAGATAAACAAGCATATGCGGTATGAAGAGAGATACCTCTTCCCGTATGTTGAGTCTTTGCTCAATGGCAATCCGATAAAGAATTATGACATCGAGACGTTCTCAAAGCATCACGGACAGACAGATCAGAAGCTCCGTGAGTTGAAGAATATCATCATCAAATACCTGCCGAGTGACGGACTTCACAACAACCAGCTTTCTGCTACGCTTTGCGACATCTACAGCAACGAGGAATGGCTTGCCAGACATGCTGATGTGGAGGAGATTATAATGATTCCTGCGATTCGCTTCCTTGAGCGCAAGTCAAAGCAGAGCGACGTATCGGCAAAGATTTCCAACATGATCAGCCAGAACGCCAATTCGGGAGAGGCTTTGAGTGAAAGGGAGAAAGACGTGATAGTAAGTCTGGTGCAGGGAATGACGAACAAGGAGATTGCCAACCACCTTTGCATTGCCCCAAACACCGTCATCACCCATCGCCGCAATATAGCAAGGAAGTTGCAGATCCATACCCCTGCCGGCCTTACGATTTATGCCATTGTGAACAATCTCGTAGACATTTCGTCTGTCCAGATATGATTGTTGTCTGCAGAAGTAAATAATATATAATTAATCCGCAACCACAATATGTCAGACATATTTAGGTTGCGGATTGTATTTTTATAACTTTAGCTTATATCTTTGATGTTCTTTTTGAGGGGAAACACGTTGGGTTAGACTGTAAATGTTGGCTCATCCGGAATTTTGAGTGATGAACGATTAATGGTGGGCATCAGCAATTTAGAAAATTCCGTTTCCACAAAACCTTAATATACAAGACTAAGAGAACTCAAAAGTCTTAATTTGCATATAATGTAAGATGATATTGTTTTTAACAGCCCAAGTATTGAGTAAGCTCTTTGCTGTAAACAACTTATACGAGATAATTATAAACAATCATAGATATATTTAATAAGCCGTCACTCCAAATTCCTGAAGACCCTTCATTCTTACTGAGATATTGAGATTTTTTTAGATTTATACCCTACTTATTCCACTCTTCTCTCTCAAAGGCTTTCTCAGCTCTGATATAAGTCCCTGCTCCTTATCCTCAATCTTTCTTTTTTCTCCATGAAGCGAGAAGTCAGGCATGAGGGCTTATCCAAAGAGATGCCTCAGGGCTTCTTCCACTTTCCTCACGGGGATGAGGTTGATTCCCATGTCCTTGCCCTTGAAGGCTTGCATGTTTTGCCGTGGGATGATGATATTAGTGAAGCCGAGCTTCTGGGCTTCGGCTACACGCTGCTCAATCCTGCTCACGGGGCGCACTTCGCCGCTTAGCCCCACTTCGCCAGCCATACACCATCCGGTCTCGATAGGAGTGTCTACGTTGCTCGAGAGGACGGCGGCTATGATGCTAAGGTCCATGGCGAGGTCGGTGACGCGCAGTCCGCCGGCGATGTTTATGAACACGTCTTTCTGTATCAGTTTGAAGCCCACGCGTTTTTCCAATACGGCGAGGAGCATGTTCAGTCGTCGCTGGTCGAATCCTGTGGCCGAGCGCTGCGGAGTGCCGTAGGCGGCAGTGGAAACCAGGGCCTGTGTCTCCACGAGGAAGGGGCGCACGCCCTCGATGGCGGATGATATGGCAACGCCGCTCAATCCGTCGTGGTCCTCCGTGAGAAGTAGCTCCGAAGGGTTGCTCACGGGGCGCAACCCGTTCTGGCGCATCTCGTATATGCCGAGTTCCGAGGTGCTTCCGAATCGGTTTTTGATGGATCGCAGGATGCGGTACATGTAGTGCTGGTCGCCCTCAAACTGTATCACTGTGTCTACGATGTGCTCCAGAATCTTCGGACCAGCCAGCGTTCCCTCCTTGTTTATGTGTCCTATCAGAATTACCGGAGTGCCGGAAGTCTTGGCGAAGCGCAGCAACCGCGAAGCACATTCCCTTACCTGCGCCACGCTTCCAGGCGAAGATTCAACATCCGATGTGCAAATCGTTTGAATAGAGTCGATTACGACTAATTCCGGTACCGTTTCTTTAATACACGTGAAGATGCTTTCGAGCGATGTTTCGCATAGAATCAGACAGTTGTCGTTGGCGTTTTTGTTGATTCTCTGTGCTCTCATTTTCAGCTGGTGTGCGCTCTCCTCACCGCTCACATAGAGTATTTTCCGCTTGAGCTGCAATACGGTTTGCAGGGACAGCGTGCTCTTTCCGATGCCGGGCTCGCCGCCGAGCAGAGTGATGGAGCCCCTTACGAGTCCGCCGCCGAGCACCCTGTTCAGTTCTTCGTCGCCCATGTCAATGCGCGGTTCGTCCTGACTGGAGATGTCTTTGAGCAGCATCGGCTTCTGTGCGCCGGAAGATTTACGGCTCATTGATGACACGAATGATGAGGCTTCGGCAGCTACGCGCAGTTCCTTGAATGTGTTCCATTCCCCGCATTGCGGACATTTGCCGATCCATTTCGGTGATTCCTGTCCGCAGTTGCTGCAGACGTATATTGTTTTGTCTTTTGCCATTGTTATTCGGTGTTACTTTATACAAAAGTAGTGATATTTTTCCTTGGTACAAAATAATATATTATCTTTGTATTGGATTTCCGATTAAAGATAAAATGTTTTTATATATATAATAAGGTGGAATGGGATGAAGAAGGCATATAGTATATGTATGATGTTCTTGCTGTTATTCCTGTCGTTTGGTGGATGCTCCGAAAGTGAGGAGACGGCCCGGCGGCGGACGAGGGCAGAGATGGAGGCGCAGCGGGTGAAGGATTCGTTGGCGCTGAAGGTTGGTGTGATGCAGCGTGTGGACTGTCTTCCGGCTTTTGTGGCGAAGGATGAAGGGCTGTTCGACTCCCTTGGGGTGGACGTGAGGCTGTATCACTACACGTCGATGCTTGACTATGACAAGGCTTTGGACAAGGGCAATCTTGAAGGGGTGTTCTCAGACAAGAAGCATGTGGAATATATTAATAAGGCGTGTGGGCTGGACGTGCGTCAGGTGAAGGAGTTTGATACGCCGTGGCTGCTCGTGGCAAACAGGAAGTCGCGCCTGCGCCGGTTGAACCAGTATTCCGACAAGATGGTGGCGATGTCGCGCTGTTCGGTGACTGATTATCTGTGTGACAGGATGATTGACAGTGTGAAGCTGAGTGCGGAGCGCGTCTTCAGGATACAGATAAACGATGTGGACCTGCGCCTCAAGATGCTCATCAATAATGAGATAGACGGAGCATGGCTGCCAGAGCCGCAGGCTTCGGTGGCTGTGGCTCACGGCAATAATGTGCTGATGCGGAGCGACGCGCGCGGAGAAAAGTTTGCCGTGCTTGTCTTTACAGGCAGGGCTTTCGGCGATGCCCGCCGCAGGGAACAGATCAAACTCTTCCAGAAGGCGTATGACATGGCCTCGGACAAGATTGCCAGGGGCGGGGAGAAATACAGGAGAAGCCTCGTGAAACATTACTTTAAATATAATCTGAAATAGTATGGGGTATATGGATAAAGGCTTGAAGATGTTCACAAAAGCACTTCGGCGGTTGGATAAAATGGATTTGCCGGCGGCGTTGGATATGATGCTGCCATATGCAGAGAGTCATCCGTATATCCTTTATACAGAGGAACTGAAGGGTATAGCAGAGAGCTATAACTTCATGGCGCATTATATGGAGCTGGGCGTAAAGGACCCGATGCGCGAGGATGTGTATGCGGATATGGTCCAGAGGATGAACAAGGTGGTGCGCAATATGCGGTCGGACTACCGCCGGCGCAACGTGGAGTTCTACAGGGATGCCGGCAGTAGGGTGTCGAAAAGCATGTCTATGTCGGAAAAGGCGATACGTATGACGCTTGAGGACTTCGTCTCGGATGTGGCGATGCTGCAGCTTGAGAGCGATGCGGACAGGGCGGAAGCCGAGCGCAACCTCTATGAGAAGCATTATTCCTTTATGCGTTCGCTGTTCTGCTCAATCGTCGTGTCCGACCTTTGGACGCAGGATCAGGCTGAGAAAATGACCGCCGTATTACTTCTGCCGACGATAGATTCCGCTGACGCACAGATGATTGTAAGTGCGCTGATGCTCGCCACGATGAACAGCTTCGATATAAACAAGTTCGCCATCCTCGTTGAGGTATACCGCAGGAGCAGCGACACGAGGTTGAAGCAGAAGGCGCTCGTGGGCTTGGCGTTGTCGATGACCGACACGGTGGCTGTGGCAGAACAGAAGGCATATATCGACGAGCTTTGTGCGGATCCGTTGACCGTGCATGAGCTGATGGACCTTCAGAAACAGATTGTGTTCTGCATGAACACCGAGAGGGACAATGCTGTGATACAGCGCGACATAATGCCGACGCTGTTCAAGAACAGCAATTTCAACGTGACACGCCTCGGCATAACGGAAAAGGAGGACGACCCGATGCAGGATATCCTCGACCCGGGGGCGCAGGACCGTGCGATGGAGGAGACGGAAGAGAAATTCAGGGAGATGCTGGATATGCAGAAGTCGGGTGCCGACATATATTTCGGAGGGTTCTCGCAGATGAAACGTTTTCCGTTCTTCTATACATTGTCTAACTGGTTCACGCCATTCAACGTGAATCATCCGGATATAACCAAGCGGATAGCCGGCTTCAAGGACAGTCGTTTCCTCGAGATGCTGCTCGATAGCGGAGCATTCTGCGACAGCGACAAATATTCTTTCGCCTTGGCTTTGGCTACGGTGATAGACCGTCTGCCGCCGAATATCATGGAGATGATGGGCAATGCGGACGCCCTCGGCATCGGCGGACCGGTGAATAATGAAGAGGCATCGTCACCGGCCTATATACGTCGGCAGACGCTGCAGGACCTTTACCGCTTCTTCCGCCTGTACCAGTGGCATGAGCAGATATACAATCCGTTCACGCTGGAGAATTGTCTGTTCGTCAGGAGCACGCTGTTCGAGAATACGCCGGTGGAGGCGGAGAAGGTGGATTTTGCCCGTTTCCTGATTAAGCGCCATGCCAAGGACCTGTTGGGAAAGCTGGTTCCGGATATCGAAAACATCCACACGCCAGAGGCGGATATGCTTGCTGGAGTCTATTATCTTGACTATGCTTCAGACCATGAGAAAGCTGCGGGATGCTTTAAACGGGTGCTGGAGAATGCACCGGATGACACAAAAGCGAATACCGGATTGGGCAAGGCGCTCTTCAGATTGGGCCGCTTTACTGAGGCAAAGACCGTATATGAAGTACTTTACGCCGAAAATCCGAACAAGAAGAGCATCGCATTCGAGTATGCGATAATCCTAACGCAGACGGCATCCTATGCCGTGGCAACGGAGATTCTCTACAGACTTGATTTCCAGTATCCGGATTCTCCGAATATAAAGAGAGTACTTGCCTGGGCGCTGATGGGACAGAAGAAACTTGAGCAGGCAGCAAGGGAATATGTATGGCTGCTGAACAGAGAGAAGCCCGTATCGTCAGATTTCCTTAATGCGGGCTACAGCAAATGGTTTGCAGGGAATGTCAGTGAGGCTGCCGACATGTTTGCCTCTTATTGTCGTCAGGTAATGACGGACGGTACGGCAAAACCGGATTATCCGGAGATCGCTTCGGTTCTCGGAGAGGAATTCTCGAAAGATGAGAAAATGCTGCAGAACTATGGCTTGACCACTGTGGACCGCATGCTGCTACAGACGATAACATATAATAAAATATCACAATAATATGCACACAAAAGAAGAAAAATTGAAGGCTTTCGGCCGTTTCCTTGATGTCCTCGACACATTGCGCGAGAAGTGCCCGTGGGACCGCAAGCAGACGAACCAGAGTCTGAGGACAAACACCATAGAGGAAGTGTTCGAATTGAGCGATGCTCTGGGGAAGGAAGACACGCCGAATATCTGCAAGGAGCTTGGAGACGTTCTGCTCCATGTATGCTTCTATTCAAAGATAGGGGAGGAGAAGGAACAGTTTGATGTGGCAGACGTCTGCAACAAGCTTGCCGACAAACTCATCTTCCGCCATCCTCATGTATACCATCCGTCACAGGTTGGGGCATCGTCGCCGAAACCTTTGCCGTATGGGGAGAATCTGGAGCACGACGATATGCAGAATGCCGATACGGCGCAGAAGGTCATCGAGAACTGGGAGCAGATAAAGTTGAAGGAGAAAGACGGCAACAAGCGTGTACTCTCCGGAGTGCCGGATGCACTCCCGTCGCTTATCAAGGCTTATCGCATACAGGACAAGGCGAGAAACGTGGGCTTTGATTGGGAAGACAAGGGCGATGTGTGGAACAAGGTGCGCGAGGAACTTGGCGAACTCGAGACAGAGCTCCGCAAGGAAGACAAGGAGCGTTCGTTGCAGGAACTTGGCGATTTCCTGTTCAGCGTAATAAATGCCGCACGTCTGTATAAGCTCAATCCCGATGATGCCTTGGAGAAGACGAACAGAAAGTTCATCAGCCGTTTCAATTATATCGAGGAACACTCCATCCGTCAGGGCAAGCCGCTGACGGAGATGAGTCTGGAGGAGATGGACAATCTCTGGAATGAGGCAAAGAAACAGGAAGACAAATAAGAAAAATCAGCAGATTATGAAACGTATAGTTTATTTTATAGCTTTTATGGCTGTTGTCTTCATTGCAGCAAGCTGTGGGGACAAGAAAAAAAATGCGGAAAGCGGCATTGCAGAAGTCGCAAAAGACAGTGCTGCGGTTGACACCACGCTGTATGGCACATGCGGTGATGGTACCTCGATGAACTCATTGCAGCTCATCACAGACAATGGCAAGACTCTTGAGTTCACCATGCAGGGCGAAGACACAAGCTGCAATGTGCTCGGCGGACTGCTTTCTGGAGACCGGCTCGCTGTAATTGCATGCAAAACAGCTGACGGCGAGATGTTCGCCCAGACCGTTATCAACATCACATCCTTGCTTGGTAAATGGTCGAGCATCGACCGTTCGTTCACCATCGAGGAAGGTGGAGTGGTGGAAGGTGACCAGCAGGAGCAGAAGACGTATGTTGACTGGCGCATCCTCAACGGAAAACTTATCCTCACTTCTGACACCTTCAGCATCTATTCCCTTGGACCGGACTCATTGTTGCTCGAAAACGCCAACGGTATCTATGCATATAAGAGGGTGATGAAATAATCTTTGATCGGTAATGGCAAGATTTCAGGTATATATCTTAGGTTGTGGCAGTGCGCTGCCTAACCTGAAGCATAACACTTCATCACAGGTCGTTGAGGTGCACGACAAGTTGTTTATGGTAGACTGTGGCGAAGGAACCCAGTTGCAGCTGCGCAAGAGCAGGATTCATTTCAGCAAGATAAACGGAATCTTCATCTCCCATCTCCATGGCGACCACTGCTTCGGGCTTATGGGACTCATCTCCACTTTCGGCTTGTTGGGCAGGACTGCACCGCTGCATATCTATGCCCCAAAGGAGATGCAGGAGCTGTTTGAACTTCAGCAGCGGATGTTCTGTTCTACGTTTGAGTATGAATTGGTGTTCCATCCGCTCGATACGACGAGCAGTGAGGTGATATACGACGACAAGAGCCTTTCTGTCACAACGATACCCCTTCGCCATCGTGTGCCCTGTTGCGGGTTCCTCTTTAGGGAGAAACCGGGACTGCCTCATATCGACAGGGAGATGTGCGACTACTATAACGTGCCGCAAAGCCAGTATAACAACATTAAGAACGGAATGGACTGGCATACGGAGGATGGAATGGTAATAGACAATTCACGCCTCACGAAACCTGCCGAAGCACCGCTGTCGTACGCCTATTGCTCGGATACGCGCTATATTCCGGATTTGCATCAGCTTATTGCCGGTATCGATGTGCTTTACCATGAGTCTACGTATGCTGATTCCGACGAGAAGCAAGCGGCGAAATATAACCACTCCACAGCCCGCCAAGCTGCAACTGTAGCAAAGGATGCCGATGCGAAGATGCTTCTTCTCGGACATTATTCATCCAAGTATGGCGACGAGAAGATTATCCTGAATGAGGCGAAAAGCGTATTTCCTGCTTCTTGTCTTTCAGATGAAATGCTTGTCTGTGATGTGGAGAAGAAGAAGTTGCACAAATAAAAAGAAGTACAATCTTCCTCCTGTTACGGGTCCTGTCAATAGGACGGAAAGAAAATAATGACTTAGCGGTATTTTGATAATCGAATTAATGAGCGAGAGTAGTTCAAATACGTAGCTTATATAATAAACAAAAGGTTGCACAATATCTGTGCAACCTTTTGTTTATTAGGTTTTTTTGTGAATCTTAGTCAAGCCACTTGATGTAGCAGAAGTCCTGGCGGTGAGGAAGCTCCTTGTTCTTAGGATACATCCTTATGCCAGTTTTGAACGAACCGGCTGTGTTTGCCTCTATCTTGGCCTCGAAGGTGTAGAGGTTGCCGTTCTTGCTTACCATTTCGAATGGATGCTTGTTGAAAATGTGCTCCTCGCCGTTCTTGTCGGTCTTTACTACAACACACTCCAAGCCGACAGCATCGTCCAGACCCTGCTCGTCGATAACGTATCTTACGGTGTAGTTTTTTCCGGTAACCATTCCGGTAGAAGGAATGGTCGTCTCCTTTGAAACCACGTTGATAGCATCCCAACGCTCAGCCACGGTCTCCTTCCACTGTGCGATTTCCTTTGCGATGCGGTTGTCGTTGGCCGAGAGCTTGTGGAAACGGTCTGCCTCCTTGCAATAGAACTTGCTGTAGTAGTCGTCGAGCTGGCGCTTCATCGTGTAGTGAGGTGCAATCTGGGCGATAGAGTTCTTGATAACCTTAACCCAGCCCTCGCTGTAGTCCTTCTTGCCCTTGTTGTAGTAGAGAGGGATAATCTCGTTTTCGAGCAGACTATAGATAGTTGCAGCGTCGAGCTGGTCCTGATATCCCTGGTTCTGGTATGTACGCTTCTCTGTGAGAGCCCATCCAGCACCCTCGCGGTAGCCCTCAAGCCACCATCCGTCGAGTACCGACAGGTTTACCACACCGTTCATCTCTGCCTTCTCGCCTGATGTACCAGAAGCTTCGAGCGGACGTGTAGGAGTGTTCATCCAGATATCAACGCCTGATACCAAGCGGCGTGCGAGACGCATGTCGTAGTCTTCCAGGAAGATAATCTTGCCGAGGAACTCAGGGCGCTGGCTGATTTCGTAGATTTTCTTGATAAGTCCCTGACCTGCACCATCTGCAGGATGAGCCTTACCTGAGAAGAGGAACTGTACCGGATGCTCAGGATTGTTGACAATCTTTGAGAGACGGTCCAGGTCGGTGAACAGCAGGTGTGCACGCTTGTAAGTTGCGAAGCGGCGGCAGAAGCCGATCATCAGAGCGTTGGGGTTGATCTTCTCAAGCAGAGAGACTACGCGTGAAGGATCACCCTGGTTCTTCAGCCATGTCTCGCGGAACTTTGTGCGGATATAGTCAGTCAGCTTCTTCTTCAGAGCCATACGTGTGCTCCAGATAACATCGTCAGGCACATTGTAGATAGCCTGCCATATCTTCTCATTGCTCTGGTCTTCCATGAATGTCTCGTCGAAGTACTGTGCGTAGAGCTTGCGCCACTCTGTTGCAGCCCATGTAGGGAAGTGAACACCGTTTGTAACGTAGCCTACGTGGTTCTCCTCTGGATAGTAACCGTTCCAGATGTTGTTGAACATCTTCTGGCTAACCCATCCGTGGAGCTTGCTCACACCGTTGACCTCCTGGCAGGTGTTGCATGCGAATACAGACATGCAGAATCTCTCGCTGTGGTCGTCCGGGTTGTTGCGGCCCATGCCGATGAACTCATCCCAGGAGATGCCGAGCATCTGAGGATAACCGCTCATGTATTTGCCGAAGAGGGCTTCGTCGAAATAGTCATGGCCGGCAGGTACAGGAGTGTGTACGGTGTAGAGCGAAGATGCCCTTACAAGCTCCATTGCCTGATTGAATGTCAGACCCTCCTTCACGTAGTCACACAGGCGTTGCAGGTTGCAGAGTGCAGCGTGTCCCTCGTTGCAATGGTAGATGTCCTTCTTGATACCCAACTTCTTGAGCAGCAGGATACCACCCATACCGAGCAGGATTTCCTGCTTCAGACGGTTCTCCCAGTCGCCACCATAGAGAGAGTGGGTGATAGGACGGTCGAATTCGGAGTTCAACTCGTTGTCAGTATCAAGTAGATACAGAGGCACACGGCCTACATTCACTCTCCATACGTATGCGTGTACATGATAGTTCATGTAAGGCACGTCGATAACCATCGGTTCTCCGTTGGCGTCGAGCTGGCGCTCGATAGGCAGAGAGTTGAAGTTCTGTGAGTCGTAGTTGGCAATCTGCTGGCCGTCCATGCTCAGCGACTGCTTGAAATATCCGTATCTGTAGAGGAAGCCGACACCACACATGTTCACGTTGCTGTCTGAAGCCTCCTTCATATAGTCACCGGCAAGCATTCCGAGACCGCCAGAATATATCTTCAATACCTGGTTGATACCGAACTCCATGCAGAAATAAGCCACTGACGGACGGTTCTTGTCCGGCTCAACGTCCATGTAGTTGCGGAAGAGGGCGTATACGTCCTTCACGCGTTTCATGATAGTCTTGTCCTTTACAATCTCCTCCTTGCGCTCATAGCTGAGCTGCTCGAGAAGAGCCACAGGATTGTGGCCCACCTCTTCATATAGGTCTTCGTTGAGACTTCTCCAAAGGTCACGTGCTTCGTAATTCCAGGCCCACCACATGTTGTGTGCCAGTTCATCCAAGCATTTAAGCTGCTCAGGCAGTTTAGATTTCACTGTCACCTCTTTCCACAAAGGTGCATTGACATGATCTGCTTTGATTTTCATTGTTTTCTTTATTTTTGTTTAAAATGTTACCTGTTATTTGTATTTGTCTGAATCCTGTTTGTATTTTGTCTCGTTTCCTGTCTTCGCAGTCACGATTCCACTTTTTCAGCCCTTGGCAGATTGTGCGATGTGCTGTTTCCTGTCTTCCGCCTTCCTCAGCGCAAAGTCATAAGCCTCGTAATAATACTTTATGAACTCGCTCCAAAGGGCTTTCTTCGACAGGTTGAAGGCGTTTGTGCGTGCGGCCTTGATCTGCTTGTCGTCGAAGTTGGAGAACTTCGCCACGGTATCCTTGATGGCGTCGGCCACCTCGGAGTAGTTGTAGTCCGTGCGGTGTACTACCTTCACGCCATCCTCAATATCGCAGTATCCGCCCTTCACGCTGTTTGCCCACAGACCGAAACCTGCGAGGTCGGTGGTGATGCAGGGCACCTTGAATGCTACGGCCTCAAGCGGGGTATATCCCCATGGCTCATAGTATGAAGGATAGATGCAGAGGTCATTGCCGAGCACGATGTCATAATAGCTGATGTTGATTATTCCGTCATTTCCGTCAAGATAACACGGCAGGAAAATCAGCTTCACGTTGTCGTCCTTGCGGTTCTGCATATTGAGGAATTTCAGCATGCCGAGCACGTTGTCATGGCTCATGTTGTGGAGCCAGTGGGTAATCATCGGCACATCAAGCGGAGTGTCGAATTTCTTGCCAGATTTGAGTCGGTCAATCAGGTCCTGACGAGGCTCGCCACACCATCCCGGAACTTCGATGAAAGCAAGAACCTTTTTCTTCAAGTCCTTGTCTCTCAGCAATCTGTTCATTGCTTCGATGTATACGTCAACACCCTTATTGCGGAACTCATACCGTCCGCTGGTGGATATGATGAGCGTATCGTCATCGAGGTCGGTGCCGAGCAGAGCGTTTGCCACATCCAATACCTTTTTTCTTGCCGCCTTTCTCTTGCGTGTGAAGGCAGCTCCCTTGGGAATGAAGTCGTCTTCGAATCCGTTGGGCAGGATTACGTCCACCGGTTTGTCGAGCAGTTCCTTGCATTCGTTTGCTGTGATTTCGCTCACGGTGGTGAAGCAGTCCACGTTGTGTGCGGTCTGCTTCTCAATGGAGTGCTTGCTCTGCATGTTCAGCTCTCCGGCCATCTGGTCGCCGTTGTAGGCGAAGAGGTAGTCGTATAGCGGCTTGTTGTTGCCGGCAATGCTTCTTCCGATGCTCGTGGCGTGTGTCGTGAAGATTGTGGCAATCTGCGGCATATACCTTTTAATATATAGGAGTCCGAGTCCGGTCATCCATTCGTTTCCGTGGTAAATGACCTTCATCGAGTCATTCAGATAGAATCTGTAGAAGCTTTCCACCACCTTTGCTGCGGCATACGAGAACATTGATGCCTCGTCGTAGTCGCCGTAGGCATGAAGGCTGTCCACCTGGAAGTCCTCCCAAAGCTTGCCGTATATCTCGTCCTTCTTGTCGTAATACTGCTCGAAGTCCACGAGTATTGATATAGGTTTGCCCGGCACGTTCCATCTTCCAATCTTAATCTTCAGCTTGTTCTTCTCCGCTTCCTTTTTCCAGTCGGCAAAGAGTTTCTTGTCTTCCGTGAAATAAATGTTCTCCTTCTCGTGCCAGCAGTCGGGACCGATAAAGATCGTCTTGTCCTTTAAGACTTTCTGTAGGGTGTTTGCTCTTGTCGAAAGTACGGCGTATATTCCGCCCACTTTGTTGCATACTTCCCAGCTTGACTCGAAAATATAATCAGGTTTTAATAGATTGATGTTCATACTAACGTTTAAAATGTACGCTTGCAAAGATAATAGGAAAATGTCAAAAAAACAATTTTAAGCTATTTTATTTGTATTAAAACTCAATTTTATTGATGCGAAAACGTTTGTCTTTCTGTCTGTTGCGTTTTGTAATGATTGTTTTATGCCTCCATTAGCGTTTCTCGCTTGGTCTTTCCTGATTGAAAACCGCTTTTGTGCAGGTCGTTTGTGAGGCGTGAAGCGCCGTTCCTTCGTTTGTCTGACGGCAGTCAGCCATATCGCTCACGATAGTCGGCCATATCGCTCACTATAGTCGGACGGTGATGAAAACGTTGTTTCTTCGGTTGAAAGCGTCGCTAAAAAGGGCGTGTCACGGTAGAGATAAATGTTTCTCACTATAGTGAAAAACATTTGCCACTATAGTGAAAAACACTTGCCACTATAGTCGCATGACTCGAAAAGCTCTGCTTTTCAACTGTGGGGATTGTCCTTTCGGTATTTGGCAGTGATGTTCTGGTTTTTTGATATGGGGCTTTTGATTGCAGAAGATTCTTGGAAATGGCATTGTTGTGTGCTATTTTTGTGCAATAATCGGGTTTATAAGTTTAAAAATAACAAAAAACAACAGATTTTGTAATGTAGAGTTTGAAAATTAATATAAAACCACTATCTTTGCATTGATATAATATCTTCACCTGAATGACTATGGCCTGTTTGGTTCCTTTCAGTGTGCTTTATCAATTAGATTTATAATAACAAATTAAGAAATGGAAGCCTTTTTCAGAACTCACAACTATTTAGTTGAACATACCGACGCGCCAGTTCGTCGTCGTCTTATGGACGAGATAGACTGGAACGACCGTATGATAGGAATAAAGGGTTCCCGTGGAGTGGGGAAGACCACATTTCTTCTGCAATATGCCAAGGAGCATACGGATGCCAATAACAGAAAATGTCTGTATGTGAACATGAACAATTTCTATTTCCAGGTTCATGGAATTTCAGATTTTGCCGGAGAGTTCTACAGAAGAGGCGGAAGAACGCTTCTTATCGACCAGGTTTTCAAGGAGCCGAACTGGGCGCATGAGCTCAGACGTTGTTATGACCTGTATCCGAATCTGAAGATTGTTTTTACGGGTAGTAGTGTGATGAGGCTGAAGGAAGAGGGATCGGAGCTTACAGGTATCGTGAAAAGTTATAATCTCAGAGGGTTCTCATTCCGCGAATTCTTGAACCTACAGACCGGCAATAATTTTGAGGCCTACACGCTCGAGGATATTGTGGAGAACCATGAGCAGATTGTAAGACGGATTCTGCCTTATGTCTCCCCGCTGAAATATTTCCAGGATTATCTTCATCATGGTTTCTATCCGTTCTATAGGGAACATCGCAACTACTCGGAGAATCTCCTGAAGACGATGAATATGATGACGGAGGTGGATATCCTCTTCATCAAGCAGATAGAGCTGAAATATCTTTCGAAAATCAAGAAGCTGTTCTATCTCCTCGCAGTAAACGGCACAAAAGCACCGAACATCAGCCAACTTGCCAGCGATATCGAGACAAGCCGTGCCACGGTGATGAATTACATCAAGTATCTTGCCGACGCAAGGCTGATAAATATTGTATATCCCGTGGGACAGTCGTTCCCGAAGAAGCCACCGATGATTATGGTGCACAATCCGAATCTTATGTATGCCATTTATCCTATAAATGTGGAAAAGCAGGAGCTGATGGAGAATTTCTTCCTCAATTCCCTTTGGAAGGACCATTTGGTTAATTCCGGCAAGAAGAGCGGGTGTTATGTGGTGAATGAGAAATACCAGTTCAAGGTCTGTGATGCTGCAAAGCTGAGCAGGTCAAGATTCAGTCAGAATCTTATATATGCCCGATACAATACCGAGGTGGGCCACGGAAATATGATTCCGCTCTGGCTTCTCGGTTTCCTGTATTAAGCATATATATATAATGTTCGTACATTATATAATAAAGAGGGCAAACGATAAATCGACTAAAACAATAGATACATTAACATTAATATTTTATTAAGATGGCAAAAGAAAAGAAATTTATCACTTGTGATGGTAATGAGGCTGCCGCTCACGTGAGCTATATGTTCTCTGAGGTAGCTGCCATTTATCCTATTACACCGTCGTCTCCGATGGCGGAGCACGTAGACGAGTGGGCTGCAAGAGGTCGAAAGAATATCTGGGGACAGACAGTCAGTGTTCAGGAAATGCAGTCTGAGGGTGGTGCAGCAGGTGCTGTACACGGTTCTCTTCAGGCTGGTGCACTTACAACAACATTCACTGCTTCACAGGGTCTGTTGCTGATGATTCCAAATATGTACAAGATTGCAGGTGAGATGCTGCCATGCGTCTTCAATGTTTCAGCAAGAACATTGGCTTCACACTCTCTCTGTATTTTCGGTGACCACATGGATGTTATGGCTTGTCGTCAGACAGGTTTCGCAATGTTCTGCTCTGGTTCTGTTCAGGAAGTGATGGATCTTTCTGCTGTTCCACACCTCGCAACTTTGAAGACAGACATTCCTTTCATCAACTTCTTCGACGGTTTCCGTACATCTCATGAGTATCATAAGATTGAGGAACTCGACCAGAACGAGGTTGCCAAGTTGGTTGACCCGGCTGACATCAAGCGTTTCCGTGACCGTGCGCTTACTCCAGAGCGTCCTGTAACACGCGGTACAGCCGAGAACCCAGAGACATTCTTCACACACCGTGAGGCTTGCAACGCTGCATACGACAAGATTCCTGAGGTAGTAGAGCATTACATGCAGGAGCTTGGTAAGATTACAGGTCGTGAGCACCACCTCTTCGATTACTACGGAGCTGCTGATGCAGAGCGCGTAATCATCCTGATGGGTTCAGCTACAGAGGCTGCTCGTGAGGCTATCGACTACCTGACAGCTAAGGGTGAAAAGGTTGGTATGGTAAGCGTACATCTCTATCGTCCGTTCAGCGTTAAGCACTTGCTCGCTGCCGTTCCACAGTCTTGCAAGAAGATTGCTGTTCTCGACCGTACAAAGGAGCCGGGAGCTGAGGGAGAGCCATTGTATCTTGACGTTAAGAGCGCATTCTATGATGTTGAAAACAAGCCTGTTATCGTTGGCGGACGTTATGGTCTTGGTTCAAACGATACTACACCTGCCAAGATTATCGCAGTATTCAACAACCTGTCACTCGACGAGCCTAAGAACCACTTCACTGTTGGTATCATAGACGACGTTACATTCACTTCTCTTCCAGAGGTTGAGGAGATTCCAATGGGTGGCGAAGGTATGTTCGAGGCTAAGTTCTACGGACTTGGTGCTGACGGAACTGTAGGTGCTAACAAGAACTCTGTAAAGATTATCGGTGACAACACCGACAAGTATTGCCAGGCTTACTTCTCATACGACTCAAAGAAGTCAGGTGGTTTCACTTGCTCACACTTGCGTTTCGGTGACCACGAAATCCACTCTACATACTTGGTAAACACTCCTAACTTCGTGGCTTGCCACGTACAGGCTTACCTCCATATGTATGACGTGACACGTGGTCTGCAGAAGAACGGTACATTCCTTCTGAACACTATCTTCGACGGACAGGAGCTTGTTGACTTCATGCCTAACAAGGTAAAGCGTTACTTCGCTCAGAACAATATCACTGTATATACAATCAATGCAACAAAGATTGCACAGGAAATCGGTCTTGGTAACCGTACCAACACTATCCTTCAGAGTGCATTCTTCCGTATCACAGGCGTCATACCAGTAGAACTCGCCGTAGAGCAGATGAAGAAGTTCATCGTTAAGTCTTACGGTAAGAAGGGTGAGGATGTCGTTAATCTGAACTACAAGGCTGTTGACCGTGGTAACGAGTACAAGCAGCTGACAGTAGACCCGGCATGGGCTAACCTTCCAGATGATGAGGTTAAGGAAGACAACGCACCGGCATTCGTTAAGGAGCTCGTTCGTCCTATCAACGCTCAGGCAGGTGACTTGCTGAAGGTTTCTGACTTCGTTAAGCATAACACCGTAGACGGTACATGGCAGAATGGTACTGCTGCCTACGAGAAGCGTGGTGTTGAGGCTTTCGTTCCGACTTGGAATTCAGAGAACTGTATCCAGTGTAACAAGTGTTCATTCGTCTGCCCTCACTCAGCAATCCGCCCATTCGTTCTTAACGACGAGGAACTTGCTGGCTTCACAGGCAATACTATCGAGATGAAGGCTCCTGCAGCAATGAAGGGTATGCACTTCGTAATCGAGCCGTCTGTTCTTGACTGTCTTGGTTGCGGTAACTGTGTTGACGTATGTCCTGGCAAGAAGAACAAGGAGACCGGTGAGCTGGAGAAGGCTCTCAAGATGGTTCCGTTCCGTGCTGGTGAGCAGGAGGCTAACGACGAGGCTGCTCGTTGGGAGTATCTCGTACACCAGGTTAAGACAAAGCAGGATTTTATCGACATCAAGTCTAATCCAAAGAACTCTCAGTTCGCAACTCCTCTGTTTGAGTTCTCTGGTGCTTGCTCTGGTTGTGGTGAGACTCCATACGTTAAGTTGGTTGCTCAGCTGTTCGGTGACCGTCAGATGATTGCCAACGCTACTGGTTGTTCTTCTATCTATTCTGCTTCTATACCATCTACACCATATACAACAAACGAGAAGGGTCAGGGTCCTGCATTCGACAACTCTTTGTTCGAGGACTTCTGCGAGTTCG
>USSF01000014.1 GCA_900557405.1 uncultured Prevotella sp.
ACGGATTGTGAGGGTGTGAGAGCAAGTGTGAGAGGAGAAAGTTTACCCTCACACTTACCCTCACCACTGAAACCCCGATAAACAGGGCGTTTCAGACGGATTGTGAGGGTGTGAGGGTAACAAAATAAAAAAAATATTTTCATTAAAAACGGAATGGACGGGAAGTGGGAAAGCCTGGTCGGCGGGGTATTTCTCTATAGAGAGACGATAGTATGCCAATTTGAAACAAAACAAAAAAAGTCGCATAGGATAAAGACCTATGCGACTTGATTATAACATTAATATAGATTTACTGCTTCTGCATAATGTCGCCACCAACCTTGATAGCATCCATATTCAGTGGGATGAGTTTGTGGTGACGCTCAGGCAATGTCTTGAAGAGAGCCTTCTCAACACCCTTTTCGCTTACTACAGGAGCTACGCGGAGCATACCGCCGAGCACAATCATATTGAATACCTTGGTGTTCTTCAGCTCAGCTGCCTTGTCCATGGCATCGATACGATAAATATCGATATCCTTGCGGGTAGGAGGATTGATAATACCGTTGCCCTCATAGATGAGGATACCGCCTGGCTTAACGCGAGACTCGAACTTGTCGAGTGAAGGCTGGTTGAGAACAATAGCAATGTCGTACTTGCTGAGTACAGGTGAAGAGATACGCTCGTCGCTTACAATCACTGTAACGTTGGCAGTACCACCACGCTGTTCCGGTCCGTATGCAGGCATCCAAGTAACCTCCTTGTCCTCCATAAGTCCAGAGTAAGCAAGAATCTTACCCATAGAAAGCACACCCTGACCGCCGAATCCTGATATAATTATTTCTTTTTTCATTCGTCAATAGTATTTTTAAGGTCGCCCTTAGGATAAAAACTAAACATCTTATCACGCATCCACTCATTAGCCTTTACAGGAGAGAGTTTCCATCCACTGTTACATGTGCTGACAATCTCTACGAGGCTTGAGCCCTTACCTGCCATAGAAGCCTCGAAAGCCTTGCGGATAGCCTTCTTTGCAGAACGGATAGAAGCTACGGTGTCTACGCTCTGACGTGTTACGTAGCATGTACCCTGCAGTGTGGCAGCGATTTCTGTCATCTTCAAAGGATATCCGTGAAGTTCCGGAGTACGTCCGTAAGGACATGTCACTGTCTTCTGTCCGAGCAGTGTAGTCGGAGCCATCTGACCACCGGTCATACCATAGATAGCATTGTTGATGAAAATGATAGTAATATTCTCGCCACGGTTGAGGGCGTGGATAGTCTCGGCAGTACCGATACAAGCCAAGTCACCATCACCCTGATATGTGAATACAAGACGGTCTGGCCATACTCTCTTGATGGCAGTAGCCACAGCCGGTGCACGTCCGTGAGCAGCCTCGGACCAGTCGATATCCAAATATCTGTATGCGAATACGGAGCATCCAACAGGACTAACTCCGACGGTCTTGTCTTTCATTCCCATTTCCTCGATGACCTCAGCCACGAGTTTATGTACTACTCCGTGAGAACATCCTGGGCAATAATGCATAGGAGTGTCGTTCATCAAAGACGGCTTCTCATATACCAGATTCTCCGGTGCAATTATATCTTCTTTCATGTTTTTCAAAATTTAATAATTAACCATTAAATCTACCGCTCTTGATATTCTCCTTCAAAGAGACTACGATCTCCTCTGGATCAGGAACGATACCTCCAAGTCGTCCGAAATGCTCAACAGGAACAGCACCATTAGTAGCGAGACGAACATCCTCCACCATCTGTCCGGCGTTGATTTCAACAGAGAGCATACCCTTCTTACCCTTAGCAAGCTCAGCAAGCTGCTTTTCCGGGAAAGGCCACAATGTGATAGGACGGAAGAGACCAACCTTGAGTCCCTCCTCGCGAGCAAGCTCCATAGCCTTCTCAGAGATACGTGCAGCACTACCGAATGCCACCAGGATATAGTCGGCATCTTCGCACTGAGTCATTTCATATCTTACTTCATTTGCTTTAACCTTCTCATACTTCTCAAGCAGGCGCAGGTTTCGCTGCTCCATAACCTCCGGCTGGAGCTCAAGAGAAGTGATGATGTTAGGCTTACGGTCTGGTGTACGGCCGAATGTAGCCCATGGGCACTCAGCCTTAACTTCCTCTTCGGTGCGGCGAGGCTTCTGCTCCGGCAGAACCACCTTCTCCATCATCTGACCGATAACACCGTCGCTCAGCAACATTGCCGGCATACGATACTTGAATGCGAGTTCGAAAGCGAGGTCCATGAAGTCAGCCATTTCCTGTACTGAAGACGGTGCGAGCACGATAACATAGTAGTCACCGTTACCACCACCACGAGTAGACTGGAAATAGTCGCTCTGTGAAGGCTGGATAGTACCCAGACCAGGACCGCCACGCTGCACGTTGACGAATACGCCAGGCAACTCGGCACCAGCCATATAGGAGATACCCTCCTGCATAAGTGCGACACCAGGGCTTGAAGAAGATGTGAACACCCTCTTACCAGCTCCAGCAGCTCCATAAACCATATTTATTGAAGCCACCTCACTCTCAGCCTGCAATACCACCATACCTGTAGTTTCCCAAGGCTTCAGTTCGGCAAGCGTTTCAATAACTTCACTCTGTGGAGTGATAGGATAACCGAAGTAGGCATCACATCCGCAACGGATTGCGGCATGAGCGATAGCCTCGTTTCCTTTCATTAAAAGAACTTCTTTTTCTGCCATTGCTTAGTCCTCCATTCTTTTTTTGTAAACACTGATACATCCGTCAGGACATACGATACCACACGATGCGCATCCGATACAATCATCCGGACGCACTGCCACGGCGTAAGGATAACCATGAACATTGACGTGCTTGTCGGACAAGGCAATAACCTCTTTCGGACAAGCTACGACGCAAAGTGAACAGCCCTTACAGCGGTCTGTGTTCACCACAATAGCTCCTTTGATTTTTCCCATGTTTTTTTTAAATTAAATTAAAGGGTAACAGTAACAGCCTCTTCAAGGCAGCAGCCTCAATTCGGCCTGTCGCTATAAGCTCTTATACTAAGATTCTTTTTAGATTTTCTTCTCTACATTCTTCTGCCAAGACATTCTCCTGTAACCGGATTATGGGTTATACATATCCTTGCAGTAGTAGTTGAGGATATTCTCAACCATCTTCTTTGCTTCAACAGCAGGACTTTCGGGGTCAAGTTCGATCGCCTCTATATAGTAATGAATTGCCTCCTGCCAGTTACCTGCCCGATGAAACTCCTTTCCTTTGATATAATATTCCTCTGCAGTCATATTCTTCAGCATATAGGGGAGAGGGGAATGCTCCCCTCCTCTACTATTTATAGAATTCTTTCTTTCCGGCAGCCAATGTGTTCTTCATCAGCGAGCAGATGGTCATCGGACCTACGCCGCCGGGAACCGGAGTTATGAATGAGCACTTAGGAGCCACCTCATCGAACTTGACGTCACCGTTCAGGCGGAAACCGCTCTTGCGTGTAGCGTCAGGCACACGTGTCGTACCGACATCAATCACCACGGCACCCTCCTTCACCATATCAGCGGTAACGAAATCCGGTCTGCCGATAGCTGCAATAATGATGTCAGCCTCACGACATTCCTCCTTCAGCGTCTTGGAGTGGCTGTGGCATACGGTGACGGTGGAGTCTCCATATTCCTTCTGCATCATGAGCTGTGCCATCGGTTTGCCCACGATGTTGCTTCTGCCAAGCACCACGCATTTCTTTCCTGAAGTCTCGATATTGTATCTGCGAAGCAGTGTAATGATGCCAAGCGGAGTGGCCGAGATGAAGCAAGGCAGACCGATAGACATTCTTCCCACGTTGATCGGGTGGAATCCGTCAACGTCCTTACGGTAATCGATAGCCATAATAACCTTCTGCTCATCGATATGCTTCGGTAAAGGCAACTGTACGATGAATCCGTCAACATCATCGTCTTCATTCAATTTCTTCACGGTGGCAAGCAGTTCCTCCTCGGTCACGTCATCCTCAAAACGGATGAGGGAACTCTTGAATCCGCAAGCCTCACAAGCCAGGACCTTGTTCTTGACGTAAGTCTCACTTCCGCCGTCATGTCCCACGAGGATTGCAGCAAGATGCGGCTGTTTGCCTCCGTTTGCAATAATCTCTTTCACTTCAGCAGCAATTTCCTCCTTGATTTTCGCTGCCGTTGCTTTTCCGTCAATTAACTGCATGTTTTTCTTTATTTTATTAGAGTACAGGGAGTGTACAGGATATCAGGCCACAGCATTTTGCAAGCTGACAGGTCACCGGGCCATTACGCCCCTGCTACCCTATCCCTGCTCCCTAATGGTTATTAAATTCTATATTTAGAGCTTCGGCATTCCTGGCATACCAGACATGTCGGGCATTCCGCCCTTCATATGCTTCATTGCGCTCATCATCTGTGTCATCTTCGAACCGGTGACCATCTTCATCATCTTGCGGGTCTGGTCGAACTGCTTCACCAGTCGGTTCACATCCTGGATGCTTGTTCCAGAACCCTTGGCGATGCGCTGGCGACGGCTTGTATTGAGCAATTCCGGATTAGTGCGCTCCTTCGGCGTCATGCTCAGGATGATAGCCTCGATGCCCTTGAAGGCATTGTCATCGATATCCACATCCTTTATAGCCTTGCCTACGCCAGGAATCATCGAAGCGAGATCCTTCAGATTACCCATCTTCTTGATCTGCTGTATCTGTCCGAGGAAATCGTTGAAGTCGAACTTGTTCTTCTGTATCTTCTTCTGCAGGCGCTTGGCCTCTTCCTCGTCGAACTGCTCCTGTGCGCGCTCTACCAAGCTGACGATATCACCCATTCCGAGGATACGGTCTGCCATACGCGACGGATGGAACACATCGATTGCTTCCATCTTCTCGCCTGTACCTACAAACTTGATAGGCTTTGTAACCACCGTACGGATGCTGAGTGCAGCACCGCCTCGTGTGTCACCATCAAGCTTCGTCAGTACCACGCCGTCGAAATCAAGCCTGTCGTTGAACGTCTTCGCCGTATTCACGGCATCCTGACCGGTCATCGAGTCAACCACGAAGAGCGTCTCGTTCGGATTCACAGCATTCTTCAGCCTTTCGATTTCGTCCATCATCTCCTCGTCTACTGCGAGTCGACCGGCGGTATCTATGATAACCACGTCATAGTTCTTTGCCTTAGCCTCCTTGATGGCATTGCCGGCAATCTCCACAACGTTCTTGTTTCCTTCTTCCGAATATACAGGCACTTCCACCTGTTCTGCCACCACCTTCAGCTGCTGGATAGCGGCCGGACGATACACGTCGCAGGCTACGAGCAGTGGATTCTTATGCTGTTTGTTCTTGAGCATATTGGCGAGCTTGCCGCTGAACGTTGTCTTACCGGAACCCTGTAGTCCGGACATCAGTATGATTGATGGCCTGCCGTCGAGTTTCAGTTCGGCAGCCTCACCTCCCATCAGTTCAGCGAGTTCGTCATGCACGAGCTTAACCATGAGCTGTCCCGGCTTCACGGCGGTGAGCACATTCATGCCCATGGCCTTCTGCTTCACGGTGTCCACGAATGTCTTGGCCACCTTATAGTTCACGTCGGCCTCGGTCAATGCTCTGCGGACATCTTTGAGCGTCTCCGCTACGTTGATTTCAGTAATTTTCCCTTCACCTTTCAGTATCTTAAACGAGCGCTCAAGTCTGTCACTTAGATTTTCAAACATAGATTTTTATATATATAAATTTCCGTTTAATTCATTAATATGTTTCATCCGCCCTGCTTGGGCAGTGCAAATATACAGAATAAGATGAAAAAACAAAAATAACTTTATCCCTATTTAAAATATTTTAAACACTTTCCTTTAAAAATGCTCACGAAAGGGCTTGAATGTGCATGTTTTCTGTACAAGTTTTGCATTTTTGTCAGAATTTCACTTCTCCGTCAGATGCAGGAATCTCGTTATGCGGTGTGCCAGACTTCTGTCTTTATTGTCGATGAACGCATCGAGCACCCTGGTCATTCCGGTGAGCGGCACTACATCGTAATCTGCGATGGCGGCTGGAATCAAGCAACTGTTGCCTTCCTTCAGCATTATCTCGTCACCCGTGGACCTGACCACAATCTTGCAGTCTCCCTTTATGCACATGCTGATGATGAAGCTGTCGTATTTCATAAGGTTTCTGTGGAACGTCCCCGTCATCTCCGTCACTCTCACGCTGAAATACGGTGAGTCGATAACGAGGTTCGACCTGTTTCCCTCTTCCTTATATATAGTACGGTATTCGTCCTCCACATTGAAGTCGAGCGCCTGCGCCGCAAGCTCCGTATGCAGTTCCCTCGGCTTTCCGTCGAGTCCCGGGCGGTTGTAGTCGAATATGCGGTAGGTCAAGTCTGACGACTGCTGCACCTCGGCAAGCAGTATTCCGCGACAGATGGCGTGCACCCTTCCAGCGGGCAGATAGAACACGTCGCCCGGCTTCACGCTGTGCTTCGCCAGCACCTCCGTTATAGACCCGTCGGCAATGCGCTTCTTGTATTCATATTCTGATATCCTGCTCTTGAATCCGGCATAGAGACAGCTGCCCGGCTCGGCATCGATGATATACCACATCTCCGACTTTCCGAACTTGCCGTAGAGCCTCTGCGCCATCTCGTCGTTAGGGTGCACCTGTATGCTGAGGTCGCGCTTGGCGTCGATGAATTTCACGAGGAGCGGCAGCTTCCCGCCGTATCTCTCCGCCACGGACTTGCCGAGAATGCCCTCGGGATTCTGGTTTATCACGTAGATGAGGTCCTGCCCCTTGAACACTCCGTTGCTCACCACGTCCGTGCTTGAAGGCACCGCACTGACTTCCCAGCTTTCGCCTATCGGCTCCTGCTTCGGTTCGAGCCCCTTGTACGGGCACAGTCTGTCGCCTCCCCACACAACAGTATGGAGATTCGGTTCAAACAATAGAGGATATAATGTATTCATACTTGCGTCCTGTTGATTTAACGCCACAAATATACGTCTTTATTTCCGCCGGACAAAATATCAGAGCGGAAATTTCGTCAATGGTTCCCGTTGAAGCCGTCACCCCATTCCGGCTGCGGACATTTTCCCGTAGAAACGGACACCTGTATGCTACAGCTCGGCGAGAAATTGTATTTCACGGCAGCCCCCACCCTGTCGCCCAGTTCCTGCATTGTGCGGAAGCGGTATGGCATCGGCTTGTTCATTATCGACTTCCTGCCGTATACATACGCCTCCCAATGCTCATTGAACCTGTATCCGAGCACGGCGCTCAGTCCGGCATCCGTATATCTGTCGTGCGCCCAATTGGCATTGCTCATCCATCCTCCCACGGCGAGCGAGAGCTTTCCGCTGAGCGGCATGGCATACATCATCGACAGTTCCTGCGCGAAGCCCGCCCCTTTTGGTGCGCCCTTGCCGAACGCAGCGAACACGGATGCCCCGAGATTCACGTTGAGCCCCTTGTGGAGCTGCCATGTGTCCATCCCCCACCAAGTGTCGTAAGGATAGCTCATCAGCGACGGCACCTGCCCCCTCATATTCAGAACGGGCAGATGAATAGAGTCGTTCGGCAGCATCTCCATTCCGCTATACGTACGCCGCGAATATGGCTGCGCCATACTCTCTACGGGCAGACTGCATTCCGCTCCCCTGCCCATGTCGATGAGCGAATCAGCGGCTGGCGGAGCTATCTGTCCCTGGCGCTTGTCGGTTGCTGCGGCGTGGCCCCGGCCTTCGGCAATCTGCGCCATGGCCAGCAACGGCATGGTGCAGACGAGGTATATCAATATGAAAATCTTCTTCTTCATGGTGGCAAATATAGTGCTTATCGCCTTATTCTGCAAGGAATGAAAACTTTTTTCACCATTATTAATCTACGTTTCGCCTGCCCCGGCCCCTGCAACCATAAGGCGGACGAATCCACGCACGCTGCTCTATCAAGGAACAAAACTATCCTTCTTGTCGACTCACAAACAGTATTTTTTTACGTTTTTCAGTTGATATATGCGTGTATGTCATACAAAATGTGTAACTTTGCAGCGTTTTTGGGAGCTGTGTATATCATTAACACACAGCTGACAACAGTTTTTAAAACAATAATTAAGAGACAAAATGAAAGCATTTGTATTTCCTGGACAAGGAGCACAGTTCGTAGGCATGGGCAAAGACCTCTACGACAACAATCCATTGGCAAAAGAACTTTTCGACAAGGCTAACGAAATTCTCGGATACAGCATCACAGACATCATGTTCAACGGCACCGACGAGGAGCTGAAGCAGACCAAGGTAACCCAGCCTGCAGTATTCCTCCACAGCGTGATCAGCGCGCTCTGCATGGGCGACGCCTTCCAGCCAGCAATGGTTGCCGGTCACTCTCTGGGCGAGTTCTCTGCCCTTGTAGCTGCCGGAGCACTGAGCTTCGAGGATGGTCTGAAACTGGTCTACGCCCGTGCGATGGCCATGCAGAAGGCTTGTGAGGCCGCCCCTTCAACGATGGCTGCCATCGTGGGTCTTGCCGACGACAAGATTGAAGAAATCTGCGCAGAGGTGAGCAAGCCAGGATGCGTGGTCGTTCCGGCCAACTACAATTGTCCCGGCCAGCTCGTAATCTCCGGAAACATCGAGGCTATCCAGGAGGCTTGCGAGAAGCTGAAGGCCGTAGGAGCAAAGCGTGCACTGCCGCTGAAGGTTGGCGGTGCGTTCCACTCTCCACTGATGCAACCGGCAAAGGACGAACTGGAGGCTGCCATCAAGAGCACGGAAATCCACGCCCCAAAGTGTCCTGTATACCAGAACGTTGACGGCAAGCCTCACACTGAGCCTGCCGAAATCAAGGAGAACCTCATCGCCCAGCTGACAAGTTCGGTGCGCTGGACCCAGTGCGTGCAGAACATGATTGCAGACGGTGCCGACGATTTCACGGAGTGTGGTCCTGGCAAAGCTCTGCAGGGTATGATCGGCCGTATCGACAAGGGCGTAAGCGCCCACGGAATACAATAAGACGATAAACGCGCGGCGCAAGACTGCGCTGCAAGCATCTACAGCAAGGCGTGCAAATCCCATAATATGGGTTGCACGCCTTGTCTGTTTGTTGAACACATCAATTTTCCGGCTCTTCCGCTAAATGCACAGACAGAAAAGAATAATCTTACATATATCCAGCAAGTAAGATTCGCTATACACGACAAGCATCTACGCATTTAAATGAAGAACATGAAAAACGGGGAAATCCTCTTGATTATAATACATATTACAGGAAATACTTTGGGGAATTACATTATTATATATATATTTGCACATAACATAATATATTTTACTCATCAACTAAAACCAAAAAAATGAAAGAGAAAATCATAATCTACCAGATATTCACCCGACTCTTCGGAAACACGAATGCCACGCGCAAATACAACGGAACTATCGCAGACAACGGATGCGGAAAGATGAACGGATTCACGCCTGCCATATTGAGACGCATCAGTGAACTGGGCGCCACACATGTATGGTACACGGGAGTGATACGCCACGCAACAACGACAGACTACTCCGCCTACGGCATTCCGCGCCAGCACCCTGCAGTGGTGAAGGGCAACGCCGGCAGTCCGTATGCCATAACCGACTACTACGACATCGACCCTGACCTGGCGGTGAACGTGGGAAAGAGGATGCTGGAGTTTGAAAGTCTCGTAAAGCGCACGCACGATGCGGGGCTGAAGATAATCATCGACTTCGTGCCGAACCACGTGGCGCGACAGTATAAATCCATCGCACGCCCCAAGGGAGTGAAGGATTTCGGCGAGGACGACGACACGGGGAAGCAGTTTGACCCGATGAACAATTTCTACTACTGCCCCGGCGCTGCCTTCGACCCAGAAATAGACCTGCATCACGGCGAAGAGAAGCCATACGAGGAGTTCCCGGCAAAGGCGACGGGCAACGACTGCTTCGGCAACCGTCCCGGCAGGAACGACTGGTATGAGACGGTGAAGCTCAACTACGGCGTGGATTATTGCGACGCCGGTGGGGTGTCGACCCACTTTTCGCCAATCCCCGACACATGGAAGAAGATGCGCGACATCCTGCTCTTCTGGGCAGGGAAGGGCGTGGACGGATTCCGCTGCGACATGGCGGAGATGGTGCCGTCGGAGTTCTGGAAATGGGCGACTGCCGAGGTGAAGAAAAAATACAAGAAGGTGGTGTTCATAGGAGAGGTGTACAACCCCGCACGCTACCGCGAATACATCGCCTCCGGATTCAACTATCTGTATGACAAGGTGGGGATGTACGACTGCGTGCGCGACGTGGTCTGCGGCAACCGGTGGGCTGCCGACATCACACGCCAATGGCAGCAGACCGATGATATTGCCGACAACATGCTCTACTTTCTTGAGAATCACGACGAGCAGCGCCTGGCGAGCGACTTCTTTGCCGGCAACGCGAGGAAAGGCATTCCGGCGCTCATCGTCAGTGCGCTGATGCGCCAGAACCCGCTCATGGTCTACGCCGGACAGGAATTCGGCGAGCGGGGCATGGACGAAGAGGGATTCAGCGGCATGGACGGCAGGACCACGATATTCGACTACTGGTCGATGGACTCCCTAATCCATGGATACTGCTGTCGCCGCCAGCTCACAAAAGAAGAAAAGGCGCTTGAGGCTGAATACAGCAGGGTGCTCAACATCGCAAGGACGGAGAAGGCAGTGAGCGAGGGCGAATTCTTCGACCTGATGTACGTGAACCCGTCGTCGGGAGACTTCGACGCATCCCGTCAGTATGTCTTCATCCGCAAATACAAGAACGAGGTGCTGGTTGTGGCGGTGAACTTTGCCGACACCGAGGCGAACGTGAGGATAAACATCCCGCAGCACGCCTTCGACTATCTGAAGCTGCCCACCGGAATAATGCACGCCACGGACTTGATGACAGGCGTCACAAGTACCGTATGTCTCTCGACGGACTGCCAAATGTCACTGGCCATCAAGCCAAACAGCGGAAAGATAATGAAAATAGTGAAAAAGAAATGACGGACTATAACTTTCGGATTCACACCATATATTAACATCTTACCTATGAACAACGAAATAGAACTGAACGCCCACAACAAAGAGGAGTTTCCGCCGGCACACACCGCCGAGCATCTCCTCAACCAGACGATGATGAGAATGTTCGGATGCGAACGTTCGCGCAATGCGCACATCGAACGCAAGAAGAGCAAGATAAGCTATATCCTCGACCACAAACCCGACCGCAAGGAGGAGAAGGAAATAGAGCGCAGGATGAACGAACTGATTGAGGAAGACCTGCCCGTGACCTACGAATTCGTGGACCGCGACCATATACCGGAGGGCGTGAAGCTCGACCGTCTGCCGGATGATGCCTCGGAGATGCTGCGGCTGGTACGTATCGGCGACTACGATGTGTGTCCGTGTATCGGAAAGCACGTGAGGTCGACAAGCCAGATAGGCAAATTCGTGCTCCTCGGAACTAACTGGGATGAGGAAAAGAGGTCGTTCAGGGTGAGGTTCAAGATTATTTAAAGTTCCTCCCCCCGCGCCGCCAATAGGCGACTTCCCCCTCCCCCCTTAGGGAGGGAAGTGAATGGTTTTATTTATTATAAAGGTAGGGATGTGTTTTGTTTTTTCCTGTTACCAGAAAACAGGAAGGGGGATATCCTTGATATTGCCCCACATAAAACACGAGGAATAAAAAAAGGCTCCAGTTCCACAACTGGTCTTGACAAAATGGCCAAGAGCGGTGAAACTGGAACCTTTTTTTTACTGATGGTGATTCTACATCGTCTCGTTTTCTTCCTTCATGTCGATAAACTGCTTCTTGCTGTCATAGAATTCATACTGCAGGAAAGCAAGTTTCTGGGAAGCGATGACATGCACTCCAAGTCCGTATTTCAACTGCCACCTGCGCTTCAGGCTCAGGATGCCCTGGTTGATGTAAGCGGCAACATACGGATGAACATGCAAGTAGAATGTCTTGATGCCTATCTTGTTGACCAGTTTGTCAATCTTTCCCTCCAACTGATCCGTGAAAAGTATGCTCGACTTGATCTTACCCTTGCCGAAACACGTGGGGCAGGTCTCTTCAACATTGACGTCCATCGCCGGACGCACACGCTGACGCGTAATCTGCATCAGTCCGAACTTGCTCAGCGGCAGGATATTGTGGCGCGCGCGGTCCTTCTGCATGTTCTTGCACATCCGTTCATAAAGGATCTGACGGTCTTCTGCAAGATTCATGTCAATGAAGTCCACGACAATGATGCCACCCATGTCCCTGAGACGCAGCTGACGCGCCAGCTCATCGGCAGCGCCAAGGTTCACGTCGAGGGCATTGGCCTCCTGTCCGTTGGCCGAACGTGTGCGGTTTCCGCTGTTCACGTCAACCACATGCAGGGCTTCGGTGTGCTCAATATAAAGATAAGCGCCATGCTTATAGTTCACGATTCTTCCGAAGCTTGACTTAATCTGCTTTGTTACGTTGAAATTGTCGAAAATAGGTACGGAGCCAGTGTAAAGCTTCACAATATGTGACTTTTCCGGAGCAATGAGCGTAACGTAATGTTTCACCTCCTTGTAGACCTCCTCGTCGTTGACATAAATGTTTTCATACGACGGATTGAAGAGGTCGCGGAGCATCGCAACCACACGGCTCGTCTCTTCATACACGAGCTGCGGGCGTTTCTGCGTTTTCTGCACCTTCTCGATAGCGTCCTCCCACCGCTTCATAAGGATTTTAAGCTCTGTGTCAAGCTCTGCCACGCGTTTGCCTTCTGCCACGGTGCGCACGATGACGCCCACGTTTTTCGGCTTGATGCTGTGGATGAGCTGCTTTAGTCTTGCACGCTCCTCGCCGCTTTTGATCTTGGATGAGACAGAAACCTTATCGTCGAATGGAATAAGCACCAAGTAACGTCCGGCAAAGCTGAGCTCGCCCGTCAGGCGCGGCCCCTTGGTGGAAATCGGTTCTTTCACGATCTGCACGAGCACTTCCTGTCCTTGCTGCAGCTCGTTCTGCACGCTGCCGTCCTTCTTCAGGTCGGGCAGACGCGAAGCCTTTGAGAAAGGATAAAGTTTCTTTCTGTCGCTCTGTACCTGTTTGATATACTTCTCATAGGAGTTGAACTGACTCCCGAGGTCAAGATAATGTAGAAAGGCATCACGCTCATAGCCCACATCCACGAAGCTTGCATTCAAGCCCGGCATCAGTTTCTTCACCTTTGCCACGTAGATGTTCCCAACGGAGAATGAAGCCGAACGGGGCTCGTTCTGATACTCCACCAGATTCTTGTCCTCCAGCAGAGCGATTGAGATTTCATTCTGTTGTACGTCGATTACTAATTCGCTTGTCATGTCTTAATTACAAAACTTGATTTTCCAATAAAATAAGGGCATGTCAACAAATACGCGTTCTTACGGAAGATGCTGCATTGATTGACATGCCCAGTCCGAATAGACTTATTAACGAGCACTAACTCTGCAGTTAGTTGTTTACTTGCTCTTATGTCTGTTCTTTCTTAATCTTTTCTTACGCTTGTGAGTAGCCATCTTGTGGCCCTTCTTCTTCTTACCGTTTGGCATAATCGTTATTATTTAAAATGTTTGAATATAATGTTATTTAATAAATTCTCCTCTTCTTGTCCGGGAACTCCTTCCCTGCATTGACAAAGGAAACCACGACTCCTTATTATATATTTCAGGAAATACGGTTTATTCCTCCTCGCCCTTCATCTTGCTTACGAAGCTCTTTGCCGGCTTGAAGCTCGGGAAATCATGGGCGGCAATTACGATTGTAGTGTTCTTCGAGATATTTCTTGCAGTCTTCTCGGCACGATGCTTGACGATGAAGCTGCCGAAACCACGCAGGTAAACATTCTCCTTATTGTCGAGAAGGCTCTTCTTGATTGCCTCCATAAATGCTTCAACTGTGGCGGTAACATCCTTGCGGGCTACACCTGTAGAACCCACGATCTCGTCGATTATATCTGCTTTTGTCATTTCTTTTAATTAATTATAGGTAATACACTATCATGCTTAAAAAGGCTTGCAAATATACGAGTTTTTAACGGCATACGGAAATATATTTCAATTTTTTTGCAAATTTCGCCCAATTACTTGCCTTGAACTGATTAATTTTCACCACTTTATGCCTTACTTTGAGAAAAATGGACTACCTTTGCCAATCCTATCCGCCATTGAAGCCGGGCGGGCAATATCCGTCAGAACAAAAGACAGGACTATAATACTAAAGAATTAAATAACAACATCATGACAATCAAAAGAAACATTTTCGCAGCGGCAATGATTCTTTTTGCCGCATGCGCTTGGGCCCAGGGCCCCAACAACAGCGGCACATACTACGAGAAAGCCGAAGGAAAGAAGGGAAGCGCACTGAAGACCGCACTTGCAGACGTAATCAACAAGCATACCTCCCTGAGCTACAATTCATTGTGGGAGCATTACAAGAAGACGGACAAGAGACCGGACGGGAAGGTGTGGGACATGTATTCATGCACCACGAACTTCAATTTCGACAAGGACAGGGCCGGAAACTACAAGAATGAGGGCGACAAGTTCAACCGCGAGCACTCATTCCCCAAAAGCTGGTTCAAGGACGCCGCGCCGATGGTGACCGACATCATGCACATCGTGCCTACTGACGGAAAGGTCAACGGTATGCGCAGCAATTATCCGTTCGGTGAGACAAAGGGAGAGAAATACCAGTCGAACAAGGGCTTCAGCAAACTGGGCAAATGCACGTCGCCGGGCTATTCGGGCATCGTGTTCGAGCCGAACGACGAATACAAGGGCGACTTCGCCAGAATATACTTCTACATGGCAACCTGCTACGAGAGCAAGATCAGCTCATGGGAAAGCGACATGCTCTCCCATAACAAATACCCTGCATTCAAGGACTGGGCCTTGCAGCTGCTGCTGAAATGGGCGAAGGAAGACCCCGTAAGCCAGAAGGAAATAGACCGCAACAACGCCGTCTACGGCATCCAGAAGAACCGCAACCCGTTCGTGGACTATCCCGGACTGGAGCAGTATGTATGGGGCGACAAGAAAGACATCACCTTCAGCTACGACAACTACGACAAACCTACCATCATTGAATTGCCTACCGAGGAAAGACCGGCCTTCGTGGATGTCTACACAGTTTCGGGCATGAAGGTAAAGACCAGAGTGGAGAGGCAAAGCGCCACCGACGGACTGCAGCACGGCATCTATGTAGTGGAAGGAAAGAAAATTGTGAAATAAATGAAGTATTAATTCGAATATAGAGTTTAGAATGTAGAGTTGTCGGCTTGCAGCCGATTAAGAATCAGGAATTGATTTGAGCAACATGATTCTTAACTCATTAATTATTAATCGCAGCGCAGCGAGAACAACTTTTAATTGGCTTTCCCTTCGGCCGCCGAACTTCGTTTCTACATTCTAAACTCTATATTCGAATTAATTCTTCATTAAAAAAATCCCCAAATTAAAAAAATCATGATTTCTGATACCTTATTCATGATTAAATTCATTACCTTTGCAGAAAATATAAGAATACAGTGCTCCGGCTCTGCCGCTGGCGGCCATTGGGCCACGAGAGGAAAGTCCGAGCAGCACAGGGCGCTCCGCTTCTGAAAGCGGAAGCTATTGGCAACAGTAGGATACGGCAGAAGAAAACAACCGCCTGACCTTATACTTCTTTTCATATGATTTATCATTTCAAGGCAGGCAAGGGTGAGAAGGTGGTGTAAGAGACCACCAGCCGGTGGGTGATCATCGGGCTGTGCCGTCCGGAGGCTGCAAGTTCGCGTAAACCGTCGTCTGAGGATTGCCCGTCCGACTTACTCCGACGGAGGGTAGAACGCTTGAGGCATGGGGTGACTCATGTTCTGGATAAATGGCAGGCACTGCGGCTGCCGAGAGGTTGCCGCAGGACAGAACTCGGCTTATAGGGGCACTGTTTTCTTTTTATTTTTCCATCCGCCTTTTTTTCCCTAACCCACACGACCATAGAAGATGAACATAAGAAAAACCATTGACTTTTTCAAATACGGCATCTGGAAGGATTTCAGCAGGAAGCCACGCCACACAAGGTTTGCCGTAGCCACATTGCGCATGCTCATCCTAGCTATAGAGAGGTTCACGACAAAGCGGATAATCGACTCCGCCGCAGCGCTGACCTACTCCACCCTACTCGCCATCGTGCCCATCCTCGCCGTAGTCTTCGCCATAGCCAGGGGATTCGGCTTCAACAAATATATAGAGGAATGGTTCCGCGGTGTGCTCTCAAGCCAACCGCAGGCTGCCGACACGATAGTGGGCTTCGTGAACTCCTACCTCATACACACGCAGAGCGGTATAATCCTAGGTATCGGACTGGTTTTCATGCTCTGGACCGTCACCATTCTTATCCGCAACATCGAGCTCGCCTTCAACAGAATCTGGCAGGTGAAGAAACCCAGGAGCTTCTTCCGCACCGTCACCGACTACATGGGCATGTTCATCCTCGCCCCGATAATCATCGTGGTCACGTCGGGAATATCCATCTTCGTTGTGTCATTCGCCAACGAGACAGAAGGATTCGAACTGCTCGCGCCGATGGTAAGACGTCTGTGGGACCTCACGCCATACGTATTGATGTCGGCCGTGTTCATCGCCCTCTACGTGTTCATGCCTAACACCAAGGTGAAGCTGCGCTGCGCCATAGGTCCGGGAATCCTTGCCGGAGTAGCGATGCAGGGACTGCAGCTCTTCTACATCCACTCGCAGATTTGGGTGAGCAGCTACAACGCCATATACGGTTCGTTTGCCGCCCTGCCGCTCTTCATGCTATGGGTGCAGATATCATGGAACATCTGCCTGTTCGGCGCCGAACTCTGTTACACGAGCCAGAACATGGAGGAATCGGCGTTCCGCACTGAGACTTACGAGATTAGTCCGCGCTACCGCCTGATAATGAGCATGATGCTGATGAGCCATATCTGCAGACGTTTTGAAAAGGGCGAGAAGCCATACACGGCGCTCGAGCTGAAGCTGAAGACCAACATCCCCATCCGCGTGGCACAAGAGCTGCTCTACGAGCTGACCAACATGCACATGGTGAGCGAAGTTACGAGCGACGAGAAGGGCGAGGAGAGCGTATACCAGCCGGCTGAAGACCTGGCGCGCCTCAGCGTCGGCCTGCTCATTGAGCGGTATGAGTCGGCGGGGAAATGGGAGATAAGCCTCAACATGAAAGATGCCGACCACGGGAAATGGAACGCCACTATAGCCAACCACGCCAGATACATCGAGGCTCAAAAGAGCATATTACTTAAGGATTTATAAAGTATTCTTGTAGGTAAGGAAAATTATTCGTATTTTTGCAGCCTATAATTACAAACACGACAAATAACACTTTTATTATGGAATTACCAGATTTTATGTCATATTCCAACAAATTCACCAGCGGTGAGTTCTTGGAGAAGATTTCAAAGATTGCCAAGCGCGCAGGCGCAAAGCTAGTTTACGTATCGCTCATCCTTTATTACACGCTGCAAAGCGACAAGGTGTCGATAAAGGACAAGGCAATCATCGTGGGTGCCCTGGGCTATCTCATCAGTCCGCTCGACGTAGTGCCCGACGCAATCCCAATCATCGGCCTGGGCGACGACCTCGCCGTTCTGCTCTATGTATTGAATAAGGTGGGCAACGTATCCGAGGAAATCAAGGAGAAGGCCAAGGCAAAGCTCGTGAAATGGTTTGACGATGACGAGATGGAGGAAATCAGCGAAATAAAGTTCCAGGACAAACCGAAAGAGGAAGAATAAGAAAAACAGGAGGACCCGGGAAATGAAAAGAATACTGTTTATGTTCACCGCCATGGCAATTGCCATGACCGGCTGTTCGCAGACCAGCAAGCAGAAAGCACCCGAGCAGAAAGCCACTACCGTACAGAAGGCCGCCACAGACGAGGCGGAGACTGAGGACGGGAAAGTGAACTATCTCACCACCGCCGACTTCAAGAAGAAGGTGATGGACTACGAGAAGCACCAGCAGGAATGGGTGTTTGAAGGCAAGCGCCCTGTAGTGATTGACTTCTACGCCACATGGTGCGGTCCGTGCAAAATGATGGCGCCTGTCGTGGAGGAGTGTGCAAAGGAATACAGCGGCAAGGTCGATTTCTATAAGATAGATGTGGACAAGGAGAAAGAGCTCGCCCAGACATTCGGCATACAGAGCATCCCCACCTTCCTCTTCATCCCCGTCAGCGGCAAGCCCATAGTACAGATGGGAGCCATGCAGAAAGATGACTTCGAGAACCTTATCAAACAGGTGGAGAAGTAAGACACGGAATGTGCCGGCACGGATTGCCAGACATTCATAAAAATTCTAATGACCATTTCGTGGTTACAAAACAAACGAGTAGAAAAGGGAAATCCCTCATCTACTCGTTTTATTTGTATCATACCAATGGCCGCCGCATCGGCAGACAAAGCCGCAATGCCGCCTGGCCTTAAAAATCAGAATCAGTTTGCAGCTTCAAACTCCTCTAGGAAGCGCACGTCGTTCTCGGAGAACATACGCAGGTCGGAAACCTGATACTTCAAGTTGGTGATGCGCTCCACACCGAGTCCGAAAGCATAGCCGGTATAAACCTTGCTGTCGATGCCACAAAGCTCAAGCACGTTGGGGTCTACCATTCCGCAGCCGAGGATTTCCACCCATCCCGTGTGCTTGCAGAATCCACAGCCCTTACCGCCGCAGATATGGCATGAGATGTCCATCTCGGCACTCGGCTCGGTGAATGGGAAATAGCTCGGGCGCAAACGTATCTTGGTGTCGGCGCCGAACATCTCGCGGGCAAACGTAAGAAGCACCTGCTTCAGGTCGGTGAACGACACGTTCTTGTCTATGTAGAGTCCCTCAATCTGATGGAAGAAGCAGTGTGCGCGTGCCGTGATGGCCTCGTTGCGGTAAACACGCCCCGGGCAAATGATGCGGATAGGCGGCTGCGATGTCTCCATCACGCGTGCCTGCACCGAACTCGTATGGCTGCGCAGCAGTATATTCTTGGTCACATCATTCGGGTTCTGCTCCACGAAGAACGTATCCTGCATGTCGCGTGCCGGATGGTCAGCGGCAAAGTTCATCTTGGTGAACACGTGGAGGTCGTCCTCCACTTCCGGACCATCAGCGAGCGTGAATCCCAAACGTGAGAATATGTCGATGATTTCATTTTTCACAATAGTGAGCGGATGGCGCGTACCGAGATTTATCGGGTAAGCGGTCCTCGTCAGGTCCATATCCTGACTTCCGTTCTCATTGTTGTCGAGGGCATCGCGCAAGGCGTTCAGGCGCTCAAGGGCGGTTTGCTTCAACTCGTTGATTTTCATACCCACCTCTTTCTTCTGCTCGGCGGGCACAGTTCTAAAGTCTGCCATTACGGCATTGATTTCACCCTTCTTGCTCAAGTACTTCAGGCGCAGCGCCTCTATCTCCTCGGCATTGGATGCCGTCATTTCCGTCACCTCCCTAAGGAGGCTTTCAATCTTCTCAAGTATCATGTCAAAAAACTTCGATTTTCTTTATTCCGTTATTTCTTCCGGCTCCACGCTGCAGCCGCATCAGGCTCCAAAGAACTCGTCAGCAACAGCATACAGCCTATTCGGGAGCAAAATTACAGCATTTTTTCGAGAATCGTGCATAAGTGACGCTAAATTATTTTCTTACCGTCACTAATACGCTGTTTATTTGACCTTTACCACCTTTTTAATCCGTCTGTCTCGATTTCTCCGCTGCCCTTCACGTTCTTCTTCAACCCCTTCACGTAGCCCTTAAGCTCCACGTCACCGCTGCCGTAAACGCCACACGTCACGTAGCCGCTGCGGGTGAACTTTATATCCACGTCGCCGCTGCCGTAGACTTTGATACCAGCATGGCGCTGAGCCACGAGGTTCTTTATCTCCACGTCGCCGCTGCCGGAAATCTGAATGTCGGCATTGTCGCAGATCACGTTCCTCATGTCCACGTCACCGCTGCCTTTCACAACGACGAGCAGATTGTCCGTGTCCACCTTACCGTCGGCTCTGAAATCACCGCTGCCAAAGATGTTCACCGCCGTCAGGTCGGGAGCACTGACATAAACCGTCACTTCCTTGCCGCTGCCGAACACGTGCCATCCGCTGCGGTTGTCAGCCTGGGTTATCGTCAGGGTTCTGCCGTCAGATTTCACCGACACCATGTCCACATCAGCCTTGTAGCCAGCTACGGTCACCTTCGGCTTTCCGCCGTTCGTCTGTCTGAACACTACATTGGCCCCTCCCTTGATGTCTATCTTCGAGAAATATGCCACGTTCATCTGGCGGCTCGCTTTCTTCCCGCCATTCACGTTCATCTCCGCAATCATTCCGTTGCTGCTACCCCTGGCCACCGTAGCGCCGCCTGTCATCATTGCAGCCACGAAAGCTGCCATCATTATCATTCTGTTCATAAACATATTATTTATTTTTTAAGGAGAAAAGACGATTTGACAAAATACTGGTCGACAAGGTGATTTGTCCACTCGTCTACTCGTTTACATGTCTACTCGTCTACTTGTTAATTAGACGTTTAAAAGCCCCCGAAAGTTGCATTGCACCCCTGATTATTTTATTTCACATTATGAAGTTTTAACGTCGTAATGCTCCCCTACCTCTCTGCTGAATAAACAAAAGGTGGGCGAAAGAGACGAGCGGGGTCAAGAGTTTGGGGTTTATCAGCATTTTTCTGCGGAAATATTCGTGCGGAATGAAAATAAATACGTACATTTGCGGCAATTTGAGAGCTAAAAGATATACAAGGATTTATTCTTGGTATGAGAAAATGAGAAAAGGAATTTTATTTGTCGTCATCGCATCTGTACTGATGGTGCTGTGTACGACAGCGGGATGCACCGGAAAGAACAACTCCGGCGCAGACACCGCAGGCATCGATTCTACCGACACAACGGCTGCCGATACACTGGAACAGCTCATCACAGAACAGCCCATGCCAAAGGCTGCCGACGAGCTGTTCGATGATTTCATCTTCAACTTCGCCGCTAACAGGAAACTGCAGTTCAAGAGAATCAAGTTCCCTCTGCGGGTGGTAAACGGCAAGTCGGAAAAGATGGTGGAAAAAAGCCAGTGGAAGATGGAGCATTTCTTCATGAGCCAGGGCTACTACACGCTGATATTCGACAACCGCCGCCAGATGAAAATCGTGAAGGACACTTCGATAAACCATGTGGTGGTGGAGAAGATTTACCTGAAGCGCAAAAAGGTGAAACAGTACATCTTCAACCGCATCAACGGCGAATGGAATCTCGTGGAGGTGAATACGGGAGCGATGTACCAGAACAACAATGCCTCGTTCCTGGACTTCTACCAGAAGTTCGCCACCGATTCCGCCTTCCAGTCGCGCCATTTGGACAGTCCGATTCATTTCTCCGGACCCGACCCCGACGACGACTTCAGCACGATGACCGGCGACATAGAGCCCGAAACGTGGCCCGCCTTCGCTCCGGAACTGCCGGCCAATTTCATCTACAACATCATCTACGGACAGCAGTACACACAGAGCAACAAGAAGATTCTCGTGATGCGCGGCATAGCCAACGGTATGGAGATGGAGCTGACGTTCGTGCGCAAGGGCAAGGCATGGAAGCTCACAAGACTCTCGGAATAACAAGGATTTAATATTTATGAAAGACTCCTATCGGCAGACATCCCGCGGATGCTTTGCCGGCGGGAGTTTTCAGTTTATTTTCAGGATAATATTTTATAAACAAACAAAAGTAAAGAAAGTGAAAGATTTCAGAAACTACAGTCTGGCACAGCACAACACATTTGGCATCGATGCCAAGTGCAGCCGCTTCATCGAGTACGCCTCCGTCAGCGAAGCAAAGGAGGCAGTGAAGAGCTTGAGCGATACGGATATGCCGTTGCTTCTCATAGGTGGCGGAAGTAATCTGTTGCTGACAAAGGATTTCAGCGGAACCGTGCTACATTCCGCCATCAAGGGCATCAGCACCACGTTCATCGACGGCGGAGTGCTCGTGAGATGCGGAAGTGGAGAGACATGGGACGACGTTGTTGCACACTGCGTGGACCACGGATGGCATGGAACGGAGAACCTCTCGCTTATACCTGGCGAGGTGGGCGCTTCTGCCGTGCAGAACATCGGGGCATACGGTGCCGAAGTGAAAGACATTATATATAAGGTGGAAGCAGTGGAGATTGCCACAGGCAAAGTCTGCTATTTCACCAACGAGGAGTGTGAATACGCCTACCGCAAAAGCCGCTTCAAGGAGGACTGGAAGAACAAATATCTCATAACATACGTGACATACCGCCTCTCCACCATATTCAATTCGCATCTCGGCTACGGCAATATCCGTGCCGAGCTGGACAAGGAAGGCATAGAGACCCCTACGGCCAAGCAGCTTCGCCAGGCCATCATCAGCATACGCAACGCCAAGCTGCCCGACCCGAAGGTGGAGGGCAACGCAGGAAGTTTCTTCATGAACCCCGTGGTGGAGATGGACAAGTTCAACGAGCTGCTCGCCAAACATCCCGACATGCCCCACTATGAGGTGGACGAGGACCACGAAAAGATTCCTGCCGGATGGATGATAGACCAGTGCGGATGGAAGGGAAAGACCGTGGGCAAGGCCGGAGTACACTCCAAGCAAGCGCTGGTTTTGGTGAACCGCGGCGGTGCTACGGGAGCCGACATCGTGAACCTGTGCAACCTCATCCGCAAGGATGTTGCCAAAGAATTCGGAATAGACATACAGCCGGAAGTGAATATTATCTAAATGTAGAGTTTAGAATTAAGAGTTTAGAGTTGTCGGCTGAAGCCGATTAAGAATGAAGAATGAAGAATTGAGAATTCTAAATTCATTAATTCTTAATCGCAGCGAAGCAAGAACAACTCTAAATTCTTAACTCTAAATTCTAATTTTTAATCGCAGCGAAGCAAGAACAACTCTTAACTCTAAATTCTTAACTCCAAATATGCTTCTGACTTTTCTCGGAACCGGAACCTCCGTAGGCGTGCCGACGATAGGCTGCCACTGCAAAGTTTGCACGAGCAACGACCCGCACGACAGACGAATGCGCTGCTCGGCAATGGTGGAAACCCCACAGACAAGGATACTGATTGACTGCGGGCCTGACTTCCGCGAACAGATGCTGAAGCAGGATTTCCGCAAGATTGACGCCATATTCATCACCCACTCCCACTACGACCACATCGGCGGAATGGATGATGTGCGCCCCTTCTGCGTGTTCGGCGACATAAACGTTTATGCCGACCCGATTTCGGAGAAAAGCCTGCGCCAGACCTTCCCTTACTGCTTCGCCGACCATCTCTACCCCGGAGTGCCGAAGATAAACCTGCACAAAATCAGACCGCATGAGGAGACAAGAATCAACGAACTGACAATCGTACCCTTCACCGTGATGCACGACAAACTGCCAATCCTGGGCTACAAGATAGGCAGACTCGCCTATATCACGGACATGAAGACCATACCGACGGAGGAACTCGCACTCCTGCAGGACATCGACACACTCGTGGTCAACGCCCTGCGCTTCACCAACCCACACCACTCCCACATGCTCGTGGACGAAGCCCTGCGTTTCGCACACAAGACGAGCGCCAAGCACGTGTTCTTCACCCACATGTGTCACGACATCGGACTGCACGACGAGGTAAACAGGCTCCTGCCCGAAGACGTGAACCTGGCATACGACGGCGAAACCGTGGAAATATAAACCTTCATTCCGGGAATATAAGACCATCCCCGGCAGGACTGAACAAATGTCGGCTCTGCCTGATGAACTGTGTGCAGAAGCGCAACGAAACAAGTCTGTTGGAATATAAAGACAAAAAAAAAGAGGATAATATGATCACTCACACTAGCCTCCTGAATACAATTCTTTTTGACCAATCGTCTGACAGCAGCAATTGCTGCATGCTCAAACTCAAAAATCAATTAAAATCTAATAACATAATCTTTACCTTAAATCTATCAAACTACTAACCTATGAAAAATGTATTCTCTCGAACACGTTGCAAAGGTATACATAATTGTGTTCGTACACAATATTTCAAGAAAAATAATGCAACCGCCCCTTTCTTTATTGATATAAATCAAGAGAGCAATAAAGAAAGGGGCGAAAAAAGAGGTTTCACGGAATGACAGTTTTATCTTTCCAAGACGGAAAAGCAGTCTTTTTAATGCAGCAAAACCGTCAGACCGAACATATTATTCAATTATCTTGAGGAAATCATCCTCACTGACAAGCGGGATTCCAAGTTTCTCTGCCTTCTGAAGCTTCGACGGCCCCATGTTGTCGCCGGCAAGGATAAACGAAGTCTTGCCGCTGATACTGCCCACGTTCTTGCCGCCATGCTGCTCGATGAGCTGCTTGTATTCATCGCGACTGTGATGCTGGAACACTCCGCTGATGACGATGCTCTTGCCGGCAAGTTTGTCTGAAGCCACGGCCGTCTGGTCCTTGCCCAGCGCCATCTGCAAGCCATAGCCGCGCAGTCGCTCCACAATACCCCTGTTCTGCGGATTAGCAAAATATGTCATAATGCTCTTGGCCATCACCTCACCGATGCCGTCAATCTCCGTCAGGTCGTCAAGCTTGGCGCCCATCAGACTGTCGACATCCTTGAAATGGCGTGCCAGGAGTTTGGCGGAGGTCTCTCCCACGAAACGTATTCCGAGGGCGAAGACCACGCGCTCAAACGGCACCTGTTTTGACGCCTCGATGCCCTTGATTATCTTCATTGCCGATTTCTGCCGACTGCCGTCGCCGTTAATCTGCTGAACGTCGATGGTGTAGAGGTCTGCCACATTTCTTACCAGTCCCTGACGATAGAAATCATCCACCGTCTCGGGCCCGATGCTGTCGATGTTCATAGCCCTGCGCGAGATGAAATGTTCTATGCGACCCTTGATCTGCGGCGGACAGCCGGCGTCGTTGGGGCAATACCATGCCGACTCCCCCTCGTAGCGTACGAGCCGTGTGCCACATTCCGGACAATGCGTGATGAAGCTTACGGGTTGTGCGATGATGGGTCTGCGGTCGATGTCCACGCCCACTATCTTCGGGATTATCTCCCCACCCTTCTCTACATAAACGTAATCGCCGATATGGAGGTCGAAGCTGCGGATAAAGTCCTCATTGTTCAGCGTGGCGCGCTTCACGGTAGTTCCGGCGAGCTGTACTGGGTCCATGTTTGCCACTGGCGTCACGGCTCCCGTTCTTCCCACCTGGAACGTCACTTCGTTGAGTCTCGTGCACGCCCTCTCCGCCTTGTATTTATAGGCTATGGCCCAGCGCGGGCTCTTGGCGGTGAAGCCCAGACTGCGCTGCTGACGCAGGGAATTCACCTTCAGAACGATACCGTCCGTGGCTACGGGCAGGTTCTTTCGCTCCGCGTCCCAGTAGTTTATGTAGTCGTAAATATCCTGCAGCGTCTTCACCTTCTTCATCCCCTGGCTTATCTTGAATCCCCAGCGTGCCGCCTCCTGCAGGTTCTCATAGTGGCCGTCGCAGGGCAGGTCCTCGCCGAGCAGATAATACAGGTATGAATCAAGCTGACGGCTCGCCACGAGAGCGGAGTTCTGGCTCTTCAGCGTGCCGCTCGCGGCATTGCGCGGATTGGCGAAGAGGGGCTCTTCAGCCGCCTCGCGCTCGGCATTGAGCCGCTCGAACACCTTCCAGGGCATGAGTATCTCGCCGCGGATTTCAAACTCGTTGGGATAGCCCGTGCCTGGCAGCACGAGAGGGATGCAGCGTATGGTCTTCACGTTGTCGGTCACGTCGTCGCCATGTACGCCGTCGCCGCGCGTCACTCCCCTCACGAGTTTTCCGTCGACATACGTCAGACTGATTGAAAGTCCGTCGTATTTCATCTCGCAACACACCTCAAAATCCTCACCATTCAGCCCACGCTTCACGCTGTCATACCATTCCGCCACATCCTGCTCGTTGTATGTGTTAGCGAGCGAGAGCATTGGGTATTTGTGTGCCACCTGGCTGAACTCATGGTTCAGGTCGCTGCCCACGCGCTGCGTCGGCGAATTGGGGTCGGCCATTTCGGGATGCTTCGCCTCCAAATCCTGCAGTTCATGCATCATGAAGTCGAAGTCCTGGTCGGAAATCTCCGGTTGGTTCAACACATAATATTTATAGTTGTGTTCATGCAGCTCCTTCCGCAGCTGCAGTATTCTCTGTTTTTCGTCCATTGTCGTGATTTGCTATTTTAATTCAAAGTTACGAAAAATTCCGTTATACGCAAAGCCGACAGTGATTTTTCAGAGAATCGTAAGCTTTTTTGTTTCGTATAACTTACCATCATATAGCTTATGGGAAAGAGGGATTGGGGTAAGTCTTGCCAAGATTCGTCCTGTCTGAATGATTTTACAATGACGAACAATATGACATAAGCACTTATAGTCATAAGAATCATGGGGCAAGTCGGAAGCTCAGACGTAGAGTCTGACGTATGCTCTGTCATCAAAGCTGAGATTGCCCTCGACAATGCCTTTGGTGGCAAGGAAGGAGGAAAGGTTCTGCGGGTCGTCTTTCAGCTGACGGGCAAGCGCCTCCTCACTATCGCGGAGCGTGGGCAGGAGGAAGGGATAACCGTCGGAAGCGAGCACCACTTCACGGCAGGCGCGGATTAGTCGCGTGCCTCCCATATATATCGGCGTACCGTCGATTACGGCGTAATGGCGGTTCTGTCCCTGGAGCATGGCGGCGACGAGCATCGGCTCTATATGCCGGCGCGCCTCTGCCGGCGTCATCCCCTTGTTTATGAGGTCCGCACGAAGCATGGCGGCTTCGTGTTCCCCAGGTTTGCCGTTCTCTTCAAGAGTGCCGTCTACGATGGCCTGGCAGTCGCCCACCATCCACACCTCATGGCGCATGTTACTGTAGATGATAGCGGAGGCTGTAAGCCGTTCTTCTGGATGGGCAGCCATCCTGGCGGTGATGCCGCGAGTGGAATATTCGGCGGCAATGCGCTGCGTTACGCCCTGGCAGAAGGTTTCCATCGTGGCGTCGGCGGGCATCTTCCTGATGTAAGCGGCGATGAGAAGCATGGCATAACGGCCGTTCTTCACCGTGGGGTCAAGGCGGAACGGTGTCTTGCTCGTGCTGCCGTCGATTACGGCGGCAAAATGGTCGGTCACTACGATGCCGTCCTCACAGTCTGCGGCAGAGTGTTTGCCCTGTATGAATTGTTCTGCTATTTTCATGCCATAGGATTATATATATAATGTAGGGGCGGTCTACTGCATATACTCCATGCAGAATTTCTCCCCGAGCCTGACTCCCTCTTCGTAGAGCCGCTCCAGCTTGTCCAGGTCGCGCTCCATACGCCCCACTTCCACCGGTCTCTCGGGACGTATGCATACTATCTCGCCGCGCTCTTCCATCTCGTCTATCATTTCGAGCTGACGGTTGTATGCCTCGCAGCGATGGCTCAGCGCCACCCTGAGGCGGGGATAGTTCTTGTAGATGAAATGTGGGATTTTATGGTCTTTCTCCGTGGAGCGGTAGCCTTTGTTGCGTGTGAGCACGAGTACGTTGGTCTTGTGGCCCTTCTCTATCGAGCGCATCACGGGGATGCTGTCCACGATGCCGCCGTCGAGCATGGGAATGCCGTCCACCATAACGATGCGGCTCACGTAGGGCAGACTGCTCGAAGCCATGACGATGTCGATAAGCCGGTGGCGGTCATGCTTTTCGGACAGGTAGCAGGCCGTGCCGGTGAGGCAGTTTGTGGTGACCATCTCGAATTCGTCGGGATTGCTGAAATATGTGTCGTAGTCATACGGCAGGAGCTTGTCGGGGAAGTCTTCGTAGAGAAGCTTGCGGTCGATTATGCAGCCCTGTGAGAACAGGTGACGCAATCCGATATAGTTGTAGCGTGCGAGGAAGTCGATATTGGATATCCTTGCGCGCCGTATCTGATGGCTCATGTATGAGAGTCCGTTGCATGCTCCGGCGGACACAGCCACAACGTAGTGGAAATAAACGTTGTTCTTCATGAACCCGTCGAGCACTCCGCTTGTAAACGTGCCGCGCATTCCTCCGCCTTCAAGTATAAGTCCTGTATTCCAATTAACCTGCATATTCCTCCGAAAATATCATCTGAAAGTGTCAATATAGTTTGTAAAAGGCACACTTGATAAACAAATTATTAGCCTTTTTCATTAAAAATCCATGCAAAGATAATGCAATTAATCGAAATATGTATATCTTTGCACATAAATAAATTTTATACTATAATATATATCCATGAATTATTCAAAACACACGGAATAAGATGTGGAAGAAGAAAAACAGGAAATCAACTGATTGACTTAAATGGGTGTATTTATGGCTTTGGTATATTTGGGCTTCTGTATCGCAGTACTGCTTTAGAGAATGGTCGCCAAACGGCAGAAGACAGTTGCATCAAAACGATATGATATAAAATATAAACATTAAATATATATGTTCAGCAAAGAAACCTACGTGGGCCGACGCGCAGAGCTCAAGAAGCTCGTAAAGAGCGGCATCATACTTCTTTTCGGAAACAACGAGTCGCCGGCAAACTTCCCTGCCAACGGATTCTACCCATTCCGTCAGGACTCATCATTCCTGTATTATTTCGGACTGCAAAGAGACGGACTCGTAGGAGTCATCGATGTGGACAATGACGTGGAGACACTCATTGGAGACGACATCGATATCGACGACATCGTTTGGTACGGCAGTGTGGACAGCGTGAAAGACATGGCAGGCATGTGTGGCGTGGCAAACACCGCACCGATGAAGCAGCTGCAGGCTATCTGCGGCAATGCAATGAAGGAGAACAGGAAGGTGCACTTCCTGCCGCCTTACCGCCACGACACGATGATCAGCATTTCCGACCTGCTCGGCATACATCCAAGCAAGCAGCGCGAAGCAGCTTCGATGGAGCTTATAAATGCCGTGGTGAAACAGCGCTCTTCGAAGAGCCAGCTTGAAATCGACGAGATCGAGAGGGCTTGTGCTATTGGATACAAGATGCACACCACTGCAATGAGACTCACAAAGCCGGGAGTGACGGAGAAGTTCGTAGGCGGACAGGTGGACGGCATCGCACAGTCTTACGGTTCGATGGTAAGCTTCCCTACTATCTTCACCCAGCACGGAGAAATCATGCACGGCAACCCGTCAATGGCTGTGCTCGAGAGCGGACGCCTTGCCCTCTGCGACTGCGGAGCCGAGACAATGGAACATTACTGTTCTGACAATACCCGTACATTCCCCGTAAACGGCAAGTTCGACCAGCGCCAGCTTGAGATTTACTCCATCGTGGAGGATTGCCACGACCTGGCCCTCAAGCTGTCAAAGCCCGGAGTGAAATATCTGGACGTACACATGGGTATCTGCCGCTTGATGACCGACCGTCTGAAGGAACTCGGACTGATGAAGGGCGACACTGAAGAGGCTGTAAGAGCCGGAGCACATGCCATGTTCCTGCCTCACGGACTGGGCCACATGATGGGTATGGACGTGCACGACATGGAGGGACTCGGACAGATATACGTGGGCTTCGACGAGGAGACGCGTCCTAACCTGGAGCAGTTCGGCACAAATTGTCTGCGCATGGGAAGACGCCTCGAAGAGGGCTTCGTGATTACCGACGAGCCTGGCATCTACTTCATCCCTGCACTCATCGACGAATGGCGCGCAAAGGGATTGCACAAGGACTTCATCAACTACGAGAAGCTGGAGACATACAAGGACTTCGGCGGTATACGTATCGAGGACGACTTGCTGATAACAAAGGACGGCTGCCGCTTCCTTGGCAAGGAGCTTATCCCTTATCATCCTAAGGATGTGGAGGAATACATGAGCAAGAATTAGAATTAAGAATGAAGAATTAAGAATGAATAATTGAGAATGAATAATTGAGAATGAATAATTCTAAATTCATTAATTCCAAATCGCAGCGAAGCGAGAACAATTCTAAATTCTATATTCTCAACCCTAAACTCTAAATTCAAATAAGTATACTTTTATAACGCACTAATAACTTTTAACAAGAAAAACAAAATGAAGAAAATTCTATCGTTAGCTCTCTTGGCTTGCATCGCATTGGGAGCAAATGCCGAGGAGAAGAAGAACGCTGAGAACAAGAACAAACCAGTGTTCACAACAATCAAGGCAAACAAGATCACAAGTATCAAAGACCAGAACCGTAGCGGTACCTGCTGGGCTTATTCCACTCTTTCATTCTTCGAGAGCGAGATTCTGAAGAAGACAGGCAAGGAAGTTGACCTCTGCGAGGCTTTCGTTGCAAACAAGACCTATATGGACCGCGCCACAATGACTGTCCGTATGCACGGCGACACTTCTTTCTCACAGGGTGGTTCTGCTGAGGACCCACTATACTGTCTGAAGCACTACGGCATCTGCCCTGAGAACGCTATGCCGGCTGCAGGTTCTCTCTACGGCGACTCTCTGAACAACTTCAACGAGTTCTTCGCCGTGATGACTCCTTACGTGGAGGCTGTTGCAAAGAGCGACCTGAAGAAGCTCTCTCCAGTATGGAAGAAGGGTCTGCAGGGTATCCTCGACTCTTATCTCGGCGTTTGCCCGGAGAAGTTCACAGTTGACGGCAAGACATACACTCCAAGAAGCTACGCTGACAGCTTCGGTCTGGACTGGAACGACTATGTAAGCATCACAAGCTACACTCACCACCCATTCTGGACAGCATTCCCAGTAGAGGTACAGGACAACTGGCGTCAGGGTATGAGCTACAACGTTCCAATGGAAGACATCACGCGCATCATCGACAACGCCATCAACAACGGTTACACAGTAATGTGGGGCGGTGACGTTTCCGAGCAGGGATTCACACGCAAGGGTCTGGCTGTTGCTGTTGACTCTAAGGCTGTTCAGAGCCTCTCTGGTAGCGACGCTGCTAAATGGCTCAGACTGTCTCCGGTACAGAAGACAAACATCCTCGACTCTCTCGGCGTAAACACTCCTGAGGTTAAGCTGACACAGGAGATGCGTCAGGAGGCTTATGACAACTGGGAAACAACCGACGACCACGGTATGCACCTCTATGGTATCGCAAAGGACCAGAACGGCAAGGAGTACTACATGATCAAGAACTCATGGGGTGAGACTGGTGATAACAAGGGTATCTGGTACATGACCAAGACTTTCTGCGCTTACAAGGTTATGGACTTCATGGTTAACAAGAACGCCATTCCTAAGGATATCCGTAAGAAGCTCGGTATCTAATTCCGCAGTATAACAAAATTAGAATCATCTTGTGCGCTTAATTTTAAGTGCGCAAGATAAATAAAAAACAAGACTTCCAAAACCTGTCAAGTTTATTGCTTGAGCGCGGTTTTGGAAGTCTTTTATTAATGAGTCCTTGACAAATTGGTTATCAAGGAGCGTCTTTATTTCATTTAGAATACGTCTTACTCATTCACTTTCATTGACTCATCGATGTATTTCGGAGAATCTCCATACTTGTTTGGTCCAATTTTACTGTCTTGGAGAGCGAAGATAAAGATGACAATGCCACAGATTGTAGAAATCAGAGCTGGTATCAAGAACAATGGGCTCTGCACAGGAGCAAAGATCTTAGTAGGGTCGGGATTTATAGAAGTTGAAGCTTCGTAAAAGCCACACATCAACAAATAAATCATTAGGAACAGACCACAAACAAATTGTATGTATACCCAAATTCCACTATGGCCAGAGTCTTGCAAACGACGCACTGTAACTGCAATCATAGACAGTGCAATTATAACAGACAAGATGTTAGTCACTACAGGAATACCACTAAAGAGCATTGACGCTACAACATTTACGACCATAACAACCAAGAAATACCACCAATATTCCGAACGACGCGAGCGTCCCTTAATATTTGTAACATTGCTTAGCACTTTCTTCACTGCTTCGCCAAAACCTAGTTTTGGTGTAGCAACATAATTCTGATAGTTTTCCATTATATTTCTCCTATTTAAGTTAAAGATTCCTTTTTATGTCTTGAGCAAATCCGGCCGCAGAAGCTTGGTGCGCTCATAGCTCTGCTCTATCTCCCAGTCCTTTATCTTCGCCTCGTTGCCGCTGAGCAGAATATCTGGCACCTTCCAGCCTTTGTAGTCGGCAGGACGGGTGTAGATGGGAGCCGACAGCATGTCGTCCTGGAAACAGTCGGACAGTGCCGACTGCTCGTCGCCCACCACTCCAGGCACAATCCTCACTATAGCATCCGCCATGACAGCAGCCGCCAGTTCGCCGCCGGTGAGCACATAATCGCCGATGCTTATCTCGCGGGTGATGAGATGCTCACGTATGCGGTGGTCAATACCCTTGTAATGTCCGCAAAGTATTATGAGGTTCTCCTTCATCGAGAGGTCGTTGGCCACATGCTGATTGAACTGCTCCCCGTCGGGCGAAGTGAAGATTACCTCGTCGTAGTGGCGTTCTTCCTTCAATGCCGTGATACAACGGTCGATAGGTTCACACTGCATCACCATGCCGGCAAAGCCGCCATAGGGATAGTCGTCCACGCGCTTCCACTTGTCCGTGGAATAGTCGCGCAGATTGTGTAGATGAATCTCAGCAAGTCCTTTCTTCTGTGCCCTCGCCAATATGGACTCATTGCAGAATCCCTCGATCATTGCGGGGAGCACGGTTATTATGTCAATTCTCATTATATATATTTACAGTTCTTTCTTCAGATCCTCGGCCATCTTGGCATATTCGGCATCTGTCAGATACACTTTCTTCGGGTTCATCTGGAACACGCCGCCAAAGTCCGGCCCGCCCTTGTATTTAGGTATGAGATGGAAGTGCAGATGCGAGAGCGTGTCGGAATATGCGCCGTAATTGATCTTGTCCGGGTTGAACACCTTCTGCATTGCGCGCGTCACCTTTGCCACATCAGCCATGAAAGCGTTGCGGTCGTCATCCGAAAGCAGGTTCAGGTCGTCCACATGGTCCTTGTATGCCACGAGACAACGTCCGTGATACGTCTGCTCCTTGAAGATAAACACACGTGAAACGCTGAGTTTAGCCACTTCAATCATCAAATCATGCAATGTCTCATTGTTCTGGCAATAGAGACAATCCTTTGGGTCACTGTTCATAATAGATATCGTTTTTTTAGTTGTTTAATAGTATTCTAATGCAAAGATAATGCAAATCGAGTGCAGAATCATCAAGCTTGCTTGAATGTTATGCCGAGATGCAGCTTATCTTATGCAAAGATAATGCAAATCGCAGACAATACAAAGCAAGCCGGCTGTTTTTTATTGACGAAACCATACTTATTCTATCCGAAAACCGGAAAAATCCGCCTAATTCCGGCTTTAGCTCCAAAATTCCCCGCCATTCTTGTCGATTTATATATAATTCTGATTACTTTTGCCGAGCCTTTCGGGGCTTAACATTTATTTTATTATTTTTTTCTATGTACAAGAACAAAAAAGCATCAATCTCGCCGATGAAGTTCAAACACTTCACCCGCATGGGTTATGCCCTGTTCGCTTGCTTGGGCAAGGAGGTTATCGTAGGCACACTGAGCGTTGCCACACTTACCTACGCCAAGGCCGACGGCATCAGCACTACGCCGATTCTGTCAGTTGCCGACTCCCTTGCCACCCACAGCGAATTTGCGCTCGACGAGGTGAGAGTTACCGGTTCAAGGGCTCCTTTGACCCATGGACAGGCAGCGAGAATGGTTACTGTACTGGAGCGCAAGGACATTGAAGCTGCGCCGGTACAAAGTGTCAATGATTTGCTGAAGTATGCAGCCGGAGTGGATGTGAGGCAGCGCGGACCGATTGGAGCGCAGACCGACATCAGCATCCGAGGCGGAAACCAGGAGCAAATCACTATTCTTCTCGACGGAGTGAACATCTGCGACCCGCAGACCGGTCACAACGCATTCGATTTTCCTGTAGACGTGAGCGACATTGAGCGCATCGAGGTTCTCGAAGGACCTGCCGGCAGAGTGTTCGGCACTTCTTCCCTGCTCGGAGCAATCAACATCGTGACGAAGAAACACACACAGAGCAATGTCTCCGCCCATGCCGAAGCCGGAAGCTACGGATATTTCAACGGCGGAGGAAGCGTAGCCCTCGTATCAGGGAAATGGACCAACACGCTGTCAGGCAACTACACACGTTCCGACGGCTACAACCGCAACAAGGCCGGAAAGCTGAACACCGATTTCGATGGAGCAAAGGCTTTCTACAAGGGCACATACACCGACAACGACGTCAGAGTGAGCTGGCATGCCGGATTGAGCAAGCGCGACTTCGGTTCCAACACTTTCTATGGAACCGGTTCTGACGACCAGTTTGAACATACTTTCAAGAGCTACACCGCACTGAAAGCGGACGCCAGATACGGCGCACTGCATCTCAGTCCATCGGTATACTGGAACCGCACCATGGACCGCTTTGAGTATTTCCGCGGTCTGGACAACGTGATTCCTGAAGGCGGCACCTACGGCGTGGCATACAACTACCACCGCACCGACGTATACGGCGTGAACCTCAACTCATACTTCGACTGGATGCTCGGCCGCACGGCGATTTGCGCCGAACTCCGCAACGAGGACCTCGTGAGTACCACGCTGGGCGAACCGCTCGACAACCCGAAACACGTACACAAGACCGACCGTGACTACACCAACGGACTGAACCGCACGAACATCAGCTTCACATTGGAGCACAACATCCTGCTCGACCGCTTCACGCTGTCTATGGGTATCGTGGCGGTGAAGAACTCATGGAACCACATGAACATGAGGGTTTATCCCGGCATCGACGCAAGCTACCGCATAGGCAAAAACCTGAAGGTGTATGCCTCATACAACACGTCGCTGAGAATGCCTTCAGTGACGGAGCTTTATTATTCGGTAGGCGGACACAAGGCCGACAAATACCTCAAACCCGAAGAGCTGCAGGCTCTTGAGGGCGGACTGAAATTCCAGAGCAGCGGTTTCTCGGCAAACGCAAGTCTCTTCTACAACCACTGCAAGAACATGATAGACTGGGTGCTCGACACCAACGAGGGCGAGGGAGCAGTATGGAAATCCGTGAACTTCACCAAGATAAACACCCTCGGTGCACAGGTTTCGGCAAATGCCGACTTCCGCCAGCTCATCCCGTCGCAGCGCGTGCTCAAGTCGCTCGGCGTGGCATACACATGGATGACGCAGGACAAGGACGTGCCTGAGAACATACAGAGCCGCACCACACTGGAGTATCTGCGCCATAAGCTCGTGGCAAACCTCGATGTGAACATCTGGAGCCGGCTCGACCTGTCGCTGAAATACCGATGGCAGAAGCGCACCGGCACCTTCACCCACAAGAACAGCGAGGGCAACGCCGTAGTTTCCGGCTTCAAGCCTTACGGACTGATGGATGCCCGTCTGTCGTGGAATGCCGACAAATACAGACTGTTCGTTGAAGCCAACAACGTATTTGACACCAAATACTACGACTTCGGCAGTCTGCCCCAGCCCGGCACATGGATTATGGCTGGAGCTGCAATAAATATCAACTTATAGCGAGTTGACGAGTAGACAAACGACAAGTGGACGAGCAAACCTGTCCGTTTGTCTGCTCGTCCACTTGTCAACAACATCCTTCCGCTACTGTCCTACCACCACCATATACACCGACACGCCATATCCGCACCAATATCCCAATGCGCCCTGCACGTTTGATTTCAGATTGCTCGTCATAGGAACCATGGGCAGACGGGAGAGCATGGACATATCCTCATAGCTGCGCCAGAAGTCGTAGGACTTATCATCGAGCGCCGCCACCTTTACAATCACCGTATCCCCTTTCTTGAAATACGGCGTATATTCCTCAGTCCATGCCGTCAGCGAGTTCTTCACGGTCACTTTCCCTTCATCAGTATACATGTCGCTGTCATACAATCCCATCGACATTGACTGGAATTCCTTGTCTTCCCAATAATTCTTCACAAACAGCTTGCACTTCTTCCTCTCGTCCGTATATCCGTAAATCAGATAGCCGTCGCCGCCGTCTGCCGGTTTGCTGCATACATCCCTCAGCTGCATCGGCTCGGGGATGGTGGTCTGTGCCGTGGCCCTTTCGCCATTGTCGGTCTCCACGGTGATGGTGTATGTCTTGCCCACTTCGCCACGCATTTCATACGAGGTGTAGACGAAGGGCGGGAAATAGTTCTTGTCATAGCGCCCCACCATCACCTCACTTCTCTCGCCGTCGCTTATCGTCACCTTCGCCCAGCGCTCCACGTAGTCAGACAGCTTGTCTATATCCACCTTATGGTCCACACCGAGCGGCATCGTGCGCGTCAGTTTCACGACGGGGAATTCGCCCGAATCAATCCATCCCTCCACCACGAGGCGCTTTTCGGCTAACGTGGTCTTCTCCTCATTGCAGCCCGAAACCAGGGCGACCAGAGCGAGACAGACTATAAGAAAAATAATGCTGCTGTGTTTCATCTTCTTCCTTTCCGTTTCTTAGAAATAGTGATACAGGTTTACCGACGGCATGATGGGCAGTGCGAATCGGAACGTGCTGTAGATGATTTTGTTCTCTCTGCTACTCACCTTCACCCGATAGAACAGGTCGTTCTTCTTCATCGTCACATTGTAGAGCGAGAAATTCAGTCCCGTACGCCTGCTGCCGCGCGTCTTGAAATCATAGTTCAGCGAGAGGTCGAGCCGCATATACGGGTTCACCCTGTCACCGTTATGACTGCCGTATTCGGTCATCAGCCTGTTGCCGAGCAGATACATGTAGTTTATCCTGGTATATGGCGTACCCGACCCACAGACGAATGTTCCGCCGATGCTCCATCTCTTCCCCGGCTTGTATGTAGCCACGACGTTCAGCTCATGGATACGCTCATGCGATGCGGGAAACCTCTTTCCGCCGTTGTATGCCGCACACTTGCGCCACGCCCTGCCCACGGAATAGCTTACCCATCCCGTCAGCCTGCCGCTCCGCTTCTCGAGCATCAGGCTTGCACCATAGTTCCTGCCGTTGCCATGCACCACGGAGTTGTCTATGCTGAAATCGGAGTAAACCAGGTCGAGGATATTGCTGTTGTTTTCCGCCTGATGATAGAGCATCTTGAGATACAGCTCGCATGATAGCTTGTATCTGTTTCCTCCCAGCATGTTGTCGCTCTGCAGCGAGAGGTTATATACATACTGCGGACGGTGTCTTTCTCCCGAGCTCACCCACATCTCAATGGGGAGCCCCACAGTGGAGAATCCCGTTTGGAAGAGATATTGGTGGTGTATGCCGGAGTTGAGCGTCAGAGTGGAACTTCCTGATATGTTCCAGTCCAGCTTCAGTCCCGGATCCACGGCGTAGTAGCTTTTTCTGTAGTGATAGCAGCTCATCCTCACCCCGAGGTCCATGCCGATATTGCGCGCCAGCATGGCGTTGTAGCGCACGTAGAGCGCCCCTTCGAGCGAGCGCGCCACGGGTTCAGCCTTCACCTTGAAATTCATGTCTCCCTCCATTTCGGGGGCCATCGGCTGCAGTTCATGGCGCGTCAGGTCCAGTCCTGCCTTCAATCCTCCCAGTGCGATGCTGCCCTGATAGCCGAGGTCGGTCACGTACGAACGGTTCCTCCCCCTCATCGTCACATTGCCTATCCTCATCCTCGTCTGATAGTTGGTCAAGTATAGCTTATGATTCATCTCCCCGCAGCCCCATGTCCTCTTCCACTCCAGCGAGGCGAGGGCATTATGCCAGTTGAGCGCCGTGGAGATATCGCTTTCGTGGTCGTCGTAGCTGAAATCGTCGTGCCCATAATATGCGTTGACACACAGGCTGTTCCGTTCATCGGACTGATGGATAAGCGTGATGTTGTAGTCGCCGAATCCGTATTTTATCGGACTCCCGTCCACCTTTATCCATTGCGAATAGAGCAGATTGAGATAGGCTTCGCGGGCGGAGAGGATTACTGCCGTCTTCTCCCCCACCCTTGTCTTCAGCGTGGCTTGCGCCGACATCGGACCTACGGAGAGTTCGCCGTGCAGTCCGTTTCCGCCGTGCGGTCCGTTTCCGCGCCCGAATTCGTCCATTGTCCCGGCCGACCGCATATCCACCGTTCCGCCTATCCTGTTGGGCGAATCTGCCGTCACGTTGGATTTCCTTATCTGCATGCTGGCAAAGTGCCCGCCGTTGAACACGGAGAAGATACCGAGCAGATGGCCGGGGGTGTATACAGGCACTCCGTTGAGCGCCACCACATTATGCTGGTTGTCGCATCCTTGGATATGGAGTCCGGCGTCGTATTCCGAGTTGGTCTGTATGCCGGGCATCAGCTGGGCATAGTGCAGTGGGTCGGCATTACCGAGAATCTTCGGCATGTCGGCCATGAGCTGCATCCCGATGATGTCCATGCCGTCAATGCGCCGCAGTGCCGACCGCGTGCGCTCTCCCCTTACCTCCACGCTTTGCAGCTGTATGGAGTCATTATAAATATTGAGCGTATCGGCAATGGATGCCGACACGCTCTCTATGGGAACCAGCGTTCCCGCTAATGTCAATATGCTTAGTATTCTGTTCAAACTTACTCTTCCTGTTTTTTTACTGGAACATCACCTCCAGATCGCTGACAAGTCTTTCGAACATATCGATTGCCGTGTTGAACGACTTCTCTGTGAAGAAATCGGCATAGGAGAATTTAGATCCGTCGCCGAACTCCAGGAATGGTTCTACATCCCAGTATGAATAATAATAGTCCTTCTTCTCCACCGGTGAGAGATAGATGTTGGCAGCGTAATCATTCTTGCCGTCAAGATAGAGCTTGGCGTTGATCAGACTGTTTGCCGTAGCGATATAGTTTCTGAAAGACTTCTCGTTTTCGTCATTACTGTACGCATTGTCAAGGGCCTTGGAGAGCAGATCGCCGTCGCTTACAGCCACCTTCACCGTTGCCTTTCCGTCAAGCACGCTCATGTTTGCAGTCACCTGTCCCACGGAAATGTTGTCTGCCTTCTCGTTTATCGAACCCTTGCCTTCAGCGCTCATCGCGATGAGGGTCTCGCCACCCTTGGAGATTGTTGCGGCAGCCTGCACCTCGTTTCCTTTCTTGAATGCAGCCTTGCCCACACTGATCTTGTAGTCGCCCACAGTGGCTGTGGTCGTCACTTCCATCTCGTCCTTCGTCAGGTTGATTTCACCGCTTGTGCTCACCTTTGAGTTCACCACTACGTTCATTCTCTCCTTGCCTGACTTCGTCAGCGTGAGACTGATATTCTCAGGCAGCATATAGTAGTTCTGGTAAGTATCCGTCTGGTATCCGCCGGTAGCGTAGTTGTGATACTCGTCATATTCGTCAAACGACTCATGGTGTATCTGTGTCTCCTTGCCGCTTGTGGTGAGCGTGATGGTGCATGGCGTTCCCTCCTTGTCGTTGAAGTTGAAGCGCAGCATACCCTTTGAACTTCCGGTTTTCTTCCATACGCCGCCGTTCAGAGTGAACTCGCCGTAGAAGTTTGACACCTTATATAAATACTTGTATGTATTGTTCTTTGACGACAGCAGACAGGCGTCAAGACATGTATCAAACCATTCGTCCACGACGCTTCCGTCGTTGCTTTCAGCGCTCAGCGAAGCCCATATCTTGGAGAACTCGTTGAAGTCCTGCGAGTTGATTTTTCCCATGAATGCCTCTGATGTCTTCTGCAATGACTGCTTTGCCTCGCTTGCACCCATTGCCGAAGCGTTGCCTCCCGGCTGGTCTGGCGTAACGTCTCCTCCCGGGGCTTCCGTTCCATCTGTCGGGTCGTCATCTCCACATGCTGTGAATCCGCATACTGCCAATGACAGCATCAATGTTGCAAAAAATTGGAATTTTCTTTTCATCCTCAAATCCGCAACCTATAGGGTTTAGTGGGATTTTGCTTGCAAAGCGACAA
>USSF01000015.1 GCA_900557405.1 uncultured Prevotella sp.
TCTGCAAGGAGCTCAAGACTTTGGATCACTACCTCGTTAAGCGTTCACAGTGGATTATCGGTGGTGACGGTGCTTCTTATGATATCGGTTACGGCGGTCTTGACCACGTTATCGCTTCTGGCGAGGATGTAAACCTGCTCGTTCTCGATACTGAGGTTTACTCTAACACAGGTGGTCAGTCTTCTAAGGCTACTCCACTCGGTGCTATCGCACAGTTTGCTGCTCGTGGTAAGAGAGTACGTAAGAAGGACCTCGGTATGATTGCTACAACTTACGGCTATGTATATGTAGCTCAGGTTGCTATGGGTGCCGACAACGCACAGTGCTTGAAGGCTATCCGTGAGGCAGAGGCTTATCCTGGACCATCACTCGTTATCGCTTACGCTCCATGTATCAACCACGGTCTGAAGATCAAGGGCGGTATGGGACGTAGCCAGGCTGAGGAGGCTCGTGCCGTTGATTGCGGTTACTGGCAGCTGTGGCGTTTCAACCCAGAGTTGGCTAAGGAAGGCAAGAACCCATTCATCCTTGACTCTAAGGAGCCAGACTGGAGCAAGTTCCAGGATTATCTGATGCACGAGGTTCGCTTCATGTCTGTCAAGAAGGCATTCCCTAACGAGGCAGATGCTCTGTTCGCCGCTACTGAGAATATGGCTAAGCTGCGTTATGCAAGCTATATCCGCAAGTCTAAGGAAGACTGGTCTGACGCAACTGAGGCTTAATCGCTGATATGATACGACAGCTACGAAAATGCCGTAGCCTGTTAATATAACCTATCAACAAGGGGGAGGATTTTGTGTCTTCCCCCTTGTTTTTTATTCCCAATGTGACAAATTGCTTAAAAAACTACATTTTATCAAAAGTTTCATATAAAACATTTACCTAAAAATTCGTGCAAGCATTTTTTTTTGCTTACCTTTGCCACAAATTATGCATGCAGCGGATTATATTCTTCTGATTGCTTATTTGGAAAACATTATTATATTAATTTAAAACCATGGATTGGCTAACGAATCTATTTACAACTACTGATTCCATTGCGCATATTGCATTGCTTTATGCTGTAGTGATTGCTGTGGGTGTGTATCTTGGAAAAATTAAAGTCGGGGGAATCTCCTTGGGGGTTACTTTCGTCCTTTTTGCCGGTATTGCGGCAGGGCATGTCGGCTTTACTGCACCGACTAATATTTTGTCGTTTATTCAGGATTTCGGCCTTATTCTGTTTGTCTTTATGATTGGATTGCAGGTGGGACCAGGGTTCTTTGAGAGCTTCCGCAAGGGAGGCATTATCCTTAATTGCTTGTCCATTGCCATGATTCTGCTTAATATTGCAGTGATGTTTGCCTGTTATTTCATATTCTTCGATACAAGCAATCCTGATAATCTTCCGATGATGGTTGGTACGCTCTTCGGTGCTGTGACCAATACTCCAGGTCTTGGTGCTGCCAGTGAGGCGCTTCACACCGTGTTCCCGGAAAATCATATTCCGCAGATAGCCAGTGGATATGCATGTGCCTATCCGCTTGGTGTAGTCGGTATCATCGGAGCTACAATCGCCGTAAGGTACATCTGCAGCATACGTTTGGATAAGGAAGAGGAACAGCTTATTCATGAAGAAGAAGAGAATGCAGATGTAAAGCCGCACCTCATGCACTTGAAGGTGACGAACTCATACCTTGAGGACCGTACGATAAAGCAGGTCCATGAGTTTTTGAACCGTGACTTCGTTTGTACGCGAATTCTCCATGAGGGGCATGTTACGATGCCAAAGGGAGCTAGTCGTCTGCATATTGGTGACCTCCTCTTTATCGTATGTGCAGCAAACGATGCCGAAGCAATCATTGCCTTTATCGGTCCGGAGATTGACGTGGACTGGAAAACGCAGGATGAGCCTATGGTTAGTAAGAGGGTTCTGGTCACCCGTTCTTCGGTTAACGGTAAGACCCTGGGTCAGATGCATTTCCCGAGTGTATACGGCGTCAACGTGACGCGTGTTACACGCCAGGGTATGGACCTCTTTGCGAGTCCGAGCCTTGCTCTGCAGGTTGGCGACCGTATAATGGTGGTCGGTCAGGAGAACTCTGTAAACCGTGTTGCTTCCGTTATGGGTAATTCTATCAAACGCCTTGAGGCTCCAAACATAGCAACGATATTCGTGGGAATATTCATCGGTATTCTGTTCGGTAGTTTCCCGTTTGCAGTTCCAAGCATACCGGTGCCGCTGAAACTTGGTATTGCCGGCGGACCATTGATTATTGCTATCTTGATAGGCCGTATGGGATATAAGTTCCGTCTGGTCACATATACCACTACAAGTGCTAATATGATGCTCCGCGAGATAGGACTCGTGTTGTTCCTTACAAGCGTGGGAATAAAGGCTGGAAATGGATTCTGGGACACTGTTGTGCAGGGCGATGGATTAAAATATGTTTATACAGGCTTCCTGATAACAGTGATTCCAATCCTGATTATCGGAACTATTGCGCGCATGAAGTTCAAGTTCAATTATTTCACCATTATGGGTATGCTTGCCGGAACATGTACAGATCCACCAGCATTGGCCTATGCCAATTCGGTTTGTTCCAAGGAGGCACCTGCTGTAGGTTATTCCACGGTATATCCACTTAGTATGTTCCTCCGAATCTTCACAGCGCAGCTTATCGTGCTGTTCTGTTGCGGAATGTGATGACAACTATAGATAATAATACACGCATAAATTACGCATTAAAGAATATACGCATATATTTAAAACAATAACTTATATATAATATGAAAAAAATCAGTTTGGCTTTATTTGCCGTACTTGTCTCTTCCTTGTCTGTTTTTGGCCAGGGTGCCAGAAACATCAAGATTAACGAGGTGATGACAAACAATACGGCAAGTATTGTTGACGAGTATGGAAGGTACAACGCATGGTTGGAGTTATCCAATATTGCCTACTCGTCTTACAATGTGCGCGGAATGTATGTCACTACAGACCGCCGTGTTCTCAACAAATCTCTTTCGGTACCGCAGCGTATTGCTATGATGAGCATCATCCCAAATGGTGATGAGCGCACCATGCTTACTGCGCGTAAGCATCTGATTCTCTATTTCAATGGTAATCCCGCCGATGGAATTCAACATCTCACGATGAAAGCAGAAAAGGGTAAGTCTCTTTGGATTGCCTTGTATGACGGAAATGCAGTAGACCTGATTGACTCCGTTTCTGTTCCTGCACTTGGCGCTAACATCTCTTATGCCAGAGTAAAAGACGGATCTGCCGATTGGACCGTGAAGACTGCCGATGAAGTGACGCCAGGTTCAAACAACTATATTCATACTGGAGAAACAAAGGCTGCCAAACTGAAGCATGATGACCCATACGGATTCGGTATTGCAATCCTCTCTATGGGAATAGTATTCTCTTGTCTTGCTCTTCTTTACGTCTTCTTCCGTATTCTCGGAATCTTCATGGCTCATAAGCAGACACTCAAGAAGGCAAAGGATGTGACACCGGTAAATGTGGCTGTAAAGGCAGGCGAAAAGATTGTTGAAACTGGCCATAAGACCAAGGTCATCCTCAAGGACGGAATGAAGTCGGGTGGTATCGACAAGGAAGTTTATATCGCCGTGATTTCTATGGCACTCAAGCAATATCAGGATGATGTACACGATGTTGAGAGTAATATCATTACAATCAAGCCTCACGGCACTTTGTGGAATCATCATCTTGAAGATGGAAATCATCTTTGATAATCAATCATTAAATCAGAATACTTTAATTTTTTAAACGAATAATACAATGAACAAATATCAATATAAAGTACAGGGTGTTGACTATGATGTAGAGATAGTTGACGTAGAAGGCAATATCGCCAAAGTCAGTGTTAACGGCATTCCTTTTGAGGTTGAACTGAAGGAGCCTATCAAGGCTTCCCATCTGCCTAAGCGTCCTGCAGCAAAGCCTGCTGCCGCTCCTGTTACCGCTCCTGCAGCAGCTCCGGCTCCTGCCGCAGCACCAGCTGCTACTCCTGTCGCAGGTGCTGGTACAAAGGTGTTGGCTCCGCTGCCTGGAACCATCACGGAAATCAAGGTGAAGGTGGGTGACACCGTGAAGAATGGTGACACTGTTATCGTGCTTGAGGCCATGAAGATGCAGAATAATATTGAGGCAGAGTGTGGCGGAACTGTTACTTCTATCCTCGTAAATCCTGGCGACACCGTTATGGAGGGTGGCGCATTATTAACAATCGGATAAAAATTCTCTTGCATTATGAATATATTGGATTTTATCGTAAGCAACTTTAATGAGTTCCTAACATATACAGGATATGCCAATGCCACTGTGGGTAATCTCATTATGATTGTTGTCGGCATGTTCTTTATATGGCTGGCTATCAAAAAGGATTTCGAGCCTTTATTGCTCGTTCCTATTGGTCTCGGTATCATTCTCGGAAACATCCCGTTCCGTGCAGATGCAGGATTGGAGATTGGATTGTATGAGGATAATTCCGTGTTGAATATCTTCTATCAGGGCGTTCGTCAGGGCTGGTATCCGCCATTGGTTTTCCTCGGTATCGGTGCGATGACGGATTTCTCAGCGCTTATCAGTAATCCGAAGCTTATACTTATCGGTGCTGCCGCGCAGTTCGGTATCTTTGGAGCATATATGATTGCCCTTGCGCTCGGTTTCGAGCCTAATCAGGCTGCCGGTATTGCTATCATTGGTGGAGCTGACGGTCCTACGGCTATCTTCCTTTCATCAAAGCTTAGTCCTAACTTGATGGGTGCTATCGCAGTGTGTGCTTATTCGTATATGGCTCTTGTTCCGGTTATCCAGCCGCCATTGATGCGTCTGCTTACCACAAAGAAGGAGCGCCTTATCCGCATGCAGCCTGCGCGTCGCGTTAGTCAGACAGAGCGTATACTCTTCCCGATTATCGGATTGCTGCTCACCACATTCCTCGTACCTTCAGGTCTGCCATTGCTCGGTATGCTCTTCTTCGGAAACCTGCTCAAGGAGTCCGGCAAGACAACCCGTCTGGCAAAGACGGCCAGCAACGCATTGAATGACGTTGTCGTTGTGCTGCTCGGTCTTACAGTGGGATGCTCAACCCAGGCCAACGAGTTCCTGACCATCAACACCGTATTCATATTCATGCTCGGAGCATTCGCGTTTATCATTGCATCTTCTACAGGAATCCTGTTCGTCAAGTTCATGAACCTGTTCCTGCCTAAGCACAAGAAAATCAATCCGCTCATCGGTAATGCCGGTGTGAGTGCCGTGCCGATGAGTGCACGCATCTCAAATAACCTCGGCTTGGAGTACGACCGCCACAACTTCCTACTTATGCACGCCATGGGACCAAATGTTGCCGGTGTTATCGGTTCGGCTGTTGCTGCGGGTGCATTGCTTGGTTTCTTCTCTTAATCAGGGAATGACAATTTTCAAATAACCATATAAATCAAGAATCCTGGAATTCAGGAAAGAGAATTTCATCTTTCTTCAATCCTGGGGTTCTTGATTTTTCTTATATCGTTTTGCTTATGCATATCGCTCCCAAAATCGCAATCATTGATTCCAACACGCTTGCATGTATTGGCATGAAGAGTCTGTTGCTGAGTATTATTGATGGTATGGAGGTGGATACCTTCGGCTCGTTTGCCGAATTGGAGACAAATCATCCGGATGGGTATTTCCATTATTTTGTGGCGATGAATATCGTTTTACCACATCTTGATTTCTTTTTGGAGCGTCGCCGCAAAACGATAGTCATGACGATGTCTGCCGATCCGGAATCAAACCTTGACAAATTTCATTGCCTCTGTGTCAATGTGCCCGAAACCTCTCTCGTCAAGTCTCTGCTTTCTCTAGAACAATGTGCCCACCCGCATGGCAGCGGTTTTCCCATTCCGTCGGTTTTCCCGTCGGCTCAGAGGGTGTTGTCGAACCGTGAGATTGAGGTACTTGCCCTTATTGTAAAGGGCTTTATCAACAAGGAGATAGCCGACAGATTGAACGTGAGCCTTTCCACTATCATCTCGCACCGCAAAAATATCATCGAAAAACTCAACCGCAAGAGTGTCGGTTCCCTGACAATTTATGCCGTCATGCATGGGTATGTCAGTATCAACGAGCTATAATGGATAAACTGACCAAAGAACAGCGCCATCATTGTATGGCATCAATACGAGGAAAGAACACCGGACCGGAGATTATGGTGAGGAAGTTTTTGTTCAGCCGAGGTTTCCGATATCGGCTGAACCACCCACGCCTGCCGGGTCATCCCGATATCGTTATGCGCAAATACCGCACATGCATTTTCGTGAACGGATGCTTCTGGCATGGGCATGATAATTGCAGGTATTTCGTCTTGCCAAAGACAAACACGGAGTTCTGGAAAGCGAAGATTGAACGGAACAGAGCCCGCGACATTGAAGAACAGCGCAAGCTTGCCTCGATGGGGTGGCATTGTATCACGGTGTGGGAGTGTCAGTTGAAACCGGCGGTAAGGAAGCAGACATTAGAGTCCTTGGTCTATACGCTGAACAGCATATATCTGAAGGACCGAGCCGTAAAACGATACGTACTGCCTAAAGAAGAAACTTCCATGGCGGCGGAACCGGAAAACCATTGATGCGAACGCAAACCAAGGTTTAAAATTCCGTATCCCGACATCTCTGTCGGACATAAATGAAGCGTTTGGAATGCGTTGGGTGAAACTTTTCCTTGTTGCTCTATTGCATACTTCATAAATTATTTTTATTTTTGCAAACCGCTAATATGAAAAATAATAAATACAGAGAAATATGATTGATGTAAAACAGACGCTGCAGGACAGCGAAGAGAAAATGGAGATGGCAGCCCTCTATCTTGAGGAGGAGCTGAATCGTATACGTGCCGGACGTGCTAATGTGGCAATCCTTGATTGCGTAAGAGTGGATTCTTATGGTTCAAAGGTGCCTTTGAATCAGGTGGCAAGTGTTTCCGTGCCGGATGCAAGGACTATTGCCATCAAGCCTTGGGACAAGAAGATGATCCGCGACATCGAGAAGGCTATTATGGATTCGGAGGTAGGCATTACACCGGAGAACAATGGCGAAATCATCCGTCTTGGTATCCCGCAGCCTACAGAGGAGCGCCGCAAGGAATTAGCAAAGCAGTGTAACAAGATTGGCGAGAAGGTAAAGGTGCAGGTGCGCAACGTGCGCGCTGAAATCAAGGACAAACTGAAGAAGGCGATAAAGGACGGACTCTCGGAGGACAACGAGAAGGATGCCGAGAATGAATTGCAGAAGATTCATGATAAGTATATCAAGAAGGTGGACGACCTTCTTGCTGTCAAGAATAAGGAGATAATGACGGTATAAGAAACATATCGTAGAGGAATACAACCAAAAGACCGCATCATAAGCATATTGCATAATGCGACCTTTTGGTTGTTTCTTGGTTGTTACTTGTTCTTGAGCAAGTCACGTATTTCCGTGAGCAGTTTCTCCTCAGCAGAAGGTTCCGGGGTTTTCGACTCTACTTTTGGAGCCTCTTCCTTCTTCTTCTGCGCCAGGCGGTTGATGCCTTTGACAAGAAGGAACACGCAGAAGGCGATAATGATGAAGTCGAAAGTGGTCTGCAGGAAGTTTCCGTAGTTGATTGTGACGGGATCGAGTTTCTCTACTCCAAGGTCGAGTTGGGGCAGTGTGCATTTCAGATCAGTGAATTTCACTCCGCCGATGAGCCATCCGATAGGCGGCATGATGATGTCATTGACGATAGATGATATGATTTTTCCGAATGCACCGCCGATTATTACACCGACAGCCATGTCAACTGCATTTCCTTTAACGGCAAATTCTTTGAATTCATTGATGAATTTTCCCATAAATGAGTTTTTTTAATTATTTAATAGATTGTTTGTGCAAATATAGAGTTTTTTTTGTAACTTTGCGCCCAGAATAAGAGGAAAAGTTCGGAGAAACTTTAAACCCCTTGACTGTCTGGTCGTATATTATAAGGAATAGCAATTATTTGCATGTAATTTAGGATATTTTTATTTTCAACTTAAAATAAATTTTTATAATGATTAAGATTGGTATTAACGGTTTTGGCCGTATCGGCCGTTTCGTTTTCCGCTCAACATGTGAGGCTGAAAACGCAAAAGAAGTTCAGGTAGTAGCTATCAATGACTTGTGTCCTGTTGACTACATGGCTTACATGTTGAAGTATGACACAATGCACGGACGTTTCGATGGCACTATCGAGGCTGACGTTGAGAAGAGCGAGCTGATCGTTAACGGTAACCACATCCGCGTTACTGCAGAGCGTGATCCTGAGAACTTGAAGTGGGACGAGGTTGGTGCAGAGTATGTAGTAGAGTCTACAGGTCTCTTCCTCGCTTATGATAAGGCTGAGAAGCACTTGAAGGCAGGTGCTAAGTACGTAGTGCTTTCTGCTCCTTCAAAGGCTGACGCTAACGGAAACCAGGCAGACATGTTCGTTTGCGGTGTAAACACAGACAAATACAATGGACAGAAGATCGTTTCTAACGCTTCTTGTACAACAAACTGCTTGGCTCCTATCGCTAAGGTGTTGAACGACAACTTCGGTATCGAGACAGGTTTGATGACAACTGTTCACTCTACAACAGCTACACAGAAGACTGTTGACGGACCTTCTATGAAGGACTGGAGAGGTGGTCGTGCCGCTGCCGGCAACATCATCCCTTCTACAACAGGTGCAGCTAAGGCTGTAGGCAAGGTTATCCCTGAGCTGAACGGCAAGCTGACAGGTATCTCTATGCGTGTACCTACATTGGACGTATCAGTAGTTGACCTGACTGTAAATCTCGCAAAGCCTGCTACAAAGGAGGCTATCTGTGCTGCTATGAAGGCTGCTTCAGAGGGCGAGCTGAAGGGTGTACTCGGATACACAGAGGATGCTGTAGTTTCTTCTGACTTCCTGGGCTGCCCATTGACTTCTATCTTCGACGCTAACGCAGGTGTATACCTCACAGACAACTTCGTAAAGGTTGTTTCTTGGTATGACAACGAGATCGGTTACTCTCACAAGGTTGTTGACCTGATCAAGATCATGAAGAAGCACAATGGTTAATAAATGAATTGATTGACTTTAGATATAAAAAAAGACCGTTCGGCTTTGCCGTGCGGTCTTTTTTTTCTAATTTTGTGGCGTAAAGACAAATCTTAAATTCAGAAAAGCAAAATACGACATGGATTCTATGCCAATGATAACGATTCTCGGTCCTACAGCAAGTGGTAAAACAGACATAGCCGCTCATCTCGCCGCACAGATAGATGCGGAGATTATCAGTGCAGACTCGCGCCAGGTATACAGGCGTATGGACTTGGGGACGGGAAAGGACTTGGCTGATTATACGGTGAATGGCAAGCAGATACCGTATCATCTGATAGATATTCGTGAGCCAGGTACGAAATATAACCTCTTTGAATACCAGAAGGATTTCCTCGATGCATACACCGATATTCGTAATAGGGGGAAAAAGGTAATACTTTGTGGTGGTACAGGGTTGTATATCGAGTCTGTGCTCAAGGGGTACAGGCTTATTCCAGTTGCTGAAAACTCGGAATTGAGAAAGAGTCTTGAAGGGAAAACTCTCCCGGAGCTTACTGTAATACTTGAGGCTCTGAAGAAAGAGAACAATTCCAATATGCATAACACCACGGATGTGGACACTCCGAAGCGTGCGATAAGGGCCATAGAGATAGAGACGGCATACAGGGAGATGCCGGTGGAAGAGCGTGCCTTCCCGCATATCAACAATCTTATAATCGGTGTTGGTATAGACAGGGATTTGCGTAGAGCGAAAATCTCCCGCCGTCTCAAGCAAAGGCTTGATGATGGTATGGTAGACGAGGTTAAGAGTTTGTTGGGTGAGGGAATACCTGCGGAAGATCTGATATATTATGGACTTGAGTATAAATTTCTTACGGAATATGTAGTAGGGGATCTGACTTATGAAGATATGGTCAGGGCGCTTGAGATCGCAATTCATCAATTTGCAAAACGCCAGATGACGTGGTTCAGGGGTATGGAGCGTAGGGGGTTCCATATTAACTGGATAGATGCATCAGATAGTATGGAGAAAAAACTTGATGATATACGGATGATAATAGAAAATAACAGAAATAACATATAACTATGACACAGCAAACACGTTGGGGTATACTTTATTGCCCGAGGAAAAGCCTTTTGTGCAATCCTTCACGCAGATGGGAAAAAATTGAGAAATGCCTGAAGGCAAATGATATTGTCTATGACTTCGTGCAGAGTGAGAAAAGCAGCAGCGTGGTCAGGTTGATGAATATGATGATAGACAATGGCTACAAGACGATAGTTGTTGTCGGTGGTGATTCTGCTCTTAATGATGCCGTGAATTGTCTGATGGATGCTGGTAAGGAGACGAGGGCGTCGATTGCGCTCGGGGTAATACCAAATGGTATTATGAATGATTTCTCGCATTATTGGGGCTTCAGGGATAGTGATGTGGAGCAGACCGTGAAATGGTTGAAGGAAAGAAGAATCAGGAAGATTGATCTGGGATGTGTGAGATATACCAACAAAAATGGGGAGAAGTGTCATCGCTATTTCTTGAATTGTGTAAACATAGGACTTCTTTCTGCCATAATGAATCTTAGGCACCAGACGCGTAGACTTTTGGGGTCGCGTACATTGTCGTTCGTGTTCTCCATGGCGCTGATGATCTTCCAACGGCTTGAATATAAGATGCATCTGAAAATAAATAGCGAAACAGTGAAGAGAAAGGTTATGACCGTATGTGTAGGCAATGCCGAGGGGTACGGGCAGACACCGAATGCCGTGCCGTATAATGGCTTGCTTGACGTCTCTGTTGTGTATCATCCGGAGATGATGCAGCTTATTGAAGGATTTTATTTGCTGATTACGGGTAAGTTCTTGAACCACAAGAGCGTGCATCCGTATCGTACACGAAGGGTTGAGGTGTTTGAAGCGTCAAAGGCTTTGGTGTCTGTAGATGGTAGGCTAATGAAGACTCCAATAGGAGATTATGTGATAGAAGTAGAGCAGGAAGTGATTAATTTCCTGATACCGGAGTAGAGAAAACATAATGATTTATAATGAAAATAGAGAATGCGTCCTCTGTATATTTTGATATGAGGGCTGTTCTCTATTTTTTCTTTGAAAAAAGATGTTTATTCGTTATCGGATATGTGTTTCAGCTCAGCTTCGTTGATGATTTTAATTTTTCTTCCGTCTATTGCAATAATCTTCTCGTTGGCAAAGGCTGAGAGAGTTCTGATGGCATTGCTCGTTGTCATATTGGACATGTTTGCAAGTTCTTCTCTGCTGAGGAAAATGCTTATGGTATAACCATCTTCCTCAAGGCCATAGCGCTCCTTAAGGGTTAGCAATGAATCTGCCAGACGGCCCCGGATGTGCTTCTGTGTCAGATTGATGGTACGACAGTCTGCTTTGCCGAGTTCTACGGCAAGGTGTCTCAGAAATTCCATGCAGACATGATTATTATTGTGCATTAGTTTGACCACGAGTTCCATAGGGATTGAGGCAATCACAGATCGCTCGAGCGACATGGCCGATGTCAGATAGTCATCATGCGCAAAATATGCTCTGAAGGCAAACATCTCTTTGGGGCGGATTGTGCGAAGAATCTGGTCCCTGCCGTTGATACCGTTTTTGCATATTTTTGCCTTCCCGCTGATGAGGCATTTGATACTGGTGGGAACCTCGTTTTCCCTGTAGATGTATTGATTCTTGTCGAATGTTTCAATAGTGAGATTGTTTGAAATCTCGTTCTGTTCCTCTTCGGTGAGCGGATTCCAAATATTGAATATTATGTTTTCAATCTCCTTCCGTAATGTTCCGTTATCTTTTACCATTATGTGTTGTACAATCTTTTTCCTTGGTGATGTAGTTCCTCTTTAACGATTTATCGTTTGCAAATTTACTAATATTATTTATAAAAACATCTTTTACACTTGTTTTTTGTGTTGTATAGCATGAATATTCTTGTTTTCAAAAAAAAAACAAGGATAATTTTTGTGTACTGACAAATTATTGTTATTTTTGAACTGCCAAACGATTGTTCTGCTAAAACACACAGTTGTTTTGACCGTCATAAATAAGAATATTAACACCTTAATAGAATATTATGAGTTATCTAAGATTTGAAAGAAGTCTGATGACCAATCTGGAGGAGTCGCTTTCGAGAGAACTTCTGCGTACGAACCGTTCCGGTGCGTATGCATGTTCTACAATTGTGGATTGCAACACCCGCAAGTATCATGGATTGCTCGTAGTTCCGGTTCCGGAACTCGATGATGAGAACCATGTATTGCTCTCCTCTCTGGATGTTACAGTAGTTCAGCATGGAGCCGAGTTTAATCTCGGCCTTCATAAATATAACGGAAATAACTACAGTCCGAACGGACATAAGTACATTAGGGAATTCAATTGTGACAGCGTGCCGACAACAATCTATCGCGTAGGTGGTGTGGTGCTTAAGAAGGAAGTGGTTTTCCAGCATTATGAAGACCGTATACTTCTGCGCTATACACTTATGGATGCGCATAGTGCAACGACGCTTCGCTTCAAGCCGTTCATGGCGTTTCGTAGCGTAAGGCAGTTTACGCATGAGAATGCAACGGCGAGCCGTGATTTTGAAATGGCAGACAATGGAATACGCACCAAGATGTATCAGGGCTATCCTTATCTGTATATGCAGTTCAGCAAGAAGAATGATTTCGTATTCCATCCTGATTGGTATAGAGGAATAGAATATCCGAAAGAACAGGAGAGGGGATACGATTCAAATGAGGATCTGTATGTGCCTGGATATTTTGAGATGGATATAGAAAAGGGGGAGAGCATCGTTTTCTCTGCCTCAACGTCTGAAATAAGGACATCCGGTTTGTCCAAGCTGTTCCAGAAAGAGGTGGATGAACGCAAACCGCGTGATAATTTCTATCATTGTCTTGTGAATGCTGCGCATCAGTTCCATAACACCAAGAATGGCTCTGAAACATATTTGTTGTCCGGTTATCCATGGTTTAAGAGCCGTGCAAGAGACACGTTCGTTTCTCTTCCTGGATTAACACTCTCTATCGACGAACAGGATTATTTCGAGAGAGTTATGGTCACGGCGGAGAAGGGACTCCGTGAGTTTATGGCCGGGAAGCCCCTTTCGGTGGATATAGCTGAGATAGATCAGCCGGATGTCCCATTCTGGGCTGTTTGGGCGATACAGCAATATGAAAAGGTCGTTGGAGAAGGAAAATGTCTGAAGAAGTACGGCAAATTGGTCTTTGATATCCTTCGTTTTATAGTCGATGGAAAGCATCCGTATATTCGTCTTGATGAAAACAATCTGCTGTATGTTGACGGCAAAGGAAAAGTGATGACTTGGATGAACTCTACGGTGAATGGCAAACCGGTTGTTCCACGTAGCGGATACATTGTTGAGGTAAATGCCCTGTGGTATAATGCCCTTGAGTATGCGGCAAAGTTGCATAGACAGCATGGAGAAGCAGATATGGCAGACAAGCTCGAGCAGATGGCAATGTTCTGCAAGAAATCATTTGTTGATACATTCCTCAATGATTATGGTTATTTGTTTGACTATGTTGATGGTAATATGATGGATTGGAGCGTCAGGCCGAATATGATTTTTGCTGTAGCATTGGATTATTCCCCATTGTCGGCAGAACAGCGCAAGGGAGTGCTTGATATCTGCACGAAGGAACTGCTTACTCCGAAGGGTTTGCGCACGCTTTCGCCTAAGAGTGGCGGCTACAATCCTATATGTGCTGGTCCGCAGATACAACGCGACTTGTCTTATCATCAGGGCACGGCATGGCCGTGGCTTGGCAGTTTCTATATGGAGGCTTGCCTGAAGATATATCGTAGGACAAGGTTGAGTTTCATCGAAAGACAGATGGTTGGATATGAGGATGAAATGCAGACAAACTGTTTGGGTACTTTGCCGGAGATGTTTGACGGAAATCCACCATTCTATGCACGTGGAGCAATATCTTTCGCAATGAATGTTGGAGAGACGTTGCGCACTTTAAGTCTTGTAGAAAAATACACATATCTAATATAAGAAGGAGGGGTACAATATGAAAGTTTTAATGTTTGGCTGGGAGTATCCTCCTCATGTATATGGTGGACTTGCAACAGCTAATTTCGGTATTACCCAGGGTTTGCATGCCCAGGGGGATGTGGATATAACCTTGTGCTTGCCAAAACCGTTCGGTGATGAAGATCATACGGCGGCAAGGATTGTTGCCATGAATTGCGTGCCGATTGCTTGGCGAAATGTAGATTATGATTACGTAAAGAGCAGAATCGGCAATGTGATGGATCCGGATTACTATTTTCGCTTGCGGGACCATCTCTATGCGGATTTTAACTATATGTATGTGAATGACCTCGGATGTATGGAATTTGCCGGTGGCTATCCGTCGAATCTTCATGATGAGATAAACAACTACTCCATAATTGCCGGAGTCGTGGCACGTACAGAGGACTTTGATATTATTCATGCACATGATTGGCTGACATATCCTGCAGGAATTCATGCCAAGAAAGTCAGCGGAAAGCCTCTCTGTATCCATGTTCATGCTACGGATTTTGACCGCAGTCGCGGCAATGTGAATCCTACGGTCTATTCAATTGAGAAGAATGGAATGGATAATGCAGACTGCATCATGTGCGTTTCTGAACTGACACGTCAGACTGTGATAAACCAGTACCATCAGGATCCTCGTAAATGCTTTGCCATGCATAACGCTGTATATCCGTTGCGTCAGGAACTTCAGGATATACCACGTCCAGACCATGCGAACAAGGAAAAGATTGTAACGTTCCTTGGGCGTATTACGATGCAGAAAGGTCCGGAATATTTCGTTGAAGCAGCAAATATGGTTCTTCACCGTACCCGCAACGTCCGCTTCTGCATGGCTGGTAGTGGTGATATGATGGACCAGATGATATATCTTGCAGCCGAGAGAGGAATCGCAGACAGATTCCATTTTCCCGGATTCATGCGTGGCAAACAAGTATATGAATGCTTGAAGAATTCGGATGTTTATGTGATGCCGTCTGTCAGCGAGCCGTTTGGTATTTCTCCGCTTGAGGCAATGCAGTGTGGTACACCTACGATTATCTCCAAGCAGAGTGGTTGTGGAGAGATTCTCACCAATTGTATCAAGGTTGACTATTGGGATATTCATGCTATTGCAGACGCCATATATTCAATTTGCCACAATGATAGTCTGTTCCATTATCTCCAGGAAGAAGGAAAGAAAGAGGTTGACCAGATAACATGGGAGAAAGTAGGACTTAGAATTCGCAAGTTATATGACCAGTTGCTTTCCAAATAGCGATAAGTGATCTTAACACGATAAATAACAAAAAATCTATATAAGATGAAAACAATTTGCTTGTATTTTGAAATACACCAGATAATACATTTGAAGAGATACCGTTTCTTTGACATCGGTACAGACCATTACTATTATGATGATTATGAGAACGACCGTACCATCAGTGATATAGCAGAGCGTTCTTACATGCCGGCATTGAATACGTTCCTGGAGATGATAAAGGAGCATGGAGAATATTTCAAGGTTGCTTTCTCAATCTCTGGTGTCGGTATCGAACAGCTTGAGATGCATGCACCTCAGGTTCTTGCCAAGTTGCAGGAGCTTAACGATACAGGATGCGTGGAATTCCTCGCTGAGCCTTATTCTCATGGCTTGTCATCACTTGTCAACGATGAATGCTTTGAAGCGGACGTGAAGAAGCAGATGGCTAAGATGGAGGAGTATTTTGGCAAGAAGCCGACAGTATTGCGTAACTCTTCGCTTATATATAGTGATGAAATTGGAAATCTTGCTGCTTCTATGGGATTCAAAGGTGTTCTGACAGAAGGGGCAAAACAGGTGTTGGGTTGGAAGTCTCCACATTATGTATATAATTGCTGTATGGCTCCAAATCTGAAGCTACTGCTCCGTGATGTTGAATTGAGTGATGATATTAGTCTGCGCTTCAGCAACACTGACTGGTCAGGCTATCCTCTGTTTGCTGATAATTATATCAATAAGATAGCTTCTCTGCCTGACAATGAGCAGGTTATCAATATCTTCATGGAGCTTCTCGCTCTGGGTATATCCCAGCCGTTGTCTTCAAATATCCTTGAGTTCATCAAGGCTTTGCCGAGATGTGCGAAGCAGAAGGGCATTACGTTCTCCACTCCTTCCGAGATTTGTGGAAAGATGAAGAGCGTAGGTGATTTGCTTGTGCCTGATGCTATGTCATGGGTTGATGAAGAACGTGATGTGAGTTGCTGGTTGGGTAATCCGATGCAGCGCGAGGCATTTAACAAACTGTATAGTATTGCAGACAGGGTGCGTATTGCCAACGATCCGCGAATCAATCAAGACTGGGATTATCTGCAGGCAAGCAACAATTTCCGCTTTATGACCACCAAGCCCTCCAATGTGGGGCTTGACCGTGGCATTTATAGTTCGCCTTTCGATGCTTTTACAAACTATATGAATATTCTCGGTGATTTTATCAATCGTGTCAATTCGCTTTATCCGGAGGATATTGACAATGATGAACTTGACTCTTTGCTTACAACTATCAAGAATCAGGGTGATGAAATCATGATGAAGGATAATGAGATTGTGCGGTTGAAGACAAAAGTAGCCAAGCTTCAGGAAGATGAGGAGAAGCTGAAGGCAAAGATTGAAAAGGCTGCAGAAAAGAAGAAGACTGTCACTAAGTCAGTTGCCAAGAAAGCTGTACCAAAGAAGACTCCGGCGAAGCGCACTGCAGCATCTCGTAAGTCTGCTGCCGGTGAAGCAGAGAAGAAATAGAAAGTAAAATCTGATATACGCATAAGTAAGCCCCGACTTTGAATGAAATCAGAAGTCGGGGCTTAACTTGTTCGTGATAGTAGGGGGATATGATACCCCCCCCCTATTTATCTTGAAAAATGGATGATTTTAGAAATTCTTGTCGTCAAGCATCTCAAATCCGCAGTACGGAACGAGAACCTTCGGAACGCGGATGCCTTCTGGAGTCTGGTTATTCTCAATGATTGCGGCAACGATACGTGGCAGGGCAAGGGCTGATCCGTTCAGCGTGTGGCATAGTTCAGTCTTCTTTGTGGCAGCGTTGCGATAGCGACACTTCAAGCGGTTTGCCTGATAGCTTTCGAAATTACTTACAGAAGAAACCTCAAGCCATTTTTTCTGTGCTGCGCTCCAAACTTCGAAATCGTAGCAGATGGCCGACGTGAAGCTCATGTCGCCGCCACACAGACGGAGGATGTGGTATGGCAATTCCAACTTGATGAGCAGTCCTTCAACGTGTGTGAGCATTTCCTTCAGTGATTCGTAGGAATGTTCTGGCTTGTCGATACGTACAATCTCAACCTTGTCGAACTGATGCAGACGATTCAAGCCGCGCACGTCCTTGCCGTATGAACCAGCTTCGCGGCGGAAACAAGCTGAGTATGCACAACGCTTGATAGGCAGGTCGTTCTCGTCGAGAATTACATCGCGGAAGATGTTCGTGACAGGAACCTCGGCAGTAGGGATAAGATACAAGTTATCGAGATTGGCGTGGTACATCTGTCCTTCCTTGTCTGGCAACTGGCCGGTTCCATAGCCTGAAGCCTCGTTTACCACGTATGGCGGTTGAACTTCAAGGTATCCGTTCTTGCGTGCTTCTTCGAGGAAGAAAGCTTCGAGCGCACGCTGCAGACGGGCCATTTTTCCGATATAGAATGGGAAACCGGCGCCAGTCACCTTCACACCGAGGTCAAAGTCGATAAGGTTGTATTTCTTGCAAAGATCCCAATGGCACATGGCATCCTCAGGAAGTTCTGGGATGATTCCGCCTTCCTTTACCACCACGTTGTCTGATGCGTCCTTGCCTTCCGGGACATCATCATTGGGAATATTCGGAATGGAGCAGAGTAATACGGTAAGCTTCTGCTGTATGTCGTTAAGCTCATGGTCGAGGAGTTTTGACTCCTCTTTCAGAGCTGCCACGCTTTCCTTTATTGCGTTGGCTTCATCTTTCTTTCCTTCCTTCATCAAGGCTCCAATCTGAGCAGCCTTCTTCTTTCCCTCCTGAAGATGTGCATCAAGCTTCTGCTGTGTCTCGCGGCGCATCTTGTCAAGAGCGAGAACATCATACACGGCCTGTTTTGCTCCTTCGAAATGTTTCTTCTCCAGGCCTTTAATTACACGTTCAGTTTCTTCACTGATAAGTTTTAGTGTAAGCATATTATATTGTTTTACGTTAATTTTCTTCTTCTGTCTCTATCATTAACTGGGCATGATATGGAACTATTCTGCAAAATTACTATTTTTTTATAAAAACCCTACAATTTACAACCTGATAATTTGCTTTACACCCTTTATAGTGCGTAATTTCTTTATCAGCAGGTTGAGCTTCGTATTGTCTTCCACCTTGATTTCGAGATTTCCGCTGAACAATCCGTCGTGGCTGTCGATGTTGATGTTGATGCTTCTCATCATTATCTTCTCCTCTTTGGCGATGACACTTGTGATGTTGTTCACGATGCCAATGTCATCGTTGCCGATAATCTTGAGCGTTGTGGTGTATTGTGCTCCGTCCTTTCCGCTCCATTTCGCCTTTACGATTCGATAACCGAAGCGCTTGCGCAGTTCCGGTGCGTTAGGACAGTCGCAGCGGTGAATCTTGATTCCACCGTTTACAGTAACGAAACCGAACACCTTGTCACCGTATATCGGCCGGCAGCAATTGGCCAACTGGTAATCGATGCCTTTCAGATTGCGGTCGATTACGAGCACGTCACTGCTGCTGTTGGCAAGTTCCTCGGCTGGATTCTCGTAGTTGTATTCGTCGGCGCTCCTTACTGGCTGCTGCGTGGTCAAGAGATTGTTGTCGTGGGCCTGTACTTCCTGGTATTTCTCTATCACGTGGTTGATGTCGAGCGTTTCGTCGGCAATCCTCTTGTAGAAATCGTTCGTCTCTTTGAATCCCAGCTTCTTTATCAGATGTGACATCGTGCTTTCGTCCAATTCGATCTTGCGGTTCTTCATTCTGCGCTCCAGCATCTCCTTGGCATACAGACCGTCCTTCACCTGTGTCTCTTTAAGAGCCATGCGAATCTTTGCCTTTCCGCGACTTGTCTTCACGATGTTCAGCCAGTCCTGCTTTGGCTTCTGGCTGTTTGAGGTCATGATCTCTATCTGGTCGCCGCTCTTCAATACGTGGCGGAATGTCACCACCTTGCCGTTGATTTTCGCTCCGACGCAGTGGTTACCCACGTTGGAGTGTATGCGGTATGCAAAATCAAGCACGGTGGCTCCCTTCGGGAATTTCATCAGATCGCCCTTTGGGGTGAATACGAATATCTCGTCCTCATAGAGGTCCATCTTGAAATCGTCGATGACCTGGCGGTCGTCGTTGTTTTCCAGCGCACGCCGTATGCTCGTCAGCCATTCATCCATACCTCCGTCGCCCTTGATTCCCTTGTATCTCCAGTGGGCTGCGAGTCCGCGCTCTGCAATCTCATCCATTCTCTCAGTACGTATCTGTACCTCCACCCATTTGTTCTCGGGACCTTTCACTGTTATGTGCAGACTCTCGTATCCGTTTGATTTAGGCACACTCAGCCAGTCGCGCAGACGCTTCGGGTTGGGCTGGTACATATTAGTGATGAGCGCGAACACATGCCAACACTGCACCTTTTCGAGCTCAATCGGGGAATCGAGGATGATTCTGATGGCAAAGAGGTCGTAGATGCCCTCAAAGTCACATTTCTGCTTCTTCATCTTCTGCCATATGCTGTGTATGCTCTTCGTCCTGCCTTTCATGTGGAATTTCAGGTTTTCATCCTCAAGCTTCTTCTTGATAGGTGCGATGAACTGTTCAATATATCTGTCGCGACTCGCTTTTGTCTCGTTGAGCTTGTTCTTGATCATGTAATAAGCATCGTGCTCAAGGTATTTCAGACTGAGGTCCTCCAGTTCGCTCTTCAGCTTGTATAGTCCGAGCTTATGGGCAAGTGGAGCATAGAGGTAGCTTGCCTCCTCGCTGACGCGCTGCTTTGCCTCTACGTTCTCTGTGTCTCGAATCTGCCTCATCAGGTTCACCCTGTTGGCAATCATTATCAGGATTACCCTCATGTCTTCGGCGAACGACAAAAGCAGGTTGCGGAAGTTCTCGCTTTCGATTACAGGGTTCTTCTTGTAGAGGTCCTGGATATGGACGAGGCCCTTCAGAATCTTGGTGACAGACTCCCCGAACTGCTTCAGCGATTCGTCGAAAGCGGCCTCGTCGCCATGTGCCACACTTGCATACAGCAGCACAGCGATAGTTCCGTCGCGCTTCAGCCCTATCTCGTCAATTGCGATTAGAGCAGTCTGCATGCTTAGCAATATTGGGTTCAGACCGAAAATATCGCGCTGGATTCGGTTTTCGTCAATGGCGTTCCTGAGATGTCTGAATATGTTTATCTCATCGTCCTTTGTCAGTGCGTAGCCGTTTGCGCCACGCAGTTTATTCACGATTTCGCGAAAATCGGTCTTTTCTTTTTCGGTAAAAACAAGTTTATTATCCATAAGCATATTGTTTTGTTGCTTGGCTTATGCCGAGATATTGACTGCAAAGGTAATAAAATTGCACGTTTTATATTACTTTACTATTATTATTTGATGAAAAAAAGAAATAATATATGAAACGGTAAAGCATTTTGCTAAAAAAACAGTAAATTTGCATGAGTGAAAACAGCTATTGGCATAAACTTATAAAAATAATCAAACTTAAAAAATAATACTTATGTTATCACCAAAAGACATGGAGCAGATTGCCGCTAAAGGCATATCAGAGGCTCAGATTGAAAAACAGTTGAATGAATTCAAAACAGGCTTCCCGTTTCTGAAACTCGATGCCGCAGCAAGTGTGGACAACGGAATATTAGCTATGGGCGAAGACGATGTGGAGATGTATACGGAGGCATGGAAAAACTATAAAGCTGAAGGAAAGAAAATTGTGAAGTTTGTTCCTGCCAGTGGAGCCGCAAGCCGTATGTTCAAGAACATGTTCGCCTTCCTCGATGCGGAGTATAACGTGCCGACGACAGATTTTGAGAAGCATTTCTTTGACAATGTGGAGAAATTTGCATTCTATCCTGCGCTTGATGAGATGTGCCAGAAGAATGAAGGCAAAGGCATAAAGGTCCTGATGGCAGAAGGGAACTACAAGGCTGTAGTTGCAAACTTGCTTGAGAAGAAGGGGCTTAATTACGGTCAGTTGCCGAAGGGACTCCTGCTTTTCCATAAATATGAGGATGGTGCGCGCACACCGTTGGAAGAACATCTGGTGGAGGGAGCATTGTATGCCGACAGCAATGGTATGGTTCATCTACACTATACAGTGAGTCCTGAGCATCGCACCCTTTTTGAGAAGAAGGTTGCCGAAACCAAGGGTAAGTACGAGAAGAAGTATAATGTGAAGTATGACATCTCATTCTCCGAGCAGAAGCCGAGCACAGATACAATCGCTGTGAATCCGGACAACACACCGTTCCGCAATGCCGATGGAAGTCTGCTTTTCCGTCCGGGCGGCCACGGAGCTTTGATTGAGAATCTGAATGAGATTCCGGCAGACGTGGTGTTTATAAAGAATATCGACAATGTTGTGCCGGACAGATTGAAGAAGGACACCGTGACCTACAAGCAGGTTATCGCCGGTGTGCTCGTCAGTTTTCAGCGCACAGTATTTGGGTATCTGAATATGTTGGATGAAGGTACCTATGAAGATATTGACATTGATGAAATGGTTGGTTTCCTGAAGAATGACCTCTGTTGCCGGAGGGCAGGTTTGGAAAAATTGACGAGGGAAGAACTCATTGAATACCTGAAGAAGAAATTTAACAGGCCGATGCGGGTTTGTGGCGTGGTGAAAAATGTTGGTGAGCCAGGTGGCGGTCCGTTCCTTACATACAACCAGGACGGTACTGTCAGTCTTCAGATTCTTGAAAGCAGCCAGATAGACACGGCTAATGCGGAGTATATGAAGATGTTTACCGAGGGAACCCATTTCAATCCTGTGGACCTCGTATGCGCTGTGAAGAATTATAAGGGCGAGAAGTTCAACCTGCCCGATTTCGTGGACCGTACCACGGGATTCATCAGCAGCAAGAGTAAGAACGGAAAAGACCTAAAGGCTTTGGAACTTCCTGGTTTATGGAATGGAGCGATGAGCGACTGGAATACGATTTTTGTGGAAGTTCCTCTCTCTACGTTCAATCCGGTAAAGACCGTTAACGACTTGCTCAGAGACCAGCATCAGTAAGATTGTTTTTATTTCAAAAGGGCTATAAAGGAGAGAACGTATTTCTTTCTTGTTAAGCCCCATTCATTTCGGTTAAACTTTTCCGCAACGGATTGATATTCCGTTGCGGTTTTTTATACCCTGATTGTCTGTTTCGACGATGCGCTTTTAGCCCAAATCGTCCATTAGGGTTTGCCGGAAGCCCTCTTTTTCCTGTATACAAAAAATAAGATTTCCCGAGAGGAAAAATGGAACAATTCTTGATATGGTTGTCCGTATGTCTTTCCTGACGGGAAATCTTAAAATCCGGAGTCGACTTCATGGAATCACTCCAGGGCTTGAGTGGGTGTTATTTCTTTTTCATCTTGAGCTCGTACAGGTCGCTGCGTCTGTCTCTCAGGTTTCTCACGCTTCCATAGGTGTGAAGTTCATTGAGCAGGTTCAGGTCTACGTCTGAAACAAGGATCATTTCAGTGTTAGGCGTGGCTTCCGCACGCATTCCGTTGTTCGGGAAAGCAAAGTCGCATGGCGTGAAGACAGCCGATTGTGCATACTGGATGTCCATATTGTGAACCCTCGGCAGATTGCCAACGCTGCCGGCAATGGCAACATAGCACTCGTTTTCTATTGCGCGTGCCTGGGCGCAGACTCGTACACGTGAATATGCGTTCTGCGTGTCCGTCATGAACGGCACAAAGAGAATCTGCATTCCGTCTTCTGCCATCAGGCGCGAGAGTTCGGGGAATTCCACATCATAGCATATCAGAACGCCCACCTTGCCGCAGTCGGTGTCGAAGGTTTTCAGCGAGTTTCCTCCGCTCAGACCCCAGCTCTTTTGCTCATCGGGTGTGACGTGGATTTTCTCATACATGTCATAAGAACCGTCTCTCCGGCACAGGAATCCCACGTTATACAATCCGTCGTCCTTCACGTATGGCATACTGCCCGTAATGATGTTTATGTTGTAGCTTATGGCGAGTTCTATGAAGCGGTCTCTCATCTTCTCCGTATAGTCAGCCAGTGCGCGTATGGATTGCGCCTCTCCCATGTCGTTGTATTTCGCCATGAGCGGTGCGTTGAAATATTCGGGGAAAAGTATGAAGTCGCTCTTGTAGTCGGAGACGGCATCCACGAAGAATTCCACCTGTTCGAACACGTCGTCGATGGTGTGGTAGGATCGCATCTGCCATTGCACGCAGCCGATTCTTACCGTTGGGCGGCGCTCCACGTAGGAGTCCGTCGGTGGCTGATAATAGATGTTGTCCCATTGCAGTAGTGTGGCGCAGTGTTTTGATTCCTCGTCGTTCGGCAGATAATTGCGGATGACGCGCCTTACGTGGAAGTCGTTGCTCAGCTGAAATGTCAGCACAGGGTCGTATATCTCGCGTGAACGCACTTTTTCGATATATTCCTTCGGGCGCATGGCGTCAGCGTATTTATGGTAGTTCGGAATCCTTCCGCCAAACATAATAGCCTTCAGGTTGAGTTTTTCGCACAGTTCCTTGCGGTATTCATACATCCTTCGTGCAAGGCGTAGTCCGCGGTAGTCGGGGTGTATGAACACTTCTATGCCGTAGAGAATGTTGCCGTTGGGCTTGTGGGTGTTGAATGTCTCGTTTCCTGTAACCTGAGCATAGGTGTGGTCGCCTTTCACCATGTTGTAGTCCACGATGATTGAAAGGGCGCAACCCACGATTTTGTCGTCAACGACAATCACCACCTGGCCTTCAGGGAAGATGGTGATTAGTTTCTTGATTTGTTCTTTTGTCCAAAATACGTCGTGGTCGGCATAAATGCGTTTGAACGATCGTGCCAATTGGTCGTAGTCCTCCATATGGAGGTTGCGAAGCCCCACTTTGTTGATTTTGTGATTCGCTTCCATTATGTTTTTATATTATTCGAAATGTTTGAGTCTTGCAATGTACTTTCCGAGGATGTCGAACTCAATGTTTACCGTCGTGCCCACCTTTATGTCGCAGAAGTTGGTGTTCTCCCTTGTGTATGGGATTATGGCCACGGTGAAGGCGTTGTCGGTAGGGTTGCATACTGTGAGCGATACGCCGTTTACGGTTACGCTGCCTTTGTCCACGGTGAAGTATCCGCGCTTTGCCATCTCCTTGTTTTCCGGATATTCAAAGGTGAAATATGTGCTTCCGTCCGCATCCTTCATGTCAACGCACTTTGCTGTCTGGTCCACGTGTCCCTGCACGATATGGCCGTCGAGTCTGCCGTTCATGACCATTGAGCGCTCGATGTTCACCTTGTCGCCCACGGAGAGCAGTCCGAGGTTTGTCCTTTCCAGAGTTTCGCTCATGGCGGTTACGGTGTATGTGCCGTCCTTTATCTCAACTACGGTGAGGCATACGCCGTTGTGGGCGACGCTTTGGTCAATCTTCAGTTCGTCTACAAATGAGCATTTGAATGTGAAATCGATGTTGCCGCCATATTTCTTTATGCCGGTAACGGTAGCAAACTCTTCTACAATTCCTGAGAACATGATTCTATTATATTATGGTTTAAAACAATATTGTTGCCGTAGAAACTGAAGAAGCGGTGTCTCCTGTATTCATAGTACAAGGATTCACCGCTTCTGTATTAAAAAGACCGCACCGTGATGTGATGAAACTCCGAGCTAGTAAGATTTGAGAGTTCTCCGCCTTTGTAATCCACCGGCTTTACAGCTAATCCCGTTACCAGGACACGTGGCCCGCCATTAGCAAAAGAAATCATCTCGGTTTTCGTTTTTAAATTGATGAGTATCCCGATCTAACCGATACGGTCCTGTTTCTTTTGTCTCTTTAATTCTTCTGCAAAGATAATGTTATTTTCCGTTTCGGCAAACATTTTGTGATAATTTTTGCATAACCTTTACATTTTACCTACCCCCTGTTGTTATCAATAATGGATAAGTTCTGTTTTATATTATTTTGACCGTATTGCCGCTGGCATTTGGGATATGTCTTTTGAACTTGTGTTTTATAGCAATTGTCGTATAATTGATACAAGAATATTTTTATTTCTGCATGAAATGTATTACTTTTGTGTCGTAATACTTATGAAGACGTACATAAAATGAAAAATTTGATAGCTTTACTGACATTATTTGTAGTGGTTCCTGTTGTGGCACAAGTTGTCAATACAGATACATGCGTTGTGGATGGAAACGGTTGGAAATCTGTTGTGCCGGAAAAATGGATAAGCCAGTTTCCAAGAAGTTTTATTCGCCCGATAATGATAATACATTAAATAATAGTAATAGTGGCATTTCTCTCCATAAGACTGTATATAAAGAACATGTCGTAAGAGATGAACAAGTTGGGGCAAGGGAGATTCCTTCTGGGAATAATTACACTAATTCCGATGGAGTTGCTAATGGTATGAATGGTATTTTCGGTAGTTACAGTATACATAATATCAATGGTTCTCCTTTGGATATCAATGTCTTGTCGTTTGGCTACATGCATTCAATGAAGTTCTGTGGTACCAGGCGCTCTTTTCTTCAGGTTGGTGGAATGCTTAGTTATTCTTGGGCGGAAAGAGATGTGGATTATTATCAGAATGTAAATTGTAAACTCACAATGATTTCTTTGGAAGTTCCTGTTGACGTTATGTATAGGTTGCCTTTTGCAGATGGTTCTTGTGCTCTTGAACCATATGTGGGATTCAGCTTCGCCGGTTACTTGTATGGCGATTTAAAGACTGATATGACTAGTAGTATAAATGTTTTTGACAAAGATGTTGAGGGCTATTTAAGTCGGTTTATGTTCCGTGCTCGGGCTGGATTGAACATTTCCTTCGGACATGTCTATTTTGGTGGAGAGTATTCTCATGATATTAATAAGTTCTGTGTTGATATCAATCGCCGCTCATATTTCTTTACGGCAAGGCTTGGTTGCAGGTTCTGACCTCTTGTCGTATCGGTAAACTTTAGGGAATTATAGACCTTGATTTGTGGTCTTTAGTTTCTTTAAGCAGCCCTTGATCATTTTCTGAAGCTGTATCACTCTTGCCTGCTTGTTCTGTGGATAGCCGAATTGCTCGTAATGGAGTAGGGAGGAATTGAGATTGTCGAGCGCATTCTGCCATTCGCCTTTGTTCATATAGCAAAAGCCAAGACGGAAGAAGACGTCACCTTTTTCTTTGTTGTAGCAGACTGTAAGTTGTTTTTCGTACAGTGGGATGCACTTGTCGTATTCTCCGAGAATGAAATGGCTTTCGGCATCGGCAAAATAATATACGCTCCGCTCATGTGGGGCGTATACCTCGATGTCGTTCATGCATGAATCGAGATAGTTGCACGCCGTTCTGTAATTCCATTCATAGTAATGACAGAGTCCGATATAAGCCTTGAATCTTGGGTTCAGCTTGTATTTTTTGTCAAGCCTTGAAAGGATATTCAATGCTTCCCTGTATTTTCCGCTTCCAAAATAGTCAAGGGCAACAGCCAACTGATCTTTGTCTGGCATCTTGTCGGCTGTTTGCCCTTGGGCTGTGAATGAAAAGAGAAAGGATAGCGCTATGATTGCAATATTCCTTATGCTCATGTTCATTATGGTAGGTTTATTCTGTATAGAATCTTATCAGTTTCTCCAGAGCATTGCGGCATACGATGCAGAATTCTGGATGGAGATTGGTTCTCATGCGGCAGTCTTGCACACCTCTATAGACATTCTTCAGGTCGTAGCCTCCGCCCTGGAAGAGTCCTACTCTGTTCTTTATGACTTTCGGGTCTTTGCTCAGAGGTGTCGGAGTTGGAGTGCCTTTCTTGATTAGGTTTTCCCATTTGTCCTTGAAGTTTACGAGTGTTGTGATGTTTGGCTCCCAAGGCTCCACGTCTTTTGAATATATTCCGAGAGGTTCGTCGTCGTAGGCGTATTCGTCGGCAAGTCCGGCGAAGCTGTGTCCAAACTCGTGTACGATGACCGGCTTGTAATATTTGTGGCCTGTCGAACTCAGGTTGTAGTAGTTCAGAATGCCGCCTCCGCCGTATACATCGGTGTTTACGAGGATGATGATGTGCTCGTAGGGGGTTCCGGCGAGCCAGTCATGCACCTTGTTCATGTTGAGCGTTGTAAGATAGCGCTCGCTATAGAATGTGTCGAAGTTTGAACCGAGGGCTGTGTTCTTCCATTCTCCTTTTCGTGGAACGCTCGTGCCGCTGTCGACAGATGGCGATTTCACGGCTATGACGTTGAATCTGTCCTTGTATGCCTTGAATGGCTCATGGGAGAAGAGTGCATCGTTTGCAACCTTGGCATCTGCAAGGAACTTGTCCATTTCTGCCTCAGTATAGCCTTCGGCAAGGTAGGCAATGTGTATGCACTTCTTTGAATCTGCTGCTGCTTGCATCACTTCGTATGGAGTGGCCTTTGAGCTGAATCTCTTGATGAGAATGTCTTTAGGGTTGATGGTCTCGGTGAGTGATCTCGTTATTTCTTGCCTGTTGTTGCGGATGTTGATAGTCAGGTCCACAGTGTCTTTGGGCATAGGCATGAGGATTACGTTTTCGAAAGAACGGCGTGTGGTTTTTGCCTCCGGGTACGTCTGCCATTCCTGGAATAGTGTGGAAAGGGAATTCCTGTAGATTACTTTGCCGGTCTTGTGGTCTTTCAGTTCGAATTGCGCATTGCCCTGCACTGGAAGTTCAGAGAGGTTGTTCTTCCTGCCATACCATTCGGGGATGGACTGCATGTTCTCGATGAGAATATCCTGTTCGGTGGCATTGCCGCCAAGGATGAAGTTCACGCGCAGTGTGTTGTTTTCAAAGTATTCGTCAAAGTCCTGTCCCATTACTGTTGTGCATGCGAATGCAATTACAGCAGTCAGGATTGTTTTAAGGTTAAAATTTTTTTTCATCTTGTTATTGGATCTAAAATAAAACATTCTTTTTCTTTTTCAAAATTGTGGATAAGTTTTCTTACGTATTCTCTGTTCCAGTCGTCCGTGTGGAACTTCTCACTCCCGAACAGCAGGATGTCAAGGTCCAGGGGGATTTTGTGCTCCTTGTCGTTCTTCTTAGTCCTGCCGCATTTCTTCTCTATGTGTTTCAGGGCATTTGCAGTCTGGGTGTATGTGTGGCTTGTTGCCGATACGCAGAGGCAGTTTATGAACTTGTCGGATTCTATGCCTATGGGGGCAGTCCACATTTCTTCAGAGAAGGCGATGCTGTCACCGAGAATCAATGAAAGGTGTTTTTTGGCGTAGTCAATATTCTCCCTTTGGTTGAAATTACTGCCGATGGCAATGATAAGCTTGTTGCTCTTATCCATGATAGGTGTGCTTTTATTTGGCGTATTTGTCTATCAGACCTTGGGCCTGAGGGTTACCCATATCCTTGGCCTTGTTCAGATTGGAAACGCCCTCGGTTTTGTTTCCAGTCTTTATCTGTGCAAGACCGAGCACGAGATAGGCGTCGGAGAAATCCGGAGCTGTTTCAATGCATCTTGTTGCTGATTCGATGGCTTCTGTGTGCATGTTCAGACGTAGCAGTAGAGAGGCTCTTTCTGCAAGGAATGTTGGTTCTTTGGGTGCAAGGTATATGGCGTTGTTGATGTCGTTCAGGGCTTGCTTGAAGAGCTTAGCCTTTATTTCTATCTGTTCGCGGTTGTAATAGAATTCTGCTGTCATCTTACCGCCACATGCAATCTCATATCTGGTATAGTCGAAGACGGACTGACGGTAGTTCTGCATCTTGTTGTAAAGCTCAGCCCTCATCAGATAGTATTTTGCGGAATTTGCGTAATTAAGGGTGTCTGCATTATTCACGGCACTGTCGAGCAGGGCGATGATTTCCGTATCGGGAGCCTTTAGCTGCTGTTTGCAGAGAGCGGCATTGTAATACAGGTCTCCGCCTTTCAAGTTGCTTTCGGTGAGCGCCATGAATGTGTCGTAGGCTTTGTTGTAATCAGCCTTTGCAAAGAGAATCTGTCCTTCAAGGTCCTTGTAGAGTGGGAGAGGGCTGATGGAGTATGCGAGGCTTGTTTCGTCCATCGCCTTGTCGAGATTCCATTTGTCGAACGGTAAGTCATTCTTGTAAACCTCTTTCAGATAAATGAGTTTTGCGTAATTGTAGTGTGCGTCCGCTTTTGCCGTAACCTTTCTTATTGCCTCTTCCATACATCTTGCCGCATCGTCAAAGCGGTTTGCGTTTATCTCTATTTGTGCCTTGGCGGAATATCCGTCTATGAGGTCGGGAAACCTTTCTATGAAGTCATTTGCGGCTGCGGCGTATTTCAGGGAGTCATTGTTCTGTGAAGTGAGCATAAGAGCCAGCATTGCCTGCTCTTTGTCTTCGGGCAGGGCTGTTGGAATTCCAATCTTGCGGAGCGTTTCGCTGTTCAAGGACAGCGCATTAGGCTTCAGCGAGAGAACGAAATTGGCGTCAGTAGCGTAGATGTCTGTATTTAAAGACGATGTCTGCAGAAGTCCTACAACTTCGCCGTTGTCATTGACGAAAGGACAACCGTCAGCATTGTCCGTGTTGTTCATGGTGAAGATGTAATATGAATAGGCGTTCATGAACTTTTCCACGCTTTTTATACTTGCTGCTACGGGCTTTGCTGATTTGTTTGTGTATGGAATCAACCATAGTGATGAGCCGGCAACTGCTCCAGCCTTTGCCGCATTTGCGGATTTTGTGCTGCCATCCACTTTGAATCTTGCTACGTCGTATATATCATTGACGCCCAATATTCTTGTCACTTTGTGCTTGTTCCCCTTAATGTCAATGGCTACAGCCTCCGCTGCACCGATAAAGGGTTTTAGATTACTTATTGCTTCACCGTTTGCGCCTGTGAAAACACCATGGCTTGACGCAAGCAGACTGCCGTCTTTCTTAAATGTGGTCAGAGTAAAGACATTCTCCGCCGTTTTCTTTACCGCAGAGCTTTGCGCTATTATGCTTGATGTAATAAATATGGCGATGATGGTTAGAAATAGTTTCTTGCAAGTATTCATATTGTAATTCATAATTGATTGTTATATTTTTAGTTGCTGCATAGCTTCAGCAGTTCTGCGGCGTTGTGTCTTGCGGCCTCAGTGATGTCTGCACCGCTCAGCATCTGGGCAATCTCATCGGTGCGTTCTTCCATTTGGAGTTCCTTCATGCGGCTTGTCGTACCATTGTTGGTCTCTTCCTTATATACCTTGTAATGGTTCGTTCCGCGTGCGGCAATCTGTGGCAGGTGCGTTATGCTTATAACTTGCCTGTCGCTTTGGGCCATCTCCTGCATTATTATTGCCATCTTTTCGGCAATCTTGCCGCTTACGCCGGTGTCGATTTCGTCAAAGATGATTGTAGGAAGTTTCACTGCACTGCTTATCATTGCTTTCAGCGAGAGCATTACTCGGGCGATTTCTCCGCCGGATGCAACTTGTGAAACAGGTTGTAACTCTGTATTTGTGTTGGCGCTGAAAAGGAACGACACCCTGTCGCAACCGTCTTTCATGAAATCCTTCGGCTCAATGTCTATGGCGAATCTCACGTTGGGGATTCCCAGTGGCACGAGTCGCTTTTTCATTCCTTCTTCCACGATCTTGGCTGCTTTCTTCCTTGTTGCAGTCAACGTTGCTGCTTTCTTCTTGCATGCCTCCATGGCTTTCTGCTCCTCAGTTTCAAGTTCCTTCAGTCTTTCGTCGCTGTTGTCGATATTGCATATCTGTTCGTGCAGCCTGTCCTTTATACTAATAAGCTCTTCAACGGAGTCCGTATGATGTTTTTGCTCCAGCGAATAGATATTATCAAGCAGGTCGTCTACCTGCTGTAGTCTGCCAGGTTCAAAGTCTATGTCCTCGGCCTTGACGTTGATTTCCTGGGCAAGGTCTTTCAGTTCGATATAGCAATCTTCCAGTCTGCTATTGATTTCCTCCACGTCGGGGAAAATATCTTTTATGCCTTCAATGGCTTTTGCAGCTTCCTTTATCTGCTCCACCACACCGTTGCCTTCGCTGCCGCTCATTATTCCGTCGGCTTGATATAGGGCGCTTTTTATATCCTCTACATGGTTGAGCTTTTCGGCTTCTGCTTCAAGCTTCTCTTGCATTCCGACTTCAAGATTGGCATCTTCAAGTTCCTTGTATTGAAACCTCAGGAACTCTTCGTTCTCAATGCCTTTCTCTATTTCCTCCTTCATTTCGGCTACAGCTCTGCGCGCTTCTGTTAGTTTCCTGTAGGCGGCGTTGTAGTCGTTTACCATGGATGAGTCCTGGGAGATGATGTCGAGTACGTTCAGCTGAAAGTCTTCGCTGTTGAGCATCAGGTTCTGATGCTGACTATGTATGTCGATGAGTTGTTCGCCGAGCCTCTTTATCGTTGCAAGCGGTGCGGGTGTGTCGTTGATGAACGCACGGCTCTTGCCCGCTGCCGTCAGATCACGGCGCATGATACAGTCTTCGGCATCATATTCGATGTCGTTCTCGTCGAAGAAACCCTTCATGTCGTATTTCGATAGGTCGAAATGCGCCTCTATGATGCATTTGTCGCATCCCTTCTTTATTAGTTTGGAGTCAGCTCTCTGCCCGAGAAGCAGGTTGATGGCTCCGAGGATGATGCTCTTTCCGGCTCCGGTTTCACCTGTAATGACAGAGAAGCCGGGGTGGAATCTCATGTCGAGCGTGTCGATAAGCGCAAAATTCTTTATATAAAGTTGTTTCAGCATTTCCTATTCCTTGATTTTTTCCCAAGAATTGTTTTGTGACGGGTTGATTGAGAAGAGTATCTCGTAGACGCTTTCCTTTTCCTTCTGCGTTCCCTTGCCCTTATATATGTTGGCAAGTTCATCCTTCTTGTAGTCTGTCCATATAGCCGGCAGACTGCTCAGCGGCTTGTCTTCATGCACTTTCTTCAGATTGTTCTCCAGTGCCGTGGTGATATTTGTCCTTCCGCGGTCGGCGTTATTCGCCATTTCGTCAAGTCCGGTGCGGTAGTAGTCATACTGCAACTGTCGGAAGGGTTTCATCGCTGTGTCAAGATAGTCGTTTATTATGGCGAACCTGTTCCTGTCTGTCTCGAAGGATTTCCATCCGGTGAAGGCCAGGTTCTGAGCATTGTTCGTCAGGTTCATGCATCTCTGTAGCACGTCCTCTCCGCCCATAGGCGAAAAACTGTCAAGGTCGAGTCCTATGATTAGATAGGCATAGTAGGCGATGAGCGCTGTGAGCTGGTTGTCTATCTGCTCCTCATTGAAGTTCAGTTGGTCAAACTGTGAGAACTCGAAGTTGAAGTCGTTGTCCTTGTTGTTGTATAAGGTCGTGGTGTATGCGGAATTGTATACCGGACGGTTTGCCTGTATCAGAGCACTGCAGGTCAGTCTGTTCGACGACTGGTCGTACTTGGTCACCGTTATGTTGAAGTTGCAGACGATTCTTTCGTTCTTCTGGAACTGGTAGTCCGTCCACTGGCGGTCATTGATAAACTGTTCGAGAGTCTGTTGCAGACTTTCGAACACGCTTGCGTCGGTGCCTTGAATCTGGTTGTGGTTTATTGTGATTTTGGCTTGCAGCTCCTGTGCCTTCATGTATGAACATGTAGCCAGAAATATAAGAACCAAGCAGATAAGTCGTTTCATAATAGGTTTTCAGTATAGAGTTAAACATTTATGAACCAACACGATAGAATGTTGCTTCTAAAGTGATGGTCCATATCGTTTTACCATAGTTTCTCCATTTCGTTCACGATGTCCTTTGCCACGTCGGCTTTAGGCTTCTTGTCGAAATCGATCTTGCCGTTTTCCGAAATAATCGAAATCTTGTTGTAGTCGCTTCGGAACGTCGTTCCCTCGTTTCTCGTGGAGTTCAATACGATGAAGTCAAGGTTTTTCTTCTTGAGTTTCTTTTTCGCATTTGTCTCCTCGTCGTTTGTTTCCAGGGCGAATCCGATGAGCTTCTGTTCTTTGCTTTTCATCTTGCCGAGCGAAGCGGCGATGTCATTGGTCGGACAGAGCTTTAGTATAAGGTCATCCTTCTCCCTCTTTATCTTTCTGTCGGCGGTCGTTTCGGGGCGGAAATCAGCTACTGCGGCACACAGTATTGCTGCATCGTGGGATGCAAAGGCTTCTGTGGCTGCATTATACATCTCCTCGCAACTCTCCACGTCGATTCTCCTTATCGATTGTGAGCAGTTGCGCGATACAGGGCCGGCGATGAGTGTCACGTCGGCTCCTCTTCTCATGCACTCTTCGGCGAGGGCGAACCCCATCTTGCCGCTTGAATAGTTGCCGATGAATCTTACGGGGTCTATCTTCTCGTATGTGGGGCCGGCGGTTATGAGAATCTTCTTGCCCGTCAGGTTGCTGCTGCTTGTGGCATCCTGCTTGAAGTGGTTGTCAAGAAACTCCACAATCCTTTCCGGTTCCTCCATGCGTCCTTTGCCTTCGAGTCCGCTTGCCAGAAAGCCGCTCTGCGGCTCGATGATGATATTGCCGTAGCTTCTCAGTGTGTCGAGGTTGTTCTGGGTAGACGGATGAGCATACATGTCGAGGTCCATAGCCGGAGCAACGAACACGGGCGCCTTCATTGATAAATAGGTAGTTATGAGCATGTTGTCAGCGATGCCGTGTGCCATTTTTCCGATTGTTGAGGCTGTACATGGCGCAATGAGCATTGCGTCAGCCCATAGTCCGAGGTCTACATGTGAGTTCCATGTCCCATCCCTTTGCGAGAAGAATTCGCTTACCACGGGCTTGTGTGTGAGGGCGGAGAGCGTGATGGGAGTGATGAATTCCTTTCCGGCAGGCGTTATGACCACCTGTACTTCAGCTCCAGCCTTTATCAGTCCGCGGATGATGTAGCATGCCTTGTATGCGGCAATGCTGCCCGTGATACCGAGAACGATTTTCTTTCCTTTCAGCATTTCCTTATCTCCCCATGTCGCGCAGGCGGATGCGTGTCAGCACCTGCTTCGTGTCGTTTGTGAAGTCGCTTGTGCATATCCAGTTATAGTAGCCTGGGTCGCGTCTGAGGGCTTCTGCCACAGCCCATCCCTTATATTTTCCGAAGTTGAACACCTCCTGCTTTCTCGGTTTTCCATCCGGGCCGAGCAGTGTGTTTCCGTTGGCGTCTTTCATCTCCTTCCACACAATGCGTCCGGAGAAGTCCACGTTGTCGTTGAGCTTTGAGAACTCAGCCAACTTGTCCATGTCGTTTTCCAGTATGCGGTCTTCTTCCTCCTGGCGCTCAGCAGAGTACATGTCAAGCTCGCCCTGCAACACCCTGTATGTTGCCTCTGTGTCTTGGTCGGCGCGGTGAGCCTCGAAGTCGTCCTCCATCTTGTGTCCCGTATAGAATTTATACGCAGCGGCGAGGTTTCTCCTTTCCATCTTGTGGAAGATGGTCTGTGCGTCGATGAGGCGGCATTTGCTGAAGTCGAAGTTAATGCCGGAGCGGTAGAATTCCTCCGCAAGCATCGGCACGTCAAAGTGGTTTGAGTTGAAGCCGGCAAAGTCGCAGTCCTTGAATTTCTCTTCGAGTTCCTTGGCCATATCCTTGAAGGTCGGCTTGTCTGCCACGTCCTCGTTGGATGTTCCGGTCAGCTCCACCACCTCTTGTGGAATGGGCTTCACTGGGTTGAAGTAGAGGTTACCCCTTTCTTCGTTTCCGTCAGGGAAAACCTTGATGTATGACAGCTGGAAGATTCTGTCGTTCACTATGTCAAGTCCTGTAGTCTCCAAATCGAAGACTACGAGGGGTCTTGTTAAATTCAGTTTCATTTGAAATATTCCTTGGTTCTTTGTAAAACATCCGGATGAATCAATCCGTCTTGACTCTCTGTCTGTTAGTCGTTAAGCAGCATCGGCATGATGAGCATGAGGATGTCCTGCCCCTCCGGCTGCTCCACAGGCAGGATGATACACGGACGACTTGGGTCGGCGAGTTCGAGCGTCACCTCGTCACTTGTCAGGTTGCTCAGTATTTCCATCAGCGACGAACCCTTGAATCCGATACTCATCGGGTTGCTTGCGTAGTCGCAGACGATGGTTTCCTTGGCGCTTGTGTAGAAGTCGATGTCCTCGGATGAAACTTCAAGCTGTCCCATAGACAGGCGCAGACGGATGAGCTGGCTGCTTTCGCTTGCGAACGGCAATACGCGGCGCAGCGAACCGAGCAATGTCCTGCGGTCGATATTCAGCTGGCATGGGTTGTTGCTTGGGATTACCGATGCGTAGTTGGGGTAGCGTCCCTCGATGAGGCGGCATGAGAGTGTGCCGAAGCTGTAAATGATTTCGGCATTTCTGTCGTCAAATCTTATCTCCACCTCGCTGTCGTCGTGCGGCAGAGAGTTCTTGAGCAGCGTTGCCGGCTTTTTCGGCAGGATGAACGCCGTCTTGTTTTCGTTTTTTATGCTGAACACCTTGTTCCTGACGAGCTTGTGCCCGTCGCTTGCCACGATGGCAAGGAATTCCGGTGTCAGGTCAAAATATACTCCGTTCATCACGGGGCGGATCTCCTCGTTTGCAGTGGCAAACAATGTTCTGGAAATGTTGTCCGCAAGTATTTCGGAAGGAATCTTGAAGCTTGTGCAGCCCTCCTGCACGCCTTGAGCCTGCGGGAAGTCGTCGGCGTTCTGTGCCGTGAAATTGTAGTCACCGTTCTGGAATATGATTTTCACGTTGTATGTCGTGGTGTCAATCTCCAGTGTAATAGGCTGTTCGGGCAGTTCCTTTACGGCGTCGATGATTGTCTTGCTGTTAATGGCGAACCTTCCGTCCATGTCTGCTTCGTCGAGCTGCACTGCAGACTTGAATTCGTTCTCCTTGTCTGAAGCCGTAAGCGTTAATACTCCGTCTTTTACCTCGAAGAGGATGCAGTCCAGAATCTGCAGTGAATTCTTGCTGTTCTGTACTTTCTGTAGCGTTATGAGTCGGTTTGCTAAAACCGCACTGGACAATGTCAATCTCATTGTTTTTATCTTTTATATATGTATTTATTTTATTTGTCTGTTCTGATTAATCGCCATGCTTTTTAATCGAGTACAAAACTACAAAAAAACATTGGGGTGAGCAAAAAATAAGGGGATTTGTTTTGCTTTTTAAAACTATTTTGTTACTTTCGCAGAAATTATGAGGAAGTCTGATAATATAGACAAAATAACAAGAAATATAATTATAGAAGAAAAAATGGAATTACAAGGAAAAATTATTGCTGTATTGCCTGAAAGAAGCGGTGTCTCAGCACGTGGAGAGTGGAAATCCCAGGATTATGTAATCGAGACTCGCGACGCCTATCCCCGCAAGATGGTATTCGGTGTGTTCGGTGCAGACCGTATCGCACGCTTCAATATACAAGTAGGTCAGGAAGTGAATGTATCGTTTGACATTGATGCCCACGAGTATAACGGTCGTTGGTTCAACAACATCCGTGCATTCGATGTGCGCCCTGTTGCTGCTGATCCGGCTGTTGCCGCAGCCATGGCTCCAGGCGTTCAGCCGATGCCGGCAGGTGAGGCGTTCCCTCCAGCTCCCGAGTCGGGTGCAGCCGCTGAAGGCGAGTCTACCGATGATCTGCCATTCTAAGGCTTTGGCATTTTAGGCAAACCGATTTACAAACAGCTGAAACGTTTAAAACGGCTGACTTCAACACGGTATCTGAAACACTTGCCCCACGGGGCATCAATGAATCAGGATTTCCGTCGTCAGCACAAGAGTTTTACCCGTTTCAGCTGTTTTTCTTTTTCTTCCGATAGCCGTACGTTATCCGAAGATTCTTCCGCTGTTTTATTCCATGAACCTTATCATATCATCACGCCTCGGCTTGGCTTCCGGCTTTTCGTCAGGATAGCCCAGTGCGATGCAGTAGAGCAGTTCGTAGCCTTTGGAGAAGGCCATTCGGTCAAGATAAGCTTTGGCTGACGGCGAATCGAGAATCCAACGCGCAGAACTGCCCAGGCAGCAAGACCCGATACCCTTTGCCCATGCGGCAAGTATGATGTTCTCGCCCAGCAATCCGCAATCCACTTGTGCCATGTCATACTGAGTGTCGTAGGCGATGCAGACCACGCACGGCGCGTTTACGAAGATGTTCTTGAAACCTTCACGCTCGGCAATCTTCGGATTGTCCTTTACCACTGCTTTCGTGATAGAGTCAATGAGTGCAGGGGAGTCGATGACCCTTATCTCATACGACTGCAGATTCTTGCCGTTAGGCGCATTGATGCCGCATTTCAGAATCTCGTTGAGAGTTTCACGGCTTACCGTAGAGTCCTTGTAGGCACGTATGCTCCTGCGGCTCATCATCAAGTCGGTTACTACACTTGCGGAATCGACATCCTGTGTCGCTTCCTGCTTTTTGCTTTCGTTGCAGGCTGTCATCAGAAGTGCAGCTGCCATACATAAAAATATCTTTCTCATGTTGCTTATTTTATACAAATAATGCAAATCGAATTCAGTCATACCAGTTGGTGTTCTCCTCGTAGGAGTCGAATTCCATTTCTTCGGTCACTCCCACCTGTTTAAGGGCATTGAGTATGAAATCCTGCTCATCGGGTGGGAGAGGACGGGCGCCGCGTCGCCGCTCAAAATACGGGTTGCGGCTCCAGTGGTTGATGCATATCGTCATGAATCGACGGTACTGGTCGGGGAACATCTGTTTCTGGAATTTGGTGAATCCGCGGGCGTAGCTCACGGGGGAGCAGTTCCTGTAGTAGGAGCATGATTCGTCCTTGCTGCATCTGTTTGGATTGATGAGATGCAGGAATTCATTCTGTTCCATCATGGTGAAATAAACTTTCTGGTGCAGGCAGGTGGTTGCCATTGGACAACTGCTATGCATGCATACAGGATACTCTTTTGGTAGAGTTGTGTATTCTTTCTTTGGCATAATTCGTTTTTTATTGAAGGCTGTATTCTTAATTTGTTTATGGGAAATTTGTTCCGTACGTTATCCGTTTGGGGTATTCCCTGTCGGATTGGTTTCAACGACCGTTTCTCTGCAGTGTTTCATTGCTTGGCTTCTTGTAAAGATATGGTTCTGTTACAGTACTTGCACCGGATTACTCCAGTACTTGCATTGGATTACTCCAGTACTTGCATTGGATTACTCCA
>USSF01000016.1 GCA_900557405.1 uncultured Prevotella sp.
ATTTGAACAGACAGAGAGTGAGTATTTCTTCCATTGGCAGATCATGCGAGAGCTGCGTGAAGAAATACAAGAGTTGGCTGTCAGAGAGTGACTGCCAATCAGTGGGGACTGATAAGTTAAATGTGTGTATCATAGCACAAAAATACCATCTGATTAGTAATTCGAGAAAGACAAAAATGACAAATAGTATATATAAACAATGGATTTTTTGTCATTATATTGGCACTTTGGATTTTAAGCAGTAATTTTGCAGATTATGAATCAGAACTTAAAGTTTGCCACTAATATAGAAGAACAAATCACCAAACTTGTTGAGAGAGGAATGGTGATAGAGGACATAGAGAAAGCCAAAGAAAACCTGTTGGATATAGGATATTTCCGATTAGGTTTTTACTGGTTTCCTTTTGAGAAATCATACCCACGTAAACAAAAAAGAGACCATATATTTAAAGATGGAACGAAGATTGACTATGCAATTCAGTTGTATTATTTTGACTTTGATTTGCGTAATTCTTTTCTCCGTTACATAAGTCGTGTAGAAATAAACTTCAGAACGAAGTTGATTTATATGGCTTCAAACAAGTATAAGGAGGATCCTTTTTGGTATGTTAACAGCAAATATGTTGAGAAGAGTTTCTTGAATAGTAAAGCCTTTCAAGATGCCATTCGTGATGCAAATACAGAAACGATTGTAAAACAAGACTTGAACAGATATTCCAGAAGCCACGCTCCTGCATGGAAAGTTCTTGAATATTTATCTTTTGGAGTAGTCATATCTCTGTTTGACAATCTTAAGGATGGTGGATTAAAACATGCAATATCAATGGAATATGGTATGGGGTCTTCCACTCAGTTCTCCAACTATATGAATACCATTCGTCGTTTGAGGAATTTCTGCGCCCATGGCAAAGTCCTTTACGATACAAATCTTCCTGTAGCAATAAGTAATGGACCTGCAGGAGATTTGGGCAGTCGTAAGACCATGCTATCCGGAGCATATTATATACTGAAGTATATCCTCGGTAAGGTGTCAACCAACCGTCAGCGAGATTTAGTAGACGATATGCGTAGGGCATTTGACAATGTTGAATTTGATATCGTAAAGAAGATAATTTGTGATAATTCAGGATTTGACATTAACACGTTATAAGAAAAAAATTTGTTTAGTTGATAAACAAAGATATAAAAAGTTTGTTATTTCAGAAATTCGTTGTATCTTTGCAACGGATTAAGCCAGTGCACTTGATATGCTATATGCTATCATACTGCACTATAAAAGAAACTGACAAGGGGATTGGCAATGCCAACCCCTTATTTTTTTGTTTAGAAAAAGTAGCCTCCAGCTTGCTTTTTATTTTTATATCCATGGTTATCAAAGAGTCTGGCGGTGTCAGATTGTTTCCAGTTTTGGAAAAGGTCTTTGTTGCTTGTTCGTATAAAATTGACGGCATCGATGATGGATGGTATGGGGAATTCGCCCGTTCTCAGTATTGAGAACTCTATTTCACGAATACGGTTGCTTAATTTCAGAAATGAGTTTGGAGTATGATTTTTTTAAACGATTAAACTATGGGACTGCAATTTAGAAGAAGCATAAAGATAGCTTATTCAAAATTTATTGGAAATGATGTCGTAGACATATTTATACATAGACAATCTATAGAGGAAGAAGTCACCTAACAATTTAGGATATATTATTAAAGCGTAAAGAATAAAAGAAATTCTTGATATAATACCATAATTCTATGTAGAGATGATAGATTTATATTATCTCTACATATTTAACCCTTACAGTAGTGTAGAAAACTTTTGCAATGTTTTCTACTTAAAATAAGTTAATTTAGTATTAATACATTTCTGCATATAATTAGATTTGAGTACTCTCATGAAGGACTTATTCCAGATTGGAAGTCAGACTATGCAGAAATGTGCGACCACTTCATATACGGTACTAAACTATCGTTTGCAGAACTTATAGACCGTATGAAAGAATTACAAGAACGATTTAGGAAAATAAAATAAAGGAGGGTCTACATATACACCTCAATCCCATTCACCTCAAAAATACACACGTCTCGAAGCTGCCGGATTTTGTTGGAGTCCTACAGCTTCATTCGTCTTGTGCCTTTTGATAAGGCGGGCTGAGGCTTGCACCGACTTTGTAGAAGTCATGTTTGATGGAGATGCAGCGGTGTATCATGTCTGACGAAGACCTCGCTGTTAGAATGGCAAAGGAGAGTAGCCCAGTCCATTTGAATAGGCAGAGAGTGAGGTTTTCTTCCATCGCCCTGTCTTGGGAGAGGAGAGAGAAGAAAAAGAGGTGTTGGCGGTCAGATAGAGACAGTCTTTCCTTGGGTAGGGATAAATTGAAAATGCTTCCATACTGCGAAAGTACGGAAGCATTTAGGTTGGGGAAAAGACAAGGGGTGGCTATTGTTCTTGTCTAATTTCTATGGTAGCATATTTCTTTATTGTTTCAACTGCCATTTCTGAATAGTCGTTTAGTAAATCATCAACATTCAAGATATAGTATTTTTGACTTTCAGAATGCACTTTATATATTTCGACAAACGAAATAATGTCATTTATTGTATTGGTTGTTTGATTTGTTATTCCTTTTTCCATTATTATATTTAATTGCTCATCCCAATTGTCAAAAAATAGATACTATGGCTGTGACTCTTTGGAACAGATAGTCTTTCCTGCAACATTGAAAATGTTGGGACAAGAAAGTTGTTCCTACATATCAGAATTAAAACGTATATATTGTATGGTCTCCGAACCTCCTGTATGCGAGGAAAGCACCCTTAATCAAACAGGGAGAACGGACGCATATATATTATTAATGGGAAAAAGGTAATATCTACAACTCATTAAAAAGAAAAAATATTAGAAAGGAATTATGGAAAGCGATATTTGCCCATAATTCCTTTTATTTTTATATGCCCCCACCGACTCCAATTGGATATAATCAAAGCTGTACGACCGGTTTCCAGAAATCGCTAATTTGATTAAGTTTCAAGTTCCTCTTCCAAACATTAGCTTTAATAAAATGCTCTTCATAAACAACCCTGTCTCGCTCTGGATAAATGTTCCCTTTCCAATATTGCCTCAATTCGGCAACCTTAATGAGATGTCCATTGGTGCATACATATTTTGCATATTCATTCTCTGCGGAAGAAACATGCCCTCTTGAAAGAATACATTTGTATTTGTCGCTGATTATGGGGTTTGGAATATCTTTGAATTCTTCTATTTTGTCATAATGCTCAGTTTTAGGATTCCACACGCAGGCATCAAAATATTCTGTGGCAGAAGCTCCAAAGCTGCCCAAATAAAACAATACGTCTTCTTTTATACCGTCAAAATTTATGTCCGCCAATATGCAACTATCAATACGTTCTCCATTTGGTACAAGATCATCGTCTTCAGGATATTTGTATCCGAAGCGATGAATGGTCTTGTCGCCACGTTTTATAATCACGCCATAATCAACATCGTCAACCTCATGCTCTATCATAAGGCTTAGAGTGTCGTCATTACTTCTCCTAGAAGAATCAGAAGTTGCTTCTTTCTGTGGAACACATTTCGCTTTATTCTTATTGCATCCCCATACTACAAGAAAACTACAAAAAACGAGTAGAATAAAAACTGCCTTTTTCATACTTCTTTTTATTTTTATTGCGACAAAGATACAGAGTTTCTTTTTATTTTCTGCAAAAATTAGCAATTATCTTACTCCACCAATAGCAATTGGATATTAATCGTAATGTGGGAACTTCTCGCAGCCGATGTAGAGGGTGTCGAAGGCATCGGTGCCATCGGTGCGGTGTCCGAGAAGGTATTCTTCGGACTCCGGCTGCTTCTCCATAGACTTGTTCTTGCGGAAGCCGTTGCGTCCCCACTCCACTCCTGATCTATCAAATCATCAAATTTGAGTATTGCACGGAAGTTGAAAGTGAACTAATTTTGCAGCGGTGAAAGAAACCAGAAATTAAAGCACTTATTTTTAACAAAAAACTACTGAAGATCATGAAGAAGACTGTAATCATCTATGGCTCAAGCACCGGAACATGCGAAGACCTGGCTGCAAGAATTGGAGCGAAACTGGGCGTTGACAACATCATCAACGTGACAGACCTCGACAGCAACGTTATTGCCGACAACGACAACCTCATCCTCGGCACATCCACATGGGGTGCAGGCGAGGTGCAGGACGACTGGTACGACGGCATCAAAACGATCAAGAGCACTGACCTTGGCGGCAAGACGGTTGCCCTATTCGGCTGTGGCGACTCCGAGTCTTATTCCGACACATTCGTCGGCGGAATGGCAGAGATTTACAACGCAGCCAAGGAGGCCGGGGCTGATGTCATCGGAGCTGTGGCGACAGACGGCTATACTTTCGACGATTCGGAAGCTGTAGTCGACGGGAAGTTCGTGGGACTCGCCCTTGACGAAGTGAACGAGGACGACAAGACGGACGGACGCATCGACGCCTGGATAGCAGAAATCCAACCTGCCCTCTAATCGCGACACCTGTTCTTAATATCACAATTTATTAAAAAACAATTTCTCAATCATGCAAGAATCCACACTATTACCTGTAGACATGAAGGTTCTGATGAACCACATCTACGAATACAAGAAGGGGGTGCGCCAAATGGTACTCTTCACTTTCAACAAGAAATACGAGGATTTTGCCATACGCAGACTGGAAAGCCAGAACATCAAGTATATCATCCAGCCTGTAGGCAACGATCGACTGAATCTGTATTTCGGCAAAGAGGAGTGTCTCAACGCGATACGCATGATTGTGACACGGTCTCTCAACCTGCTCACTCCCGAAGAGGATTTCATGCTCGGCGCAATGCTTGGCTATGACATCTGCTCGCAATGCGAGAGATACTGTGAACGCAAGAACAGATGCAACGGGAAGGCACACTCGGTTTCAGACAATAATGTATACAACAGACAAACCGCCATTTAGGGGAATGCAGCTGAAACGGCTGCATCCCTCTGAAGAATGACGAAGCAATTCTGTTTTTATTTGTTTTTTTTTCTTATCTTTATATAAGATAAGCGGCATCTCAGCATAACAATCAAGCAAGCTTGTTGTTCTACATTCGATTTGCATTATCTTTGCAACTAATATGACAAGAGAAAAAGAGATTATAATGCTGGGCACGGGGAGTGCCACGGTGACGAAGTGCTACAACACGTGTTTCATTGTCAGGGAGGATGACGACATGCTCATGGTAGACGCCGGCGGCGGCAATGGGATTCTGGGGCAGCTGCAGAAGGCCGGGGTCGGCATCGGCGAGATACATAACCTCTACGTGACGCATGCGCATACGGACCACATCCTGGGCGTAATATGGATTGTGAGGATGGTGATGCAGAAGGCGCTTGCAGGGAAATACTGCGGTGTATTGAATGTGTACGGACATGAGAAGGTGGTGCGCGTGATAACGGAGATTTGCCGGATGACGCTACACAAAAAGTATTTCGCACTCATCGGAAAGGCTATCGTGATGCACGTGCTGGACGACGGCGACGAGTTCTGCGTGGGCGGCATGCGGCTGAAGTGTTTCGACATTCTTTCGGACAAGGAGAAGCAGTATGGTTTCACCCTGCGGTTCAGCGACGGCGAAAGACTTGTCTGCATGGGCGACGAACCATGCAACGAGGCGACACTGGGGTATGCGCGCGGGGCAGACTGGCTGATGTGTGAGGCGTTCTGTCTGTATGCCGACAGGGATGTGTTCAAGCCCTACGAGAAGTATCACAGCACGGCGCTTGATGCCGGGAGGGTGGCTGCTGATACGGGGGTGAAGAACCTCATAATCTACCATACGGAGGATACTGACCTCGCCCACCGCAAAGAACGATACACGGCGGAAGTGGAACAGAACTACCAGGGCAACGTGTTCGTGCCGGACGATCTGGAAAGGATTATCCTGTAACGCCACAGTCCGTTTCTGAATGTAGAGTTTGAATAGTCATGGAGAACAGCGCTTTTCCTTTTTGAAAAGCAAAATTACAAAATCCATTTTGCATGAACAGCAAAGTGAGGCGTTTGCAAGCTTGCAAACGCGAAAATCATTTGTACGGTAAATAGAATACTGTAAATTTGTCGGCATGAAAGTTTAACTAAACATTTGTTTCCGTAGGGAGGGTATAACAATAATGCCTCAACACGGGAATATATCACAAAAAAACATGCAGAAATGGATTATACAATTATAACCAAACATTCTGAAACGATAAAGCTTCTAAAAGTGTTCCAGGATAAAAAAAGCGGAAAAGTAATTGAATCAAGGAAAATATTGAGAGACAGCTTCTATTTTTTACGGCGGAAAGACATGTTATTGGTGCTCAAAGCCTTTCTGTACGGAAGCAAGGCAGATATGGATTGGGTGTCTTTGAGAATGCAAAAACTATGGTTTCCGGAACTTATGCCACTCCTCAAAAAAAGATGGCTATCTGTTCAGGCAAAAGAAGTGGCCCTTTTCATCATACATAATACAAACAGGGATTATGTGTTGTCGCAAAAACATTTGCTCATAAAGACATTGGGCTATTATCAATATCTTGTCGAAACAGCTCCTTGGGGAGAGGACAAGATTGTTTATCCTTCTCTCGACCTTCCAGATTACGCACTTTCAAGAGCTGAATATTGTAGGGCCTGTTTTCTTTATGGAATACCGATAGACAAGAATGAAATTCTCAAGTCCTTTTTTCAGAACATAATAGAATCTCTTGGCTATGAAGACAGTCCTGATTGGGGGCGTTGTTATAGCCAGCCACATGATATAAATATGGCATGGGTACAGGATTGGAGAACGGAATTCAGTCCGGTTTTATACCTTGATTTCTTGTTGAAGCGAGCAAATGTGGAATTGATAATCCAGACGATGAGGGATTTGAACATGAAAAAGGAAATGGAAATCCTTTGGGAGTGGAAAGAAAAAATGATTGACTCATTTCAATGCTATTCCTCATTTGAGGACATTGAATGTTTCTGCAAATACATTGTAATTAAAGTGAGGGAGAATTTCCCGCCTCAATTTTCCTACATGCTTCCGAAATGAGAGAAAAGAGATTATTAATTAAATAATAGCAAAAAGAATATATGACGAGAAAATTGATACAGTTTGATGACATACCAACATGCGTCACAAGTAACCTGATAAAGGTCGTTGGTGTTGGTGGAGGAGGATGCAATGCTGTCAGGAACATGTACGACGAGGGCATCAAGGATGTTGCTTTCGCTGTGGCAAACACGGATAGTATGGTGTTGGAGAAATCTCCAGTTGCAGTTAAGGTTCTGCTTGGCGACAGCGGACTTGGTGCAGGAGGGAATCCGGAAGTGGGAAAGGAAGAGGCAGAAAAGAGCGAAGAGAAAATCGGCGCACTGTTTGACGACGAGACCAAAATGGTGTTTATCACAGCCACGATGGGTGGAGGAACAGGAACAGGGGCCGGTCCTGTGGTGGCGCGAATAGCCAAGTCAATGGGTAAACTGACGATAGGAATAGTCACCATACCCTTTTATTTTGAGAAGGAACGGAAGATAATAAAAGCTCTCAAGGGAGTAGAAGAGATGAAAAAGAATGTTGACGCACTGCTGATAATCAACAACGAACGGCTTTGTGACATCTACTCTGATTCAAGAATGACCGTCATGGAGTCATTCAAAGTGGCGGACAATGTGTTGTGCGATGCAGTGAAAAGCATATCTGAACTTATAACTATCGAGGGATACTTGAACCTTGACTTCCGTGATGTAGAGTCAACGATGAAGGCTGGCGGTGGTGCTATTATGGCTATAGGCAGGGCAAGTGGTGAACTTCGTGTGCAGAATGCCATCCTTGATGCTCTGAACTCTCCGTTGCTGTATGGATGTGATGTGAGCAAAGCAAAACGCATACTGTTCAATATATATACCGGTCCTAATGCTCCGCTTATCGTAAATGAACTGAAAGAGCTTGATGCCTTTATGGACGAATTGGATCCTATGATTGACGTTATATGGGGTGAGTCGGAGGACAACAGTCTTGGTGAGGATGTAAAGATTGCCATTCTTGCTACAGGACTTGATGACGAAGACTATGGCTTCAGAAGCGTTGCCAAACATGATACGGACACTGATGCGGAGTATTATAGTAAGATGATAAGAAAGCTGTATCGTACTGATACTGATAAAAAGGATTTGCCAACATCTGATTATAATATTCAGGATGGTGTTGATCCACAGACTGATATTCCGTTCATTGTCACAAATGCTGAAGAACAAGGTTCCACTTCAACCTCTGGAGAATCGAGAGATAATTACGTTAAGGATTATGGAGATGAGCATATTGAAAGCGAGCTGGAAGAAGATACGTCTGAAGAGGAAGACTATAACAATCCTGCATCGTCTTTCCTGCAAAGAGTAATGAACAGAATAAAGACTTTTGCTGAAAAATCGTTGGTGGAAGAATAGTATAATTTAATAAAAAAGCGTGGTTGTCATATAAAATATGGTTTGATATGTCAGAGAGTTTGGATAATAAAACAGGTAAAGAGATTCGTCGCTGGAGAACTTTCCGGCGGCGGGGTGTGTTTGTAGGTGCGTTTATGCTTGTGCTTGCCATGTTCATTATGGCCGGCACGGCGGGAACAGACAGAAGGAGGGCTGTAACCTTCAAGAAGTCAAAGACGCAGAACAATAAAGCCAGTCGGCAACACACAGACGGCAACATAGTGTTCTATGCACCGAAAGGATTCTACTGCAAAGACAGTGTGTTTGCAGGGTGCAGGATTTTCTTCCTTGAAAATGAATCCGGAACTGAAATTACATTGAACAGCGGCTTTGACAGTGATGACTCGCCCGAGCATATAAATTTCATCTACAATGATTTGGGCGGTGAAGCAATGGAAGGATATAAGTCTACTGTCGTTGCAGATGTCACGAAGTCGGACAAGAGGGTAACCAAGTGTATAAGAGTGAAGAAATACACGGGCCAAGGCATAGTTGTGTATTGGAGATTTGCCGCACTGTTCGACAAGGAAACGGGACTGATGTGTCTTGTCTCGGCATACGACAAGGGTAACGGCGACTACCTGGAACCATTGATTGAGTCGATATGCTTCAATCGTAGTTCCAGGAAATAGTATGATGCAGCGCTTAGAATATATTCCTGTTCTCCGCCACTTCGCGGTATTTCCGCTCGTCGAAAGTGTAGAGAGTGCTGGGGCGGCCGATAGTCTTCTGTTGTTCGTCGGTAGGGATAATGTAGCCCAGGGAGGTAAGCTTCTTGTGGAAGTTGCGGCGGTCGAACTTCTTGTCGAACACCACCTCATAGATGGTCTGTAGCTGGGAGATGGTGAATGTCTTGTTGAGCAGACGGAAGGCGAGCGGCTCGTAGGTCATCTTCCAGCGCAGCTTGTCGAGGGCAAGGGTTATTATCTCCTTATGGTCGAAGGCGAGCTGGGGCAGACTGTTTACGGGAAACCATTGTGCCTTTGCTGCATCGTCGCCCGCAATGACTTCGTATTTCTCCTGGCGCACGAACGCCATGAAGGCTATGGTCATCACGCGCTCCCTCGGGTCGCGGTCTACTGCGGTGAACGCCTGCAGCTGTTCGATATAGATATCCTTTACGCCGGTCTCCTCCTGCAGTTCCCTCAGGGCACCCTGTTCGGCGGTCTCGTCTATCTTCATGAAACCGCCGGGGAGAGCCCAGCTACCCTTGTATGGTTCAATGCCGCGGTTGATGAGAAGAAGGTTGAGTTTAGTGCCGTCGAAGCCGAACACGATACAGTCGGTAGTCACGGCGGGATGGGGATATTTATAAGTATACATATTATATATTGTCTTTTGGGTTTTGCCGATTAATTATGTTTATGAGTATAAAGATAATGCAAATCGAACGCAGAACAACAAGCTTGCTTGATTGTTATGCTGAGATGCAGCTTATCTTATACAAAGATAATGCAAAGTTAGTTCTTTTCCTTAATAATAAAAGGTATTTATGTAATTATTACGCAAAAGAAAGTTAAAAGACATCTTATTTGCGTATTATTTACACATAACACTTTGTTCCTATGCAAATCCTTCCTATATTTGCAACAACATTAAAACATAATAGATATGAAGAACTTATTGATGTCTGCCGCTATCGGCGATATTGCCGGCAGCGCATACGAGGGAAGAAGCCGCAGGACCAAGGATTACGACGCAGTGAAGATGTTTTCGTCGAGGGCACATTTCACGGATGATACGGTATTGACCTTTGCCTGTGCCGAGGCTTTCCTGCACGGCTTGGACATGGCTTCAAACCTCTGGATGTGTGGCAACCAGCATATAGATGCAGGGTTCGGCAGTAGGTTCAAGCTGTGGCTCGGCGACCATTACCATCTGCCTTATCGCAGCTTCGGCAACGGCAGTGCCATGCGGTGCTCATCAGCAGGATGGCTGGCACATACGGAGGAGGAGTGTATAAGGCTTGCCACGGAGACGGCCCTCCCCTCACACAACCATCCGGAGGGCATAAAGGGGGCTGTGGTTGCCGCCAGATGTATCTTCCATCTGAAAAGCGGAAAGGACAAAGACTTCATCCGGCAGGAGATTCTCGACAAGGAGTATCCCTTCTGGGCTGGAAAGAGCTATGAGGAAATCAAGCCCGCCTATTCCTTCGACTCCACTTGTCCGGGGAGTGTCGGTCCGGCAATAATCAGTTTCCTTGCTTCAAAAGACTATGTGGACTGTCTGCGCCTCGCCATATCCCTTGGCGGCGATGCTGACACACTGGCTGCAATCGCCGGTCCTATGGCATACGCCTTCTATCGGAAAATGCCCGAGCCGCTGGTCTATCAGGCTCTGAAGAAGCTTCCGGAATGGATGCAGAAGACCAATGAGGAGTTTGACGAGAAGTGTGGCATTGAATAAAGATAATGATAACAACCTCTGCATAACCGTGCGGAATTAATATAGAAGAACAATTATGGGAACAAAAGATTTATGCTTGCGTTTGTTGAAGATTATTTAAACTGACATACAATATGAAAAGACTCAACATCATCCTGGCAGTCCTGTTGCTGCTCTGTCTGTTCAAGATGCCTTACGGCTACTATACGCTAATGAGGCTGGCGGCAACGGTGGGGTTCGCCTATATGGCGTACAAGTATTATGAAATGAAGAAGGAGGCATTGGTATGGACCTTCGGAGCATTGGCCCTGCTGTTCCAACCGCTGGTGAAGATAGCGTTGAGCAGGGACGTATGGAATATCGTGGATGTCGCTGTGGCGGTTCTGCTGATAGTGCTGACATTTGCGGTAGGCAGGAAAGGAAATTGACCAATCAATGTATTTGCCGCTAAACGACGGAGAAAATATTAACAGGGAGAAATAACCATGACTTTACCTAATGTCAAATTGCCAAGCTCTTCTTGGTGCGAAATAAGATAAGTTACATTATGTTATACGGCTACGGCTATACAGGAAAACAAAAGAATCCCCCCACGCCAGAAGAAGAAAAGGCGGAGAAGGAGCGTATGAGAAAGGAACGACGCAAAGAGATTATCGGGACGGCAATACTACACACTCTGTTGCTGCCCATACTGCTGCCGGTAGCTTTTGCCGTTCTTGTTTATGTAGGTATAGAGATTTGCGTGGAGAAGATAAAGGAATGGAATAAGAACGGATGGAAACGCAGTAAGATAGATGTGGAAAAGGAGGAATGGTCGGAACCACGTCCAAAGCTGCTGTCGCACACCATCACGACGTGCAACCACGAGTTGCCGGCACTGTTCGACAGACACTACGTAGTATACGTGGAAACGGAATACAACCAACCGCTCAACTCCTTCATCTGCAACAATATGGAATATATACGCAAAGGATTTTTGGAAAAGAACTACCATTTCGTATATATTCCCGAACTGAAGAATCTTTCTGATGAAGACCTTGCATGCGCCTTCCCTCTCGACACAGCATCGATGACTGATGAGATAAGGAACGACATTCGCAATATCACCACCGAACAGTTCTCTCATATGTTCGCCTCTCTTATCGGTATGGACTTTAGCGGCAGCAAGGCAGGACTGTTGAGCCTACACCGCTATCACAACGATGAAGGATACAAAATACCCGACCTTGATTATTCAAAATCCCACTTTGTCTATGTAGACCTGCAGAACTGCTGCCCCGACAACATCAAGGAGGCGTTCGAGGAATATTTTGAGTTCTACGCCATAGAACTGAAACCAGGTGTCTTCTGCGTACGTCCAAGGGAAGAATACCCTCTTGACATCTGGCAGGAAGGAGAAACCGGCGGACTTCAGAACAACGTCCCAGACTATTTGTTTTATGATGTCCAGCAGAAGATGTTGGGCATAGCCGAGGAGATAAGGCAGAGAGTGGAAATCCTGAAGCAGGGTGGATATATCGAACTGCTACTGCATACGCTCGGCGCAGACCTCGTGAAGCAGATCAACGACTCACGGAAGACCGCCACTCCACTGATGCACCTCAATATATCCGACAACCTGCGGATATTCATCCCGGAACTGGACAACCGAGAGATGAAGATGCCTGCCCTCGCCCGTGCCTTGTATGTGTTCTATCTCCGCCATGAGGAAGGAGTGGAGTTCAAATTCCTCTCGGAGTTCACAGAAGAGCTTTTCTCGCTCTACCGACTCGCCAGCAACCGTCTCGACGATAGCCGGCTGCGCGCCACGGTGGACAGTCTGGTGAACCCTACGGAAAACAAGATCAACGAATGTGTGAGCAGAATAAAGACGGCGTTCCTCAGCGTGATGGACGAATATGCGGCACGCAACTACTGTCTGCAGATGCGCAGCAAGGAATTCAGTAGGGAAGCCCCGGAGGAAGGCAAAGTGAAGCTGTTCAAGGACATGGCGAAATACATTTCCCTGCCGCGCCATCTGGTCAGCTATCCGGATGCCGTCAGACAGGTGCCTGTCATAAAGGGCAGCAGTTTCCATGACAGAACCCTTATGGAGGAAGAGTTCGACCGTCGGTGCGACAGAATGGCGGAAGCGGTAAACAGGTTTACGAATCTGGATAACAATAAAAGCGTCTTCGGCAGAAAGAAGCGCGAGGCGGAGAAACAGCGTCTGCACTCGGAACTGGTGGAGGCATCTATGGCTGTGCTCGAAATGCAACCGAATAATTTCCTTGCCCACTTCAACCTCGGCGAGGCATATTGCAACGCCGTGGACTTCGACAAGTCCATCCGCGAGAACACAATGCTCATCGAGCACGACGCCTACACATGGAATGCCTCATATATCAACCGTGCGGAAGCTTATCTCTACGCCGGAGAATACGACAAGGGACTTGCCGACATTGACAGCTATTTCAATTCCCTTCGCCGATGGAAAGAGGGCGACGATGAAGCTGAAAGAATCAAGAAACAGCTCACCGCAAAGAGCGGCATGGCGGGGAGGTGAGAAGTTGTTTCGGGGCGTGGGGCTATTCTGGCTCCAGGCCCTTCATTTTTTTCTTTGGTGTGATGCCGAGCGACTTGAGGCTTTCCACGCGGCGCATCACGTTGCCCGCACCGTCGTAGAGCTGGTTCTTCGCCTTGGCGTATGACGTGGAGAGGCGGGCGAGCAGGTCGCCGATGCCGGAGAAAGTATCCTCGAAGCCCACCACCTTGTCGTAGAGGTCAGCGGCGGTCTTCACTATTTTCTCCACGTTCTTGTTCTGGCGGTCATACTGCCACAGGTTGTAGGCAAGCTGCAGGGCCATGAGCAGATTGCTTGGCGATATGATGATTATCTTCTTCTGATAGGCGTAGCGGCTCAGGTCGGGCTGCTGCCTCATGGCTGCGATATAGCTGGTCTCGTTCGGTATGAACATGAGCACGAAGCCGATGGCGTCGTCCACAAGCTTGCTGTAGTCCTTCTCGGCGAGCTCATCGATGTGTTTCCTCACGCTTGCAGCGTGGGCCTTGAGCAGACGGTCGCGCTCCGCCTCGTCTTCGGTGGCCACGGCGTCGGTATATGCCGTGAGCGACACCTTGGAGTCGATTACCACAGAACGGCCTTCGGGGAAGCGCACCACCACGTCGGGACGGTAGTTGTGGCCGCTCTCGTCTTTCGTGTTCTCCTGTATGAAGAATTCCTCGTCCTTGCGCAGTCCGCTGTTCTCCAGTATCGTCTCAAGCACCATTTCTCCCCAGTCGCCCTGCATCTTGCTGTCGCCCTTGAGGGCTTTGGTCAGGTTGGCGGCGTCGGAGCCAATGCGCAGGGTTTGCTCCTTCAGATGGGCCACAGTCTGCTGCTGCTCCTGCTGGAAGAGCTTCATCGTGGCCTCGAAGGTGTTCTGCAGTTCCTTCTTGTTCACCTCGTTCTGTGTCTTGCTCTCTTCCACCGTCTTCTTGAAATCGGCAAACTGCTCCTTTATCGGCTTCAGCAGCTCGTCCATCTGCGTGCGGTTGCTCTCCTGAAGGTCGCGCTGCTTGGCAGCGAGCTGTTCGGCGGCGTTCTTCTGCATCTCCTGGCGCAGTGCCTCCAGCTTCTGTTCCCACTGGCGGTCGCTCTCCCTGCGCATACGTTCGGAGTTGTTGCGCTCGTGTTCGAGGGCTTCCCTGGCCTCGTCCTTTGCGACGGCGAGCCGGGCGGCGGCATCCTCCTGCTGCTGGCGGAGCTGTTTCTCGGCGTTCTCCTGTAATTGGGAGAGTTGCTTCGCGGCGTTTTCCTGTAATTGTATGGCCTGTTTCTCGGCATTCTCCTGTGCCGACTGCAGACGGTTTTCGTATTCGTTGCGCATCTGTGCCGCCTCAGCCTTCAGTCTTTCGGCTTCGCTCTGCAGCATGGCGTTTCTTGCCGATTCGGCTGCTACCTTCGACTTGTTGCTTAGCATTCCGATGACTGCGCCCACGGCTATGCCAATGATTAGGGGGATGATGTATTCCATATTTAATATGTGTAATAAAATTATTGACCCACAAAGTTACGATTTAATTTCATCTTCACAAAATCTGGGAATAAGAAAAACACGTTTTTTTCTTTGAAGGAAACCGACAAAGGGATTAGAGGTAAACGAAGCGATAAAAAGGCATAGACAGCCGGGAGCTTTCATTCATCCCCCAACCGCCTATGCCAGTGTGTGTGTTATCAAATATTAGATTTAAGTTATTCTTTTATTGCATATCGCATACAGCGATTACATGGCAACCTTCGTGGAAATCACGCTGCTGTCAGCCAAAGTTGCTGTTACGACATAGATGCCGGATCCCATAGAGCTGAGGTCTACGCCGTTGGCGTAAGCGTTCTGCATCGTGCGACCATCGATAGAGCGCACTGTGAAGTCTGCCTTGTCGTTGTCAGCGAGGGTAACTCTCCTGCCCAATACCACGAGAGAATTGCCTGCAGCTGCCTTGACCTGGTCGATAGAGGTAGCGGTAGCCACCTTGAATGCAGGACTGATAGTCTGCTTCTGGTAGTTGCCGGCAGCGTCAGCCATCTCCAGACGCACGTCGAACCATGTATCAGCAGCCTCAACATTTACGCTGCTCAGATCTGCTTCATAGAAGTTTCCGAATGCCGGCATGAAGAACAGTTCCGGTTTCTCCACCAGTGTAAGAGCGGTCCAGTTCTCCGTTCCGTGAGGAGCATAGAATGCTTTTACGCTTGCAGGAGCATCGCAGGTGTAATATCCGTATGGCGACTTTGTCTTTGGCACGTATGTGAAGTCGCCGCCAGCAAGAAGCATCCTGGCACCATTGATATTCGTGAAGCGGTCGCAGATATTGCCCTCTGCATCCTTGAAAGTAAGCATCTGGAAAGTAGGAGCAGCATTGTCTTCTTTCTTGAAATCGAACAGAACCTCAGCAACGTTCTTACCCTGAATGCCGTCAAACTCAATATTGGTATTGGTCAGTTTTACCAATGTTCCATTCGGAGTTTCTTCAGTCTCTTCATTAACTATCTTGACGTCAGTCTGGCGAAGTTCGCCGAATCTGCCCAAATAGCGGTATGTATCAAGATTCACTTGCTCCCCTGCATACACTCTTCTTCTTGCGTTATATGACAAGAGAGGAACGCTGTTGCCAAAATGAGCAGTACCATCAACTGAAGTGAAAGAGAATTCTGGATGTCCGGGATAGAACTTATAACGATTATCCTCAACAGGTACATTGATGAAAGCATTCACATCACTACCTACAACAAGATACTTTGCACCTTCGTTTGCATTACCAAGAACCAATGGAGAATTAATAAAGGTAAAACCCTGAGTCTTTTCATCAAAACTATCTGTTATTATAGGACATGCCACAACATTAACCTGATTGCCCTCTGTATTAGTAGCCTCGGGACAGTCAATATACGTAACTACCTTGCCATTATCTTTGGGATTGCTTTTGCCCCATGTAGAAGCACTACAAACAAGATAGCCATTGTGCAATAATTTGCTTCCAGCACCAGGATATCCTACATTCTTCTTGCCCTTTGTCGTAGGAGAATTGTCAAACTCTGTTTCGATTCTTTTCAGGTTCTCCGCCTTTGAGTTATAGACATTCTTTTCAAAATCATCGATTACGGTCTTGTAAACATAGTAGTGTGAATTCAAACCGATTATCGCAGACTGCGCTACAACATAATTACTGCTAAGTTTGTTGACGTAGATATCCATCGGGTAGCCCACCTTCTTGAAGCCCATACTGATAATATCAGTTGCACTTCCATAATCCTTATGCAGGATAGCCAAGTTCTTCACCATTTTGTTGGCAGTACCCTTTGTAACGACAGTTGAGCCTTCGGAAACATCCATATAAAGTTCCTTGTTGTTCTCGTCAAAGAAATGGAATTCGAGAGGGATGTTTGCGTCATTCTGGTCAAATTCAATTACCATGCCGTCCGTTACCTCGACATTCTCCTTGAATACATATTTAAATACGACATCATTGAATGATACGAACATATCGTATTTACCCTTAGGTACCTCAATAGAACCTTCTTTTCCGCTGAAGTCGATTTCTTCGTTCAGATCCTTGTTGAAGATATAGCCTTCATAAGGTCTCTTTGAACTGACGACTTTAAACGTTACGTTTACCATCTCTTCACCGGCAGCAGCCTTACGAGGTCTCACTGGTGTCAACGTCCTGTCCATACCGAATTCACGCATTGAATAATTCATTCCTTCCGGCAGGGTTACTTCAGAACCGTCAGCACAATGAATCTTACCCGAAACGATTTTCGCCTCCTGGGCACTGACAGATGTCACCGATGCGGCAAGCACTACGAATAACGCAGATAATGTTTTTTTCATAATCGTAAATTTTTTATTGAATTCCGGGAACCGTACAGCAACAGTATGAAATCCATTGGTTAATAATTGTGTGTAAACAGTTCTTTTAAAAAAAAAGAAACAGGCAGCAGGGTATCAAGAGGGGGGTTACCCCGCTGCCCGTATAGATGTGTGTGTTTTCAGGAAGTCAGCATCATCTTGCATTGCAATGATGCTTATGATAGATTATTAAAGAGCAATCTTTGTGGAAATCACATTGCCGTCGGCCAATACTGCTGACACAACATAGATACCAGAGCCCATTCCGCTGAGATCTACGCCGTTGGCGAAGGCGCTCTGCATCGTGCGGCCGTCGATAGAACGGACGGTGAAGTCTGCCTTGCCGTTGTCTGCGAGAGCTACTCTCTTACCCATGACTACGAGCGAGCTGCCTACAGCTGCCTTAGCCTGATCGATAGCGGTAATTGTTGCCACCTTAAATGCCGGGCTGATAGTCTGCTTCTGGTAGTTGCCTGTGGCGTCTGACATTTCAACACGCACGTCGAACCATGTATCAGCAGCCTCAACATTAACGCTGCTCAGGTCTGCTTCATAGAAGTTTCCGAATGCCGGCATGAAGAACAGTTCCGGTTTCACCACCAGTGGAAGAGCTGTCCAGTTCTCCGTTCCGTGAGGAGCATAGAATGCTTTCACCGATTCAGGATCGGAGCAGGTATAGTGACCGATATAAGGATAGTCGGGATTTTCCACATAGTTGAAGTCGCCACCGGCAAAAATCATCTTTGCACCCTGATTGCTGTCAAGATGATCGCAGATAATACCCTGTGCGTTCTTGAAAGTAAGCATCTGAAAAGTAGGAGCTATATTGTCCTGCTTAGAGACATCAAACTTCACGACAGAAACATTCTTACCATCAATGCCATCTACTTTTACATTGGTATTTGTCAATGTAACAATAGTTCCATCTGCTGTAGCTTCTTCATTATAATCTACAAGTTTGGCATCCGGCTCGCGAAGCTCTCCGTATCTGCCCCTATAAGAGTATGAATCATAGACATCAACCTCACCTTCATAAGTCTCACGGATAGAATTGTACGACATTACAGGAACGCTGTTGCCAAAATGTGCCTTACCGTTTGTTGCTGCAAATGAGAACTCCGGATGACCAGGATAGTATTTGTAGCTTGTTTCACCTACAGGCACATTGAATTCATCATACAAGTCACCGCCAGACACCACGAATTTCACTCCTTCCTTGGCAGTACCAAAAGCGGCAGGGGCTTTGATATACGAGAATGTGATAGTTTCTCCATAATCCGGATCATCTTCAAGCACATAGTAATCGGTTGCCATAGGACGCGCAAGCATGTTCACTTTATATTCATCAGTCAATTTTGATTCCGGACAGTCGATGAACGTGATGACCTTGCCTTCATCCCTGGCATCCTTTCCACCCCACAAGCGGCTGTAGGTATATGCATATCCATCGAAAGAGAAAGCTGCCTCTATACCAGGCTGGTTGATATAGTCATCATTCATCGCCGGAGAAGTGGTAAACTCTGAAGCGAGCTTAAAGAGATTTGCCGGATCAGAATTGTATACATTCTTGGTAAAGTCGCTCATCACAGCCTTATAAGCATAATAATGCGAACCTACTCCGGCAGCAACAACCTCTCCGACATAGTACTTGTCGCTGACGTTGTTGATATAGAAGTCCATAAGGTATCCCTTTCTTCTGGCGGCAAAGTCCATCATACGCTTTGTGGTTCCATAGTCCTTGTGAATGATAGAGTACAGCTTTACCATATCGTCCGCCGTCTTAGGGATTACGACCTTCTGGTCTTCTGTTATATTCATGTGCAGCTCCTGGTTGTTCTCATCAAAGAAATGGAACTCTACAGGAATGTCTGCTTCGGTATGATTGATGGTAATGTTCTGGTCCTGCGTCAAATCAACGTTCTCCTTGAACACGAAACGGGCAACGCCATTGTCATCATAAATCTCAACGTACAAGTCGTAAACACCCTTTGGAATAGCCATATTGCACTCTTTCCTGGTGAACTCAAGTTCTTTCGAATAATCCTTATTGAAGATCATTGCATCAACTGGTCGCTTATCAGCTGTAATGATCAATGTTGACGTTTCCCCTTCAGCAGCGGCTTTATTGTGTCGGATTGGTGTAAAACTTTTCCTCGTGCCATAATCCCGCATTGAGAATTTCTGACCCTTTGGCAAGACAATCTCCGAGTTGTCTGAACAACGGATCTTTCCTGTCACTACTTTTGCTTCTTGAGCACTGGCGGATGCTGTAGACGCAGCAAGCGCGATGAATAATGCAGATAACGTTTTTTTCATAAAACTAAATTTTATACGAGTTTAAAATATTACGGTTCTATATATATATCAAATGATGATTTCAACATTTAAAATGCAACTTTTGTGGAAAAGACTTTGTCCGTTGCCGTAACGGCTGTCACTACGTAAATGCCGCTTCCCATACCGCCTAGGTCTACGCTGTCAGCATAAGAAACAGGCGGCAGGGAATCAAGAGGGTTTATCCCTGCTGTCTATATAGATGTGTGTTCTCAGTAAGTCTGCATCATCTCACTTCTTGGCGATGATGTCTATAATAGATTATTAAAGAGCTATCTTTGTAGAAAGAGCATTGCCGTCAGGCCAATACAGCCGTAACGACATAGATGCTACAACCATGAATTCATCAATATTAATAATAAATTTTCTATTAAATGCTTTCCTTTTAAAGTAGACAGCAGGGAAATATAATTTATTTCCACTGCTGCCACTGCTGAATAGTATTATCAGCAATCTGTCCCAGTACTGCGACAAGGACAGATGCTGATAAGAACAATTAGAGAGCAACTTTAGTCGACATTGCCTTGCCGTTCTCTGTAGCAGCTGTCACTACATAGATGCCGGCACCCATTCCACTGAGGTCAACGCTATCGGCATAGACATTCTGCATCGTGCGGCCGTCGATAGAGCGCACTGTGATATTTGCAGCGCTACCGTCAGCAATGATTACTTTCTTGCCGCTTACCACGAGAGAGTTGTTTGCAGCATTAGCCTCAGCCTGGTCGATAGAGGTTACGGTTGCAACCTTGAATGCTGGTTCAAGAATCTGCTTCTGGTAGTTGCCGGCAGCGTCAATCATTTCCAGACGCAGGTCAAACCATGTATCAGCAGCATTTACAATCACATTCTCGAGATTAGCCTCATAGAAGTTTCCGTATGCAGGCATGAAGTATTTTGAAGGGTCTTCAACTACAGGAATCTTCACCCAATCCTCTGTTCCGTGAGGAGCATAATAAGCGTTCACTGTTACAGGAGCCTCACAAACGAAGTAGCTGAGGTTTGGATTCTCTTCGTTGAACACACAAGTGAAGTCACCTCCGGCAACAAGCATCTTGGCGCCATTTGTGCTTTCGAAATGATCGCAGATATTGCCATTTGCATCCTTGAAGGTAAGCATCTGGAATGTAGGGGCAGTATTGTCTTCCTTAGTCAAGTCATACAGGATTTCCGTAACATTCTTACCTACGATATCATCAACCTTAACGTTTGTATTGGTCAGAGTAAGCTTTGTTCCGTCAGGAGTAGCTTCCTCCTTAGACTCTGCAATATACTGGTCGTTCTCATAAAGTTCATTATGTCTTCCCAGATAACGGAACTGGTCATCTTTCTCTACAGTGCCTGCATCATTCCATTTGTATGAGCGATATGCCAACAGCGGAGCGCAATTACCGAATGAAGCCTTGCCGTCAGGTGATTTGAAAGAGAATTCTGGGTGACCAGGATAATACTGGTCTTTTTTCAGGCTTTCAGAGAAGCTGAAGCCGAAATACAAGTCACAGGTAGATGCTATATAGCTTACTCCCTCGGTTGCATTACCCAAGGCATAAGGAGCAAGCAGATATCTGAATGACTCGTCGCCTGAATCTTCATCAATATAGAAATAGTCACTGCAGATAGGACGTGCGAATGTATTGAAATGTGTCTTGTCGGTTGGCTTTGATTCCGGACAATCCATAAATGTAATCACCTTGCCTTCGTCCTTAGGATCCTTGAGGGATACCGTACGCATGTTCACGTTAATGTCGCCATCGACAACGAAAGATGTTTCAACTCCAGGAAGACCTACATACTCATGGCTTGCCATTATAGGAGAAGTAGTGAAGTCAGAAACGAGCTTGGCAAGATTCTTCGGATCCGAATGGCAAACCGTTTTGCTGAAATCCTCTATCAAACCTTTATAGACATAATTATGCGAGCCTACATAAATTACAACAGACTGTCCTACACAGTACTTGTCGCTTACCTTATTTATATAGAAGTCTTCCGGATGTCCCTTACGCTTGGTACCCAGACTGATGAGGAGGTCAGAAAGTCCATATTCCTTGTGAATAAGAGAAGTAACCTTTCTCATTCCGTCAGCAGTTCCCTTGGTGTCAACCTGTGTACCATCCATAATATTGAGGAAAAGCTCTTTGCCGTTTTCATCATAATAATGGAACTCAACAGGAATCGTTGCTTCATTCTCGTCTATCTCCATGGTCACTTCGTCTTTCACTTCGATTCCTTCCTTGAAGACATAGCGAGACGGTGCACCACTGAAATAGAGATACAAGTCGTAAGTTCCTACAGGAACTTTAGCGGTACCTTCTTTTTTTCTGAATTTAACCTCCTTCTTTATATCATTGTTAAACAGGAATGCCTTATATGGCTTGCTGCTGGCTGTGATTTTCAAAACGCCAAGCTCCACATCTTCTTCGGCCTTGTTAATCTTCAATGGCGTCAGACTCTTTGTTGTGCCAAGATCATTCAACAAGAACTGTGACCCTTCAGGCAAAGTTATTTCTGTATCATTGGAAAGATGGACTTTTCCTGATACCAACTTTGCTTCTTGTGCATTAGCTGTTGCCGCAAAAGAGGCACACAGAACTAACATTGCAGATAATGTTTTTTTCATAAAATAAATAATATTAATTTAAGTTTAAACTAGCAGTGTTATCTCACCGGACCTGAATCAGATACCGATTCCGGTCCGCTTTGCTTTTGTTATAGACAGCAGAGGATTACCCCCGCTGCCTATACGAAAAAGCGTATTATTAAATAATCAGTTGCATTTATGTGTTGAGCCCTTACTTCACGATGCTCTTTACGACTCTGCCGTCAGGATATTTGATGATGTTGAGGCCCTTGACCGGAGTCTGCACCATAGTGCCGTCGATTGTATAGCGCTCCACTTCTACGGTACCGCCAGCTGCAGTGTTGCCGCTGATGGCGTTTACGCCCGGGAGAAGAACCTTGCACCGGCTGGCGTTGATTACCTTGCCGCTCTTGGTGTCGATGATAACGGCGCAGGCATTCAGCTTTGTCTTGTCCTGGATTATAGGATACTTGGTCAGGTCGAACGTGTATTTCTTTGTCTGGACCTCACCCTGCTTGATTGTTGATGAGATAGACTCATTCATATCATTGGTGACGCCCTTCGCAGCAATCACCACATCGTCATATACGAGGTCGGTAAGCTCATCGTCGCCATTGATGAACTGGCCGAGCAGCGGTTCCACATCTTCAAGTCCCTTGCCTGCATATTCGCCCATGCCATTGGTCTGAATCCATGTCGGGTCCGACATACCGTCTTCTGTCAGCAGATAATACAAGGCGTAGTTGTCTTTCTCGCCTGTGAACTCGAATTTTACCTTTGTATCAAGGTTTACAGAGTTCTTGTCGTCGCTCAGGCTGGCATTTACATCTACCGAACCTACGGAAATCATTCCCAATGCCTTCTCCAGATCCGTTGCGAATCCGAATGCCTTGTTGTTGCTTCCCAGATAAGGATACACATCAAGCACAGTACGGTCAAGGTCTACCGTAGGCATGTATTCCATGTTGTTGTCATAGATATAGAGGGCATAGTCTCTTGCAGCCATCGGGTCTGCACCATTATGTATGCTGGCAATCACCACCTTGTCGCCGTATTTCTCTCTCAGCTTCAGCTTGTTCACATAGCTCCAGCCGTATCCTCTTGCCCAAGTTGCAGTGAAGTCTTCTACAAATACTTTACGATTAGCAGCATTCTCTACCACAATGGCATCGCCCGTTGCCTTTGTAACGGCAGCCTCATTGGCAACACCGTTCACCTCGCTGATTTTGATTTCAGTATTGAAGACCCCACTCTTGCCGGAAGCGACTACCGGGAATACATATATGAACTTGCCTCCGACCTCAGCAATCGGGTTCTCCAGTTCTACGGTTTTCTCTTCCGTCTTGCCATCCATTGTCACTTCATATTTGAAGTTCTTCACGCCTTTCACACCCATATTGGTCAGAGTGAGAGGAACAAAGGTCTTGGCCTCTTTAGTCAATGCGACATCAAGGAAGCCGTTTTCCGTCTTCAAAGCATTCTGTATGAAATTGTCTCCGCTAAGCAGAACCTTCATCGGGAGGATTCCGAAATTTTCCGTATCTTCTCTCCAATAACTATTCACATCAGTCCTCCTGATGAACGCATTTTCATAACCAAGGATATTAGCTGGATATTTTTCCAAAATAATTGGAGACTGATCATAATGAGTCGTCACGTTTTTCAGATGGAAAGAAAAGCCTACATACACATCCTTGTCTCCCATCTTGTATGGTTTGTTGAACCTTACTTCATTGGAGCAATCCTCAGGAGTTGTCAAAAAGGATGTAAGAGTGGACACATCCACATCCTGTATGCAGATATCGCTTCCGCTCATGTCCACGCCTTCCGGCAGTTCTGATGTGATAAACACCTGGAGCTTGTCTATATTTCTCGTATCAACCAGAGCGAACTTGATTCCTTCGATGGTCTGTCCCTTCTTGTAATATTCGCTCTCCGGCTTCAGTCTGATACAGCAGGAATAAGTTCTTGTTTCACCTTCGTTTCCACCGACTCCCCATCTTCTCATGTCTTCAGGATCGAATGAATATTTACCGCTGTAGTATCCCCACCAGAGTTCGTTGTCCTTGATTTGAATACTGGATTTTGCCGCCGGAGCCGCCGGGGCAAATGCCGATTTGGCGAAGCCTCCTACCCGGATGATGCCGTCGTCAGCGTTTGCTGTCTTTGTGGTATGTGTTTGATCTTGGATCTTCTCTATGCTCTGGGCACTGACACTGGTACAGTACATACCAAGCAGGAAAGATGCACAAAGTAGTAATTTTTTCATCATAGTAATTAAACTTGAAAAATTTAGAATTGCATTTATATCACACAGGCGTACAGAATCAAGAGCAATCCATAGCCTACCGCGCCATGAGCCCGTGATGCGTTTGCGTGTAAAAAATACCCAAAACGAACATGCTCTTGGCACGCCACAAAGATAAAGACAGAATCTGAGAAATTAATATAATAATGGTTCGGGGCGTTCCAAATTCTTGAATTTGTAACGGAAAGCCCCGAAAACAATAGGGAAAACAAATGAATCGAAGAAGTGCTTTATGAGTTTTTCATGTCGTTCTTCGCCATGTTCTGATACATCGAAGGGGTGAGACCGACGGTCTTTTTGAACACATTTATGAAAGTCGTGGGCGACTTGAAACCCACGCTTTCGGCTATTCCCTTAATCGTATAGTTGCCATATTTCTCCACATCGATAAGTCTCTCGCGTGCCATCTGGATACGATATGAATTAACGAAGGCATTGTAGTTTTTCTTGAAGGAATCGTTTATCACCTGGGACACGTATTTGCTGTTCGAGCCAACAAGCTCCGCAAGTCTGTCGAGCGAGAAGTCCATGCTGCAGAATTCCGTGGTCTCCTCCATGACCTTCTCTATTCTGCGCTCTATGATTTTCCGTCCTTCCTCATTGAGGTTGCTCGACTGGTACTTCTCCGACGTGTCATTCGCCGCCTGCTCCGTCTTTGCCTCGCTGTGTCCGTCATGCCTGGCCTGCAGTTCGTCTATCAGCCTGTTCTTTTTTTCAAGTTCCGCCGAAGTTTCCTTATACCGTCTCTCCAGTCTCTTCTGCATCTCCAGATTGTCCTTGTTCTGACGGAACAGACTGTGATAACTTTCGTTCAACTGCTTCTTCTGGCGGCTGACGATGACAAGCAATACGGCGATACACACCATGAACAGGAATATTCCGCCCATAATGACCCATTGGATACGTATGGTACGCGTGTTTTCCTCCTCGCTCTTGTGCAACGTGTCCAGCTCCTTTGTGGTTTCCTCCACTTCATGCAGGAAGAGCTTGTTCTTCGCAATGTCGAACTGCCTGATATTCTGCATGGAGTCCTTTATATTGATGTAAATAGCTCTATACTTGTTGGCGCTCTTGATATCACCGTTTTTCTCGCATATTTCAGCGAGCTGCCTTGGCGTACCGATGAAGCGGAACAACACATTCCTCTTGTTCGCCTCATCATAACAGATTCTCAGGTATTTTACCACGGAGTCCTGCTCGTCCAGTTTCATGTATGCCACATATATCTTCTGATATGCAAAGCAGATTGCCTGGGCGTCCAGATCGTTCTTTATGGCGAAAGAGGCAAGGAATTTGAATCTCTTGACAACATCCTTGTATTTTCCCTCCTTCATCTCTATGAGTCCCTTCGCGTAGTTGCTCAGATAAGTATGCTGAGGATTCTTCAGGTCTCTGATAGCTTCCGCCTTCCTGTGGTATTTCTTTGCCTCGCTTATATGGTCTGTAATAATATTAAGGTTAGTGAGGTTTGAGAGTATCTTGAATTCTGTTTCCTTGTCGGGGTATCTGGAACAGTATGCATACCCCTTCTTGTAGTAGTTTATAGCCTTTTCATAGTCAAAGTAATACGAATATATATTACCTATCACATTGTATAGCTGCGAGTTGTATTTCTTGTCCTTGCACAGCTTGGCTTTCTTTATTCCTTCTATTTCGGAGTCGAGCGCCTTGATGTAGCTGCCTATCTTGACATACAGTATACCCAACTTAACGTAAGCGAGGATACATTTCTGCTTTTCGCTCTCAGAGAGATTGTTGCTGAATCTGTTGGTTACAATGGTATAGAGCACGATTGCCCTCTCGTTATCTTCCGCCTCCTCATGCTTTTCCGCTGCTGCCATAATCTGTTCGCTCGACATCTTGTCGTATTTCTGGGCAAGTGCGGAGTATTGCGTATATGATGCCGACACTGCCTCTGTGCATGTTGAAGCAAAAAGCAGCATCGCCATAAACAAGCGAAGAATGAAATTAACCATATTATTGCTATTCAAAGTATTATCTATGTTATTATCTCTGCAAAGATTCTGCAAACCGACTGCAATGAAGCTTGCTTCAATTGCCGAAATGCAACCTATCTTAGGCAAAGGTAATAAAAAACTAAAAAAAAAACGATAAAAACAGGAAAATTATATCGGGGGAGCAATATTAATTCAGAAGACCCGAATTATTCATTAATTAAATTTTTCTTGTCAATAATCTTAGAATGAGGAAATACGTTTTTTTTGAACATTGATGAGATGCTCATCATCACCAGTAACGGGGAAATTATAAAAGGACAGTCATAAAACGGCCTGATGTTTTCTCAAGTTGTTTTTATGACTGTCCTTTTTTATAGTGCTTTTCTTGTTCCTTAGAACAATGACGATTCCGTTATCTGTTCAGATCGATTTGTTTGTGCACGATGCGGAATCTCCGCCATGTGTAGACACAGTGTAGAGTTCCGTCTTTTGCCTGTATGATGGCAGGATAAGAGTAGTCGCCAATCGGACTGTCCTCAAGCGTTATGATGTGCTCCCATTTCAATCCGTCGTCAGAAACGGCTATCGATACAGGATTTCTTGGACCCTTCGGCGTGCCGGGGATTGTCGCGAAGTCGTTGTATATGAGCACGTGTTTACCGTTGCTCATAGTCAGCGCGTCTGTGCCCGACTGATTGTTCGGCACGTCAATCAGCGTCACCTTCGACCACGTGTCGCCGTTGTCGCTGCTCCATGTGGATGCAAGCCTGCCGTTCTTAGTCCTTCCTATAGCCTGCAGTCTGCCGTCTTTCAGTTTCAGTATCGATGGCTGTATGCAGTATATCGGGTTGAGCTTGTGCTCTATGGTGTCGTCTGTTATCAGCGTGCCGTCGGGATTCATATCCACAGTAAGCGGGCGCATTTCGCGTTCTATCGGTCCCACATATTTCCATTTTCCGGTATTCAGATCCATTATTTCGAAATGGAACTTCCATCCGCCCTCGTTTTCCGTGCTCGACGGACATATCAGTCGTTCGCCCACAACCACCGGTTTGTTTTTTATCGGTCCCTGAAAACCTTCCGGCAGCGGTTCCTTCTTCGACCAAGTCTTTCCTCCGTCCTTGCTCTTCACTACCCATCCGGTCCAGTCGTTCATCACCCATCCGATTTTGAAGAATAGCCACAGTTCCTTGTTCGGCATTTCGAACAGCACAGGGTTCCAGCATGCCTTGCGGTAGAGTCCGGTCGGGATAGAGTCCTTTTTCGATTCTGCCCACGTCTTGTTCACTCCGACGATAGGTCCAGTCTCAGCTTTCGCACACGTGGTGTCCATTCTTGCTATCCGTGCTTCTTCCGTGCCGAGCTTGAACACACCGTCAGCCACGAGCTGCGGCTCGCTCCATTTGTCGCTGCCTTTGGGCTTGCGGTTCACCCATATACATACATCCGGGTTCCGTTCCTTAGTTCCCCCGAAGTATGTGGCAACGAGGTCGCCGTTGTCGAGTTCCACTATTGACGATGCGTGGCATTGCGGAAAGTCAGTCTGCTTGTATACGAACTCATCCTTTATCACCCTCTTGTCGGCAAAGCTGTATTTGCAGTCGAATGTGTATTTGCCAGAGCCTACGGTTTTAGTCTCGCCGTTAGGCAGACATACCTCCGCTGTTATTCCCACCGGCACCTCTATGTTCCAGTGCAGCGTCTCCAGGTCCTTGTTCCATGCCGATTTGATACGGCCGTAAGGTGTTTCGTAGCTCACGTCAACGCTGTCGAGCTCTTCAATCTCGAAGTTCGGCTTCATCACCGTATTCCTGTATCCGGCAGATCCTTTGGCATTCTTTATGCCGCCCAGGTTCTCGTAGCACCACGGCAGCAGGTCGCCCAGCAGCATCACGTGGTTTCCAGAGTTCATCCATGGGTTCGCCTTGTCGCCGTTCCATAGTTCCCATATCGTGGTGGCACCATGCCTGAGCATATATCCCCATGAAGGATACGTATCGTTGGTTGCCAGCATATAGGCCACATCCGCAAAGCCGTTTTCCGACAGTCCGCGCATGAGCCATGATATTCCGATCACTCCGCATGGTACATGCCCCTTGTTTGCCGTCATAATGTTTGCCACCACGTTTCTCACCACATCCTCCTTGCAGCTATCCGGCACAATGCCCAGTGCCAGCGGCAGCAGGTTTGCCGTTGCCGTATTGTTGCCGTAGAACACACTGTCCGGATACAGCACATGGTCGTGCCGTACTGAAGTGCCGCGCTTCACGAAAAGGAATTTTCTGTTGAAAGCCTCTGTCATTCTTTTTTCCAATTCGCTGTAGTAAGGTACGTCGCCCTCCTGCTTGGCTATGCGTGCGAATTTCTGCATCAGCCTCATGTTCCTAATCATGTATGCCGTAGAGATAAGTCTTCCGTCGGTTTGCCTTGCCGGGTCCTTGGAGTGTATCAGCGCGAGGTCTTCGGGCGGCACACACCAGTCGCCGTATTTGTCCTTCTCTATGATTCCGTCTTTCATGTATTCGTCAACCACGTGTCCCGCCCATTTCTTCAAAGCAGGGTAGGATGCAATGGCAGCCTCGCTGTTGCCGAATTGAGTGTAGAGCATATCGCATCCGAAGGGCAGAGCCGACGGCCACGTTATGTCGTCGTTGTAGTATGACCAGTATGCCGGCGACACGTCGCACAGTACTCCGTCGCTCCTCTGCGACTCACAGATGTCTCGCATCCATTTCGTGTATAGCCTCTCGTTGTTGAACAGGAATGATTCCCCCAGGCAGCCCATCACCCTGTCGCCCAGCCACGGTTGGCGTTCGTTGCGCTGCGGACAGTCGGTCGGGAATCCCTTATAGTTCGACAGAATCCCCCACCATGCGTTCTTGTATACGCCGTTCAGGATGTCGTTGTTTGTATGGAATGAGCCAATGCTCTCCATCTCGTCTGCCACCACCTGTGCCTCCACGTCCGTGGCGGCAACCGATTCCGCACCTTTAATCTCCACGAATCTGAATCCGTGGTATACAAAGGTAGGGTGCCATGCTCTGTCTTTCTCGTTGCCGGAGCATACATATTTGTCTTCCGTCTCGGCATCGCGCAGGTTGGCGATGAACAGCTCGCCGTTGTCGTCCAGCTTTTCGGCATATTTTATCTTTATCGTGTCGCCGCTATTGCCGCGCATCTTCATCTGCACCCATCCGGCCATGTTCTGTCCGAAGTCCACGATGAATGTTCCGCGCCCTGTCCGTTTTATGCTTTGCGGCTTGAGTCTTGAAAGAATCTTCATGTTCGGTGCCGGCTGTCCGCGTAGCTCTCCCGTGGGGATTGAAGCCCTGTCGGCGTTGCGCCATGCCGAGTCGTCGTAGCCCGGGTAGCTCCAGTTGCCGAGTTCCATCCTTGCGTCATACACCTCTCCGTCGTATTCGTTGTTCGAGCGTATCGGTCCTGCCGTTGTCGCCTTCCATTTCTCCGACGAACTGAATGTGCGGCTTGAGCCGTCGTCATATTCCACTACAATCATTACGCGGCATTTCGGAAATCCCATGAACGGTGTTTTCCAGTGCTTGTCGTATCTCATCGGCACCGTTCTTCCGTTTCCCAGTATTATGCCCACGCACGCCTTTCCTTGCTTTTCCGTCTTTGCGAGCGAATTTGTAATGTCGAGCGTGTTGTATATGACAGACTCCCTCGTGTCTGTCTGTTGCGGCGCGAGCACGTCGGTGCCTTGTCTCTGTGCGTTCACATACAGTTCGTACAGTCCGAGTGCCGCCACATAAGCCGTTGCCTGCTTGATTTTTTTTCCGTGTTCCAGTTCTATTTCCGTGCGCAGGTATCTGGCGTTCACGCGTGTCTTGAACCCCATGCTCTCGCCCTTGTCGAGCTCGTCTATTCCAATCCATCTTCCGCTCCAGTGTTCTTCGCCGATTATTCCTGTTGAGAATAGCTGCGGCTCAGCCCATTCGGAGTTTCCGTTGTTTGTCGTTACCCTCACGGTCCAGTAGGCGCGCTGGTTGTCCTTCAGCTTCGCTCCGCTATACGGAATCCATAGCTGTTCGTTTGAACTTACAGTGCCGGAGTCCCACAAGTCAGCCTTCCCTTCGGCAAGCATTTCGCGGCTTGATGCCACGAGAATTCTGTATGCCGTCTGTATTGTAGAATTTTTCCCGCTCTGTATCTGCCATGAGAATCGTGGGGTTCTCGTACCGAGTCCCAGGGGAGCCTTCATGTTCTCCGTGAGTAGCTTCACCGCCTTTGTCCCTTCCGCTTTCGCCGTCGTTGCTTTCCTGTTTTTTGCCGCATCGGTATGTATTGCCGGTGTCGTGGTCAAGAGAGCTGTAAGCAGCAGCGGCATCAGCGCTGTCTTGTATTTTATGCCTGTCATTATAAAGTGATGATTTGTTTTTTTTTATTGAAAATAAGGTGCCCGGAGCATAAGTCCGAACACCTTATTTATATATGCATATCAGGTTTTGTCCAGACGCGTGGCTATTGTTTGCTGCTGTCTGAGCCGTTCACCTTTGTTCCTTTGAACACGACAGAGTATTTCTTCACTCCGCGCCCTGTTATTATCGACAGCGTCAGGTGTGTTTCCACATTCTTGTTGCTGTCCACTCTTCCGAGGAATGCAGAGCCGAGAGCGTTCGCATTGTTGTGGTTCGAGAATGCGAATCCACTGTTGCTGTGCGATACGTTTGCAATACAGCTGCTGTTCACTTCCCATTCTACGCATTTGAAGTTGATGTCTGCCGTATAGTCTCCGGCTGCCGTCATGGTCATTGTCCCTTTCGCTTCTTCCGTTTCGGCGTTTTCCACTCCCTGCCTTGTGCGGTAGTATGTGCCTTCATACACTCCTGCTGCATCGTTTGCTGCAGTGTTGCTGAATGTCGTTTCGTCGTTGTCATCGCTGCATCCTGCAAGTAGTGTCACTGCCAGCAGTGCGCTCAGAAACATATATAATGTCTTTTTCATTTTCTTTTCTTTTTGAAGATTAGTATCCAGGGTTCTGGTCGGCAGATGTCAGTGCCGTGTTTGTCTCGATTTCCTTTGCCGGTATCGGACGCAGCCATTTTATCTCTCCGCGTGTGTTTGCCATCTGCTCCGCTGATGATATGCCGTCGTTGTAGGCAATGCAGTAGCGCACAAGCTGGCGCGTGCGGCGCAGGTCAACCCATCGTGTGGTCTCGGCGTACAGTTCGCGTGCGCGCTCGTCGAGTATGAGGTCGAGCATCGTCAGTGTTCCGAACGAAGCCTGGCGCTCGTAGTTCGGTGCGTAGTCGGCGAGTGAGTTCAGATGCTTGGCGTGTGCTCTGTCGCGCACGGCGTTCACGTAATCCAGTGCCGTCACCTCGTCACCCAGCATATAGTATGCTTCTGCTGCAACGAGATAGATGTCGCTCAGATGGAACACCGGAATGTCGCGGTAGTCGCAGTTTCCGGAGTTCACCATGTCGGTATTCGGATCGTCGAACTTCTTCACCGGCGGTACAGAACCGGCGTTCACTCTCTTGTAGTCGTCGTAGTCTCTCACGTCGATTTTGTCGATGCCTCCCTCCTCGTTGAACCACCAGAAAGCCATGTCGCCCTTCTTGAGCAGTGCCACGTGTCCGAGGTTCGGGTTGTTGCCTTTGATGAATCGCATCTTGTTTTCGGCTATGTATTGGTCTATTTCTGAGCGGTCTGTCCAGTATGGGAAGTATTTGAATGCTATCTGCATCTTTGCCTTTGCTTCTTCGGTGGCGTTGTAGTAGGCGTAGTAGCCTGTCGTGAGCCACTGTCCCGGTGTGTAGTTGTAGATGGTGGTCATGAACGTGCCGTCGAAGCGGTCGTCGCCCTTGTCGAACAGGTATAGGCTCTTCAGCGACGGTGCGAGGTTGGCGTCGCAGTTCTTCAGTCCGCCGAAGGTCACGTTGCCGTATTCGCTGCCGTATGTGTTTTGGCGGCTGTTTCCTCCCGTCAGCACGTCGCCCGGATAGCCGGCGCGGTCGTACTGCACTGAGAAAATCTCCTCGGCGTTGCCCTCGTTCTTCGGCGACCATTTGTCTTCGAACGACATGGTGAGTGTCTGTCCGGCGATTGTCTCCTTTGCATACTGTGCAGCTTTCTCAAAGTATGATTTTCCTTCCACGCTGTATGTTCCGTGTGCAGCGTCTTCAAGCTTCGTGTCGATGTCCCATCCTGCTGCGAGGCAAACCTTTGCGAGCAGGGCTTTCACGGCACGGCGGCTTACATTGCCGTTGTGGTCGTTGTCGGGCAGTTCCGCACAGTCTTTTATTCCTTCCAGCTCTGCTATCGTCTTGTCGTATATGTCCTTGAGCGGTGTGCGCGGATAGTTGTCTTCCGAACTGTTGATGTAGTAGTCCACATACGGCACCGAGCCGAACTGCTGTGTGAGCTGGTAGTAGCCGAGGCAGCGCATGAATTTCGCTTCTGCCTCATACTTCGTGTTGCCCTGACAGTATGCGAGCAGCTCGTTGGCGTGCAGTATCAGGTCGTAGCAGCTCTTGTAGTAGTCTGCCACGTCGGCATCCTCCGGTGTGAATTTGTAGCCCTGATAGTCGTTCACGGTTGTCGACTTTGTTGTCGTATACAGGTCTGTGCCCCATTCTGTCAGTGCCGTTTCGTTTACTATCGGCTTTATCGTGGCATACATCGACACTCTGAGGGCCTCTACAGCCTCCAGTTTTTCCAGGTGCTTTTTTGCATCCACGTTTGATTTGTTTTCCACGTCCAGACTGCATCCCGTGAGGACTGCTGCTCCTGCCAGAGCTGCAATGAGGGTGGAATGGATATAATTTTTCATAAGAATTGTCATTGTTTGTATGGTTAAACTTTTAGAACTTTATGCTTGCTCCGAACTGCCATGTGGTTGTGCTCGGTCCGTCGTTCTCGAGGTCGGCGCTTGCCCACTCCGGGTCATATCCCTTATACTTGGTGAATACGAACGGGTTCGTCACGGTGCAATATATTCTGAACTTCTGGCAGCCGATCTTCGAGAGCCAGCTCTTCGGCAGCGAGTAGCCCAGTGTGATGTATTTCACTTTCACGAACGAACCGTCGGTGATGGAGTTCGTGTGCGAGAGCCAGTATGCTGTTCCCAGTCCGCCGTTTCCGCATCCGTTGTTCGGGAACGGATAGTCGCCGTAGTGTGTCGTTTCCTGGTATACCGGGTTTATGTACGAGCCGTCGGCGTTCACGCCGTCGCAGCTCAGCAGTGTTCCTGCCGGGATGTACCAGTCCATGTCGAGCTTGTTGCGTCCTCGGTCGTTGATGCCCAGATAGCTCTGGTAGAAGTTTGAGTAGACCTTGTTGCCCTGCTTGGCATAGAGCGAGAACGAGAAGTCGAAGTCTTTCCATGACAGGTTGCTGGTAAAGCTGCCCGTCCATTTCGGGTCGGTGTTGTATGTCTTCTTGTCGTTGTCGTCATATTTGCCGTCGCCGTTGCGGTCCACGATGATCGGGTTGCCTTCCACCAGTCCGTAGCATTTGTTATAGTAGGCATATTCCTTCACGGTTTCGCCCGGTACGAATCCCTTGAGCTTTGCAATCTCGTTGTCGGGTACCACCATGTCGCGGTCCGTCACGATGCCGTCCCACTCATAGTCGTAGAGCACTCCGTATGGCTTGCCAATGAAGAGGTTGCCCTTTGTCGTGCCAGTGAGCAGGTTTCCAGTTCCGTTGATTTCGAGCACTTTGTTGCTGTTGTGTGCAAATGTGAATGTGGTTTCCCAGTTCCAGTCCTTTGTCTGTATGTTCGTTGTGGTGAGCGAAACCTCCACACCTCTGTTTCTCACTGAACCCACGTTCGTTCTCACAGTGGCACCGGCAGTCACGAGCGGCAGGTCTCTGTTGTAGAGCAGGTCGGTTGATTTCTTGTTGTAGATATCCACCGAACCGCGTATGCGCTCGTTCAGGAAGCCGAAGTCGATACCGAAGTTCACCTCGTGCGACTTCTCCCATTTCAGGTCCGGGTCAACGATTGAACCGATTGCCACTCCCTGGCTGTATGCCGTGCCGAAGGGGTAGTATGTGGAGGTGCCCATCACAGCCATCGTTTCATAGTCGAGCACGCTGTTGTTTCCTGTCACACCGTAGGAGAGGCGCAGCTTCAGGTTCGACAGCCAGTCTTTAGCCTTCACCATGAACGGCTCTTCCGACAGTCGCCATGCCACAGCTGCCGACGGGAACATGCCCCAGCGGTTGCCGCTTCTGAAGCGTGAGCTTCCGTCCCATCGCATCGTTCCTGTGAAGAGGTAGCGTCCGAGATAGGTGTAGTTGGCACGCACGGCATACGACATCAGCTTGTTCTCGCTGTAGCTGCTGCTTGAGTTCTTGTAGTCGTATCCCTTGTCGGTCGTGCCGATGTTCCACCAGTTTGTGCCTTCCATCACCTTGTTGTACACGAGAGCCTCTGCCTCCGTGTTGGCGTAGGTGTAGGAAACGAGTCCCATGAGGTTGAGGTGGTGGTCATCGCCGAACATGCGGTCGTAGGTCACCTGGTTGTCCCATGTGTAAGAGAAAGCCTCGTCGTAGGAGCGCTTTGCCGTGTTCTGCGTCTCGCCGGCTTCTGTGCCCTGGTAGAATCCGTAGCGCTGGTGCGAGTAGGATGGCGAGAAGGTGGTTTTCAGCGAGAGGCCCTTCATTGGCTTTGCCTCGAGATAGATGTTTCCCAGTGCGGTCCAGGTCAGTCTGTTCGACCTCTGGTCCTGCATGAGTATGAGTGGGCTTATCTGGTTTGAGAACTGGTACATGTCGGTGTTCAGTGCCTCCTTGCTTCCCGGACGGTAGTTGATGTTTCCGTCGGCGTCGTATGGCTGCATGAATGGGTTCACGTTGAATGCGTTCTTCACGGCGTCGTCGCTCGCGAAATCCTTGTCGATGCGCGCCAGGTTCACGCTTGCTCCTGCCGCCAGCCATGAGTTCACCTTGGTGTCCACGCTCGTCTTGATGGTGAACTTGTCCTGCTTGTCGTTCTTGTATATACCCTTCTCGCCGGTATAGCCGAAGCCCACGTGATAGTTCGTCTTGTTGTTCGAACCGCTGATGGCGAGATAGTGGTTCTGCTGCTGTCCGTCCTGCAGCACGAAGTCTTTCCAGTCGTATGTCTTGCCTGCCAGCAGCAGTTCCGTCATGCGGTAGGCACCGCTCACGTTGTCCTTGAGCAGACAGCGGTCCAGGTCATCGTTCACCCATACCGGCTGTCCGCCGTTGGCGTCGCCGCCGGCTTTGTTCAGGAATTTCATGAAGCGGTATTTGTAGAACTCATTGCCGTTCATGAAGTCGGGCAGGCGTGATGCCTTGCTCACGCCGTAGTATCCGTCGTAGGTTATCGACGGCTTCTGTGCTCCCTTGGCAATGTTGCTTCCGCTCTTGGTGGTCACGATCACTACGCCTGCCGTGGCGCGCGAACCGTAAATGGCAGTGCTCGAAGCGTCTTTCAGAATGTCCACACGCTCTATGTCCTGCGGATTCAGGAAGTCGATGTCGCTGCATATCACTCCGTCCACCACGTAGAGCGGACTCTGGTTGGCGTCGTTGGAGTTCTTGCCTCGTATCTCTATGTTGAATCCTCCTCCCGTGCGGCCGGTAGACTGTGTGATGTTCACGCCCGGCACCGAGCCTTGCAGGTTGGCAACGACGGATGTTGCACCCTTCTCGTTGAGCTTCTGTGTGCCCACTGAACTGATTGAACCGGTGAGGTCGCTCTTCTTCATCGTGCCGTAGCCCACCACCATCACTTCGTCGAGCACCTTGTCGCTCGTCTTCATCGTTATGCTGTGCAGCTTGCCGGGGTCGCCCTGCAGGTTCACGTCGTCGTAGCCGAGGTACGACATCCTTACTTTCTGTGTGGGTTTCAGTCCGGGGATAGTGAAGTTTCCGTCAATGTCGGTCACTGCAGCCGGCTTGCCGTCTACATATACCGAAACTCCGATGAGCGGGTCGCCGTTCGTGTCTTTCACGTTTCCGGTCACCGCCTGCTGTGCCATTGCTGTCAGCAGCGCCGTTGACATCAGCGCTGTGGCAAAGAGTCGTTTCTTGTTAGCAAACATATTTTTCTGAATTTAAGGTTCTTGTTGTTATTTCATTACGAATTTCTTGCCGTTGCGTATGCAGATGCCTTTGCCCTTCTGTATGCGCTGGCCCATGAGGTTGTAGATTGGGGCGGCAGCGTTGTCGGCAGTTGCGGTGGCATTGCTGATGCCTGCCTCGGTTCCGTAGTTTATTGCTGCGCACTGTGCCGAATAGTTGTCCCATGCAGCCTTCGTGGTGAACACTCTGATCAGAGCCTGTTCTTGGTTGTTGCCGCTGAAGCGGAATGTGAACGCTCCGGTATATTCAAGGTCGGTGAAGTCGATGGAAGCGAACGTGTAGCCGGCGTTGTGGTACACCGGTGCTCCCAGGTTAGATACGCATGGATCCATAGGGTATTTCGCCTTTTCGATGATGGTGGCATTGTCCTTCACGCCGTCGCCGATAGGTTCAGTCCATTCCAGATGCTTTTCGTCAACGCCGTATGCCTGGAGGTAACACCAGTTGTCGCCGAGCGAGAATCCTGCGAACTGCACTCCGTACATGCTCACGCCTTCGGGCAGATTGATGGTGTAATAGGTGTTGTTCTTGAAGTTGAGACCGTCTTTGAATCCCTGACGCAGCACGCGCTTAGGGTCGCGGCCGTTCATTGTCATAGTGATTCCCTTGCATTTGGAATCGAAATAATAGGTCTGGTTGCCTGTTTCCGTCAGGCTTTTCAGAGAGTCGAGTGTCACTTTCGAGAGCACTACAATGTCGGCATTCTCGATTTCCTGTGCTTGTGCGCCGATGAATCCAAGCAGACATGCCATCGCAAAGAATAGTTTTTTCATAATCCTCAAATCCGCAACCTATAGGGTTTAGTGGGATTTTGCTTGCAAAGCGA
>USSF01000017.1 GCA_900557405.1 uncultured Prevotella sp.
AATGAAGAATGAAGAATGAAGAATGAAGAATTGTCGGCTTCGCCGATTAAGAGTTCATCATTCCTTGTCACCCGTATCTTGTCTGCATGTCTATTGCCAGAGCAAGTTGCAGACTTGCGAAAGTAATCAAACTTGCGGAAACAATCAAGATTGCAAAAAGGTGAGAGTTGAGGTCACAGGACAATAGCTTTCCGGGTAGTATAGCAGCGGTATACTGCGAGTATAGCTATGCTGAACCATCGGTATCAGGGCGGTATACTTTTTTGGTACCGTTTTTCCCTTTTGTTTACAATGTCGTTTTTTTACGTTTTCAAGCTACCAAACTAAGTAGCGAAGCTATGATTATCTGGAAGTTTCAGCCCAAATCGGCCATCAGAACGTTTTGGAGTTCAACTCAAATTCGAGGAAGTGTAGAAGTCTGGAGACAAAATGGCTGAACCATCCGACCCGAAAAAACGCAACTTGAATAAGACAAGAAATGCGGCCCCTGCTGTCGGGACCGCATTTCTTGTTTTGCATATCTTATCTGTCAGTCAAAGGAGAAGCGATTTAGTTCTCTTCCTTTTCCCTTACGATGATGTTCTTGAACTCGTATGTAGGAGCGATTTCAGCAGTGCTCTTGTATACGAAGGCGATATGGATGTTCTTGCCAATGTACTGTGCGAGAGAAATCGGGTCGACAGTATAGAATGTCCATGATGTTCCTTCGGCACCATTGGTCACGGTGAGGTCATCCCATGTGGCAGCGGCAACATTCTCGCCGTCGAAATCAGCCGAAACCTTCACCTGTACGAAGTCATTGCGGTTGGCTGAGCCCAGGAAGTTCAAAGCCTCATCGAATACCAATTCAGGATTGACGGCCTTCTTGAAGTTGAAGGCAGGAGAAACGAGCCAGCTCTCTGCAGCGGTGTTCACCTTGTTGAAGAAGGCAGAAGCCTTCCATCCGTAGCCCGTCGTGTTCTGCCATACGTAGGAGAGTCCGCCGAGGTCAACGTTGTGGATAGTGAAACCGCCCTCGTTGCCGAGCAGAGTCTCGTTCATGTAGACGCTGATGCGTGCCTCGATGCCGTTGGCCGACTTGGAGAATGTGGTTGTCTCCTTCTTGTATTCCTTAGATTCCGCCCATCCGTCTGTAGCGGTGAAGGTGTATTCCTTTACAGCCATTGCAGACGCAGCCTTGCGGTATGCCACGGCAACCTTCTGTCCGTCCTCTGCAAACGGATATTCGCGCTGCAGGAGTGTAGGCAGATATGCGTTCGGCTTGGAAATGGTGTTTGCACCGATCATGGAATACCACTCCGGCTGTGCGGCGATTACCTTTGCACCGTCGGTAGAGTAAACCTTCCACTTGCCGCCGACATATTTATATACTACCGCCTTGTTTGCTCCACCGTTTGCTGCGGCGCGCATTGCTCTTGCCTTGGCAGAGTTGGAGTTTGCGGCATTCTCCACGCTGAGTATCATTGTGTTGAGGTATGTTGTGCCACTCTTGCTTGTTGTGGCACCGATGGCATAGCCATGAACGATAACGAAAGCACCGTTGAGGCTTGCATCCACCTTTCCCTCAGGAACGTTGGCCAAGCTGCCCTGGATTTCTGTTCCGTTAACGGCAACGTTGTAGTAGTTGCCGGAGATGGTGAGCTTGCCGGCATATCTCACGTATTCCACCTTAGGATTCTTCACGTACTCCTCGAATCCTGCAGCATCGAGATAATGGTATGCAGGATGCTTGAAGTTCGGCTCCTTGCCGGCCTTGGTCACCTCTACAGTGAGTTCGGTGTCCTTCTTCGGGAACTGCATCAGTCCGCCGTACTTGGTGGTGGTGCCGGTCACCTTCACCTCGTCTCCGATTTTCACATCGCTCGCCTTGAACACAAGGATGTAGCCCGTCTTGTCGGTCATGAGGAAGCCGCGGCTGTATGTGGCGCATACGATGCCCTTCACGGCATACTCGCCGCCGTCTGTATTGGCAATAACGTCGGAAATCTTCGTTGTGCCGTCGGATGGGGTGTCGCTGCTGCCGCCGCCGGCAGGCTCAAAGTCGGAGTAGGCGTAGTTCACCACTATCATGTCGCCCTCTTCTGCATCAGGAAGCCTTCCGTCGAGCACGTCAGACATCCTGCCCATCGTGGCTGGAGTGAGATAGGCGGCTGTCGACTTGCCTTCCCATGCCGTGCTGTAGTCGTCGGCGGAGAGTGTCACTTCGCCCGTCAGCTTGTCGAAGTCGCTGAGGTATTCCGACTTTCCGCAGTACTCATTGAATGTAACCTTGAACTTGGAGTCAACGTCAGCCTCAGGGTATTTGTCCTGGATGAAAGCCGGCAGGAACTGGTCGGCTGTGATCAGCGTGCTGAAATACTTCGTGTTCTTGAGTTCTTTCAGAGCGTCGGTGTAAGGTGTCGTACCGTCGGTGAAGCTCTTGTCGAGCTCGGCGGCGAGAGCCTTGTTTGCCGCAAGGTTCGATATTGAGGCATAGTCGGCATCGGTAAGCTCCATCGTGACTTGCTTCTTGTCGCCAATCTGGTTGGCGAGGTCGAACTGGTCGTCAAAGTCGTTGCACGAAGCCAATCCCATAAGGGCTACTGCCGACAATAAATATATCTTTTTCATAATCTTATGTCTTATATATATAATAGATGTGATTAGAAATTAACTTTCAGTCTTGTGCTGAACGTGCGTCCGAAAGCATAGAATCCGTAAATGTTGTCCTTGTTGGCAGCACCGGAACGTGGGTTCCACACCTTGCCCAGATACTGATAGTCGAAGAGGTTGTTTACGTTTCCTGAAATCGTGGCGTTCAGACCTGCAAGCTTGAACTTGTAAGAGGCGTTGAGGTCGAACTGGCTTGCTGTAGGAGCCTTCCATGGGTCGGCAACGGTGGTTGTCTTTCCTGGGGTCAGGTTGCTTGAGCTTACCTGATAGTAAGCGTAGTTGCGTGCGTAGAGGGTCCAGTCGGCACCGATACGTATCTGCTTGCCTATCTTCACTGTTGCTCCGAGGGCGGCTGTGGTCTGTGCGGAACCTCCCACGCGGATGCCCTTCAGTGCGATACCTGCGAAGTAGTGGTCTTCTGCCAGAGGGGCGCTTGCCACGTTTCCGTCCTTGTCGAGCGGCTGTCCGTTGGCGTCATAGATATATCCCTTGGCGTTGCTGTCCCACTGCCAGTCGCCGATGGAGAACATTCCGTTGAGGTCGAGCCAGTAGAGCGGGCTTGCCTTCACCTCAAGCTCGATACCCTGATGGCGGGCGTCAAGGCCGGCCATGTTGATGTAGCCGTCGGTCTGCTGTGCACCTACAGACAGCTGCTTTGCCATGCTCTTGTCCATCCACTTTGTCCAGTAGGCGTTCAGGTCAACCTGCAGCCACTTCAGACGGTAGCCGTAGCCCACCTCGAATGAGAGGACCTTCTCGTTCTTGGCGTCGGGGTTGGTCACGTTGCTTGACGTGTATGTCAGGAAGACATTGTTGAACATCGGGGCGCGGCTGATGTAGCCTGCGTTGAAGAACACGTTGTGGTGCTCGTTGAAGTTATAGTTCGCACCGCCCTTCACCGTGAAGCCGATGTAGCTCTTTGTCTTTGACTCGGCATGCTTCTTGTCGTAATACAGGCGGTCATAGCGCCAGTATGATGTGTTTGAGAGTGAACCTGCGATGAATGCAGAGAGGTCGCTCTTGGTATATTCGGTCTGGAAGAATGCGCCTTCCTGAACTACGTGTCCGTCGTAGTCGCGGTACATCACGTCGCCCACGCCGAGCTTCTCGTTCACCCAGTCCGGATTTGAAGCGTTCACATTGTTGACTGCCTTTGCGTTCTGGCGCGAAGAGTCGATATAGTACTTACCGTTGTAGAGGTCAAGGATTTCATTGGTATGGACGCCCTTGTATGCGCGGAAGTCCACACCACCGTAGAAGTCGAAGTCCTTGCCTATCTTCGTGTTGTATGTAGAAACGAGACCGTACCAGTTGTGGTAGTTCTTCAGCTTGCCCATGACGAGCATTGACCCGTGCTCGCTCTGCTCATTGATGTCCTGGATCATTCCGTAGTTGAATGTTCCGTCGGCATTGCGGAATTTTGTCTGCAGCGTACCGTAGTTCGCTCCATACCAGTCGGTGTATGAATATCCGTATGTGCTGTTGCCTTGTCCGCTGTAGCCGTAGCCGCGTCCGATTGACATGTAGAGCACGGTGCTCAATGAAGATTTGTCGTTGATCTGCCACTGGTGGTTCAGGCTCAGCTGAGGCTTGTGGTAGACGTTGTATTCGGCGGTCCTGCGCTGTCCGTTCTTGTCGAAGCCGTATGAAGAGTTATACTTGTGGTTCTGCACGCCCCACACCTGCTCGGTCATCTTCCAGTCGGCGAGAGTCAGGGCTCCCTTGCGCTGGTAGTGCTCCTGCGGAGCTCCGAATGCCGTGAACGAGAGCTGGTGCTGCTCGTTGATGCGCTTTGATATGTTCACGAAGTAGGTGTAGCCCTTGAAGTCCGTGCCCTGTGCATATCCGTCGCCCCATGTCTTGGAACCGAGCAGGGTCATTGCCCATCCGCTCTTCGACATTCCGGTGGAAACAGTGAACATCACCTTGTTCATGTTGTCATTGCCCATACCATAATATATAGAGCCGCCCTTCTTGGCGTCGAGACCCTTGGTGATGATATTGATTGTACCACCCACTGACGGAGCCGATACCTTTGACGCTCCGAGTCCGCGCTGTGTCTGCATCGTGCGGGTCACGTCGGTCAGACCTGCCCAGTTGGACCAGTACACTTTCTGGTTCTCCATGTCGTTCATCGGCACACCGTTTACCATTACGGCAATGTTGGTGTTGTCGAAGCCACGCATGTAGATTTCGGAGTCACCGTAGCCACCGCCCTCCTTGTTGGCATGTACGCCCGGAGTGGACTTGAGGATTTCGGGGAACTCCTGTGTTCCGATCTTCTCCTCAATGAACGACATTGGCACTGACGACACTGCAACCGGAGTCTTGCGTGCAACGGCAATCTGCGAAGTCACGATGACATCACTGAGGGTTCTGCCGTCGGTCTCAAGCCTCACGGTGCCCAGCTCGCCGCGGCTGCGCGGAGAAGCCTTCACGGTCTTCGTCTTGAAACCGATGTATTGGATTGAAACCGGTGCGTCCGGCTTCACGCCCTTCACGACAAAGACACCGTCAATGTCGGTTGCTGCGTTGATTCCACCTACGGAAACCGTGGCGCCGATGAGCGGCTCGCCTGTCTCCGCGTCAACTACCTTTCCTCTGAGCGTTGACTGCGCAACAGCAGAAGCCGTGCCTACTATAGCAAGCACTGCTATCAGAAGGAGATGTTTTAGATGATTCTTCATAAATGAAACTTGTCGATTTAGAATAATTAATAAATTGCCCTACAAATATACAAAGAATGTTTATGAAACAAGCTGTTTTGTAAAAAGAATATGCATATTGTAGCATGAATTTAACAATTATGCCGTGACTGGCAACCTTTAAGCGCCATTTCCAGCCCTATATTCTCCGTTTCCAGATGCCCGCAAGAAAGCCGTCTTGCCCGGAAGTCTCCGGCACGCGGCTCCGCATCAAACCAATAATCAAAAGCACGTAAACCGCAATAACCCCCATAGACTGACACGCAATAAATGACAGATTGTAAAATTATCATCATTATATTTTGCCGCAATAAACTTAATTGCTATATTTGCGCCCTGAAAACCACCTATCTAATAACTTTTATAAAAATACACACGATGAAGACCTTAAAAGGCAAGTGTTGTCCGGACTGTATTTCCCGTCCGGCCTCCATTGCGTCAATGTGTCGCCCGAGAGGGCCGAACCATTCAGCAAATACCTTTTCCAGAACAGCCCTATTAATATTAAATAGGTAAAATGTTTGTTCCTTATAATTTAAATCTTTAACTTTGCAACCGAAAAAAAAGAAACAAGCAATGAATACATTATTTTTTTCTGACGGATACTAACTAAAACAAATAAGAATAATGACAACTTTAACAATGTTAATTGTTGCGGTCTTCATCATCGGCTACTTCTTCATTGCCGTGGAGAGCGTGACAAAGGTAAACAAGGCAGCAGTAGCACTGTTGATGTTCGTAGGATGCTGGACAATCTTCATGTTCGACCCGGGACAGTATCTCGCTGCAGCCGTGGGCGACAAAGTAGGGGCAATAGTAGGCGAGACGATAGAGCATCACCTCGGAAGCACCGCCACGACGCTCTTCTTCCTCATGGGCGCAATGACCATCGTGGAGGTGGTGGACCAGAACGGAGGCTTCAACTTCGTGCGCGACATGCTCAAGACCAAGAGCAAGAGGGCGCTTCTATGGCGCATCGCGTTCATGACCTTCATCCTCTCGGCCATCCTCGACAACCTCACCACATCAATCGTGATGATCATGATTCTGCGCAAACTCGTGAGCGACCACAAGGACCGCATAATATACGCAGCCCTCGTGGTGATAGCAGCCAACTCCGGCGGTGCGTTCTCGCCGATCGGCGACGTAACCACCATCATGCTCTGGAACAAGGGCGTGATTACGGCAGGCGGAGTGATAAAGGAAATCACACTGCCGTCGCTCGTTTCGATGATGATCCCGGCATTCATCCTCTCGCTCTCGCTGAAGGGCGAGCTGCCGGCTCCGACCAAGGGAGACGTAATGTCTGGCGGCGACTTCACCGACATGCAGCGCAAGATTGTGTTTGCCGTAGGTGTGGGCGGACTCATCTTCGTACCTATCTTCAAGTCAATCACCCATCTGCCTCCATTCGTGGGCATCATGCTCATCCTGGGTCTGTTGTGGACCGTTACGGAGGTGTTCTACAGCCGCTTGCCTAACGTACCGGAGAAGGGCGGAATGCAGAAGCGCGTCACCAACATGCTCTCGCGCATCGATATGTCTACCATCCTATTCTTCCTCGGAATCCTTATGGCCGTGGCATGTCTTGAGACCGTAGGCGTGCTGACACAGCTCGGCCAGGGTCTCAACGTATGGTTCGACGGCAACCACTATCTCGTTACCGGAATCATCGGTGTGCTCTCAAGCATCGTGGACAACGTTCCTCTGGTTGCCGGCTGCATGGGTATGTATCCTGTTGACCCTGCCATCGGCGGCGACATGTCGGTTGACGGAATCTTCTGGCAGCTGCTTGCCTACTGTGCCGGCGTGGGCGGTTCGATGCTCATCATCGGTTCTGCGGCAGGTGTTGTCGTAATGGGTCTGGAGAAGATTTCCTTCGGCTGGTACATGAAGCGCATCTCTTGGATCGCTTTCGTGGGCTACATCGCCGGTATCGCTGTATACTGGGTGGAGAAGGCTGTCATCGGACTATAAACGGAACCCCGATTCCACATGCCGACAGCTTTACAGTCTACAGGTAAACCAATCGGCATACATATAATATAAAGCTAAGGCGGAAAGACCAACAGAGCAAATGCTTCTGGTCTTTCCGCCTTTATCGTATCTCCAGATATCCGTTGCCGGTATCGTATCAACAGATAATCTGTTGCCGGTTCACCGTTAAACCCCAATCGGTCATTAGGGCGTTTGGGTTAAACATTCCGGGAAAGATACTCTATCCCTCCGCTTCATCAATCTTCTTTTCGCTTATAAGCTTCTGGTACATTGAGGGAGTCATGCCATTCACATTTTTGAAGGCACGTAGGAAATTGCTCGGCGAACTATAGCCGAGCGAGTTTGAAAGAGCCTGGATAGTGAGATGCCCGAAGTTAGTCTTGTCCTCCATCCTGCGGCACACCTCCCTGATGCGGTATTCATTGAGCAGGGTCTTGAAGTTCTTGTGGTATGTATTGTTTATCACCCACGACACGTAGCGCGTATTCGAACCAATCATCTGCGCCAGGGCAACAAGCGTGAAGTCGCTACGCGAAATAACGTCCACATCGTCCATCACCGCCGTCACCTTCTGCAATATTCCGTCTATCTGCCCCTGCGTGAGCAATATATCGCTTGGCGTAGCCTCCTGGGAATCCCCTTCCATATCCGTTTTTTCCTTTTTCTCCGACTTCACGGCATGTGCAGGACAGCCCCCGACAGGGGGTTCCCCTCCGTGCTGCCTTATCTTCTGCGACACCTGTGCTGCAATCACAAGTTCCCTGTTCTTGCTTATCACAAGACGGTATGCGCGTTTCAGACTCCTGTTCTTCATCACTATAACGACGAACAGTATTATCAACACCACAACAAACGCCCCACAGACAATGATAAACTGCCACTGTCTGTATACGGTGGTATTGAGCGCCCTTATGTCGTCCCGGTTCGTCTTCCCCTCAAACTTCACTATCCTGTTGTCGATATCCTTTATCTGCTGCTTTGCAATCCTCGCATTGAACGCGGAATCCGCCATCCTCCGATACATATTCCCCTTCATCGAGTCGCCCGCCGCATTATATACGTCGCGAAGCAACTCATAATACGTCTCCTTCCACAGTTTCCTGTTGCTGACCTGCGCCGACCTCCGGTATTCCTCGCAGCATCTCAGCGCCTCATCGGTATTGTTTTTCTGAATCTGGATATACACCATCAGTCCGTATACCGACTGAAGATATTTCATGTCGAGCCGATGCTTCTTCACACACTCTATCGCGAGGCGGAACAGATTCTCCGCCCTGTCGTTTTTCTTTTCGAGAAAACATATCAGACCTCCGTTATACAATATATAATACTGCTTCATGTCCTCGCTTTCATGTGGCAGCCGCTGCTGCAGACGGTAGTATTTCCGTGCCATATCGAGATTCATGGCAAAGGCATAGCTGGTTGCCAGATACGAAGCACACATTCCCTGCATCACCTTGTCGCCCGCATTATCCGCCCTTTCGTAGCACATTCCGAAATAATAGAGGGCGCGCTCCATGTCGTTCATCCTCACGTATACCATGCCCAGATTGTAGAGTCCCTTCGTGTATGTCTGCGCATCGTCCTGCTCCTTCGCCTCTTTCATGGCACTGATAAAGGATGCTGTCGCCTCCATGTAATGCTCGTTTTCATAGAGCGCCTTGCCTTTTCCGAGCTGTCTTATTGCTTCCTTGCATTCTTTTGCATTACACAAAAGTGATGCAAAAACAAGAGAAACAATAACAATAAAATATCTAAAACCCATAATTCTGCCAAATTTGTTCCACAAAAGTAATAATTTTGTTTCTTTTTTCAAAAACAGAAACCATAAATATCTTCTTTTCTCGCATTTTTCCTACCAACTCATTAATTTTGCAAAGGAAATCGAAAATATGCGATACATCGGAATCGCTTCGTTAAACAAACTAAAACACAAGGCGTATGAGAAGGAACTTATTTTACGCACTATTTGCATTAAGTCTTGCAACAGCAAATGCGGCCACAGGAAACACAATGGTATTGCCGCAGTCAAACAACCAAGCTCTACAGATTGTAAACCAGAAGAAGGAGCTTCCACAGGCAGTGAAGGAATTCCTCGCAACACCAGTAGGAAGGAATTTCACGGCCGAGCAGGTATTGGCGGCATACAACAATGCCTGCCGTATAATGAAGGCTGAGAGCGGGAACATCGTTTCGGAGACGAAAATCGACGAGGACTTCTCCAAGCTGACAGCCGGTTCGGAGGATGCTCCCGACGCAACGAACATAGCTGAAAGCATGGACAATTTCACCAAACAGCCGGGTTGGGGCTCGTTCCTCACCTACCAGGCCGGCGGAAAGGCTTTCCTCGGATTCGACGAAGTGGGCGACGGAGGCCCTGGCTACCTGATGTCTCCAGCCCTCGACCTGAGAGACAACGACGGCGTGTTCAAGGTGACATTCAGGGTGAAGAACGCCAATCCCAACGCCCAGGACCAGGGATTGCAGTATTTCATCATGAACGATGACCCCGACAAGAATAAGAAAAGCATAATCCAGGCTGCCACCCTGCCTATGACCACCGAATGGAAAGACCTGGAACTGGTGCTCGACGGCGGAGTGCAATACACATCCGTCATGTTCTTCGGATGGCAGGGAAAGGTGCTTGTGGACAATCTGAAGATAGAGAAGCTCACTTATCCTCTGTCAAAGCCCGCCAACCTGCAGTTCAAGGCTACGGGCGGCGGTGAGATTACAGCCACTTGGGACGCTGTAGATGGGGCTTCGCAATACTACGTAGAGCTAATAGACAACGACTTCCAGGGCGAAATCACTACAGGCAACGAGAACGTAGCAGCCACGGCAACCGTATCGGAGAATACCGCAAAACTATCATGCGCAGTAAACCCTTCGCACAAATATACGGTATGTGTAACAGCCATGAACGGCAACGACAAGTCGTTCATGGTAAAGAAGACCCAAGAGCTGAGCGTAGCCAAGATTGACGCTCCCGTGGCAACGGCAGCCACCGATGTATCCACATCCGGATTCACAGCCAACTGGGAAACTTCGCAGTATGCCGCCAACTACAAGCTGACTTTCGTACGCACCCACACCGCCACAGCCGACGGCGAAGCGCTGACATACATCGACGACGACTTCTTGCAGATTCCATACGAGATGGGAACACCGGAAGCAACGATACAGTCAAAGGACATGAAGACCGCGGTGAGCCTCGACGACCTGTTCAAGACTCCAGGATGGTCTACCCTGCTCGGCATAGGCTTCACGGGCGGATTCGGTATAACGAATATGTATGAGAGCTACGGACTGCCAGGAGCGCTGTTCGGTCCGGTTGCCGACTTCACCATCGGCGAGGGCAAAGCAAGAATCAGCGGAACAGCAATGACACTCGTGGACGATGCGCAGGTGAAGGTGGGGTTCGGAACACTGGGCGCCGGCAACAAGATTACATTCAACGAGGGTGCAAAGACAATTGAGATTTCAAAGGCAGGCAGCCAGTTCGACGTGGAAGTGACCGGCGGAAGCAAAGACTCCCGACTCATCTTCCAGATAATCGATGCTGCAGAAGGCGGCGACGTGGTGGTATTCAACAACCTCAAATCCTCCGCCACACTGAAGAAGGACGACTGCTACACACTGCCTCACAACGTTGTCACCCTGCCCTACGACGCCACTTCATACAAGATGGAGGTTCCGTTCACAGGCAACGACAAGTTTGAATACTACCTCACGGGAAGCTTCGGCAAGACGACAAGCCCGCAGTCGAACTCCATTACGGTGTACTCTCCTGAGGCTACCGCCATCAGCGGCGTCTATACCGATTGCAGCGACAAACCGGTGTATACCACGCTCGACGGAATGCGCATGAGCGCCCCGACACAGCACGGCATCTATATCGTGAAGAAGGGCGGCAAGACATTCAAGGTAATGAAATAATCAAAATGGAAAATATGATATGCTTATGACAAAGTTCATTAAGAGTATCGCAAGAGTAGCAGCATGCATGTGCCTCTGGGCTTCGGCCTCAGGCGCAGCGCATGCTGCCACTTTGCATTTCGGTCCCTGCGAGGGGCAGACAAGCACGAAGGGATACGGCAAGACGGGCAACGGCACCATCTCTGCCGCAGTGGTAATACCAAAGGAACAGCTCGCCAAATATGCCGGCGCAAGGATAAAGGGAGTGCGCATCGCACTGATTACAACCGAGGGCATGACCGACCTGTGCGGATGGGTGAGGACATCGCTCACGGACAAGGACATCGACTCCACTCCGGTGGCGGCGCCACAGACGGGATGGAGCGAGATACTGTTCGACAAAGCGGGCACGGTCAGTGGGAATGAAGACCTCGTCGTGGGCTATTCCTTCAAGCAGGAACTGACAGTGAAGTGCATGTCAGTGGCTGGCCCCACAGACAAAGGCGGCTACTGGATAGCCAAGGACGGCGGATGGACGGACAAGAGCGGAGACAAGCTCGGTTCGCTCGGCATCGAACTGGTCATTGAAGGCGACAACGTGCCGGCAGCGGACCTTGCGCTGACAAATACCTCGTTTGACGAAATCACGGAGTTCGGCAACACATACAATGCGCGTTTCATCGTGCAGAATTTCTCAAACTCCGTGCTTAAAGGCTACCGCTATGTATGCAAGATACAGGATAAGACCGTTGCAGAGGGCAGCGTGGATAAGACGATAGGCAGCTTCTGGCGCGACACCGTGAAGCTGGCGATAGCGTCGGACGCTGTGGCGAAGGGCGTGAGAATCCCCGTTTCGCTCGAAGTTTCCGCCGACGGCGACGGTTATCCGGCCGACAACAGCGCCACCTTATATATGTCTACCTACGATGATACGAACACGAAGTATTTCCACAACGTGCTGCTCGAAGAGTTCAGCACGGAGGAATGCGGCAACTGTCCGCGCGCCATCAACACCATAGAACAGTGTATGGAACAGGGCTACGACAAGAGCGTGATACAAGTGACCCACCATGCGGGCTACGACTACGACTTCCTTTCCACTCCAGACGACAAGACAATGTTGTGGTTCTATGGCGAGGATGGCAGCTTTGCACCCGCAGCGATGCTCGACCGCCTGAGCGACCCCATCTGCAAGCAGATTCTGTCGGGCAAGGTGGGTACTCCCGTGATGTCCGTGGCATACGCCAACACCTTCGCTCCGGCTCTGAAATACATGACCGGGCGCCCTGCCTTCGTTGGTGTGACGCCCACTTGTCAGTATGATGCCGCCACAAGGAAACTCGAAATCACGGTGGATGTGGAGAAGGACGAGGTATTCGACGCACAGAGTCTCTCGCCGCTCCTCACGGTGTATATCGTGCAGGACAGCATTCTGCACCATCACCAGGCAGGCTATTCATCGGATACATTCAAGCACCGCCACGTTTACCGTGCCAGCGTGACGCCGCTCTTCGGCGAAGCACTGACATGGGACGGCAACAAGGCACAGGCTAAATACACCTACACGCTGCCCGACTCCATAGAGTCGTCGCTTTTCCGGGAACCTCAATACACCAAGTCGGTGGCTATCAATCCGCGCGACGTGGAGGTTGTGGCATTCGTCAGCAAATACAATGCCGATGATCCGTGCGACTGCACCGTGTTCAACTCCGGTGTCTACCGTCTGAAGAAGGATATCCCCTCCTCCATCGGTATTGTGGAAAGCGACAGCAAGGTGGTATCAACCGAATACTACTCCCTCGACGGCATCCGCTCCAACACTGTCCCCAGGAGCGGAATGTATATCCGACGGGTGAGATTCAGCGACGGGTCGGAAAAGACAATAAAGATGGTCCGCTGACGGGATTACTACAATTGCAGTAGTCTACAAAAAGACACCCTACAGAAATAAAGAACGGGTAAAGCCTTTCCCTTTCAGAAGGCTTTACCCGTTCTCATTATTAATATTTACAACCTACAACACATTATCAGTAATCCTTGTCTACTCGTATCTCGTCAACTCGTCAACTTCTAAAAAAAAAGTTTTTCTTTTTTTACCCTCACACCCTCACTTTCCGTCTGAAACGCCCTGTTTATCGGGGTTTCAAGTGTGAGGGTAAGTGTGAGGGCAAATTTTCTCCCCTCACACCATAATCCGTCTTATGCTATACGCTTAATTTGCTGACTCTTAATTTTTTAAGTCGTTTAAACGTTATCAAAAACGAGAACATAGAACAGGACACCCTAATTATTAACACTCAAGTTTCGCATGTCCTCGACATGCTGTCAGTAAACGAGTTGACGAGTTGACAAGGAGATTAGCCTTACCGGTTCAAGCCTTGCAAACAACGATTTTCAAGAAAAGCAAATTTCCTTATTTACTCGTATCTTGTCTACTTGTCTACTGCCAGAGCAAGTTTCAAACTTGCGAAAGTTCAATAATATTGACTTTCAATCTGTTTATTTTCTCAGTGTGAAGGAGAAGACAAGACCGGAGGTTTCGCCGTTCTTGACGCTGATTGCGCCGCCATGCAGGAGCACGGCGTTCTTGACGATGGCAAGACCGAGACCCGTGCCGCCCATCTTCCTGCTTCTGCCCTTGTCCACACGGTAGAAGCGTTCGAAGATACGGGCGAGGTGCTCATAAGGCACACCCACACCATTGTCGCTGAACGTGAAATGCCATTTGCCGTCCTCCCCGTCATTGGCGCTGAGCGTTATCGTGGTGCCCGTTCCGGCGTAGGCGATGGCGTTGTCAGTCAGATTGCGGAACACGCTGTATAGGAGCGAGTGGTTGCCCTTCACGATGATACCTGTGGGGAGTTTGTTCACGAACGTCATGCTGTTCTCCTCCATCTGCAGGGCTGTCTCCTTCTGTATGTTGGCCACAATCTGCGATATGTCCACGGTATCGAAATCCGTGAGCATGTCGGAGGCGTCATCCATACGGTTGAGCGTAGATATGTCGCGAAGCAGCGACGTGAGCCTCTGTGCCTGAGCGTAGCAGCGCTGCATGAACTGGTGCCTCATCTCCTCATTGATGTTGGGGTTGTCGAGGATGGTCTCCAGATAGCCCTGTATGCTCGCCACGGGAGTCTTCAGCTCGTGGGCGATGTTCTGCGTGAGCTGGCGCTTCAGTATGCTCTGTTCGCGCTTGGTATGCTGCAGACGCTTGTATATCTTGATTATCTTCTCGGCAATCTCGCCCAGTTCGTCGTCGGGGAAATCAATGAGGTCTTCAGTCTCGAGACTCTCGTTGTGGTCGGCGCGGCTGGCAAAGGTGCGCAGTTTCATCACGTTCATACCGAGGCGCCGCGTGAAGCGGTAGAGCGTCACGGTGAGCAGCACCATGGCGATGAGAGCGAACCATACGTAGTGTTGGTCGGTGCGCAGCGTGCGCGCCAGACTGTCGTTGTATGGCAGTGCGGTCCTGATTATGAAGCGCTGGCGGGGGAAACTTGTGGCTGAGTAGAAATACGACTGTCCCATGGTGGAGCTCTTGCGGTCGATGTCGTAGCCGGAGCCCTGGCGCAGGGCCTGGCGCACCTCGTCTCTGCCAAGGTGGTTCTCCAGTCTGGCGTAGTCCTTGTATTTGTTGTCGAATATCACGCGGCCCTTCATGTCTATCACGGTCACGCGCATGTCCGGCTCATAGTGATCCTTCACGTATGCGTCGATGGCTTTCTCCGTCATGTTCCTGTTCATGGCGAGAACCTCCGCCATACGCTCGTTGTAGTCCTGCAGACGCGTGTCGAGCACGTCAATCTTGTATCGTTTCTCCCTGTCGTGCTGGAAAACGATAAACGAAACGGCGAAGAGCAGGAAAATCGCCATTACACCGAGATACAGTTTTGTGCCTACTGATGATCTTACCATAAGTCCCGGTCCTCCCTTTTATGCGTCGAAATAATATCCGAATCCCAGTCGGGTGACGATACACTTGGAGAATCTGCCGATCTTCTTCCTCAGTCGGGTGATGTTCACGTCCACCGTACGGTCGAGCACGAGCACGTCCTTGGGCCAGATGCGGTCGATGAGTTCCTGGCGCGAGAACACCCTGCCGCGCTCGTCGAGCAGCAGATGCAGGATTTCAAACTCCGTCTTGGTGAACGGAATGTCCTCGCCGTCGATGCTGACGCTCTTTTTGTCGAGATTCAGCACCAGTCCCTGATACGACACGATGTTGCTCGGCTGCACGCCTTCCTTCTCCTTCGTGCGGCGCAACACGGCGCGCACCCTCACCATCACTTCCCTGATGGAGAAGGGTTTGGAGATATAGTCGTCTGCCCCCAGGTTGAATCCCGTCACGGTGTCGTTTTCCGTGTCCTTCGCCGTGAGGAAGATGATAGGTATTCCTGCCGTCAAGGGGTTTTCCTTGAGTCTTTTGGCGAGGGCGAAGCCCGACATGCCGCCCATCATCACGTCGAGCAGCAGAAGGTCGAATTTCTCTATTCCCATTTCCAGTGCCTCCTCGGCTGAATTCGCCGTTTCCACATTGTAACCCTCGGTTTCGAGGTTGAACTTGAGAATCTCACAAAGGTCCTGTTCGTCGTCGACCACTAAGATATGACTGTTTGTTTCCATTTCTTCTGTATATTTCTATTATCCGCCGGCAAAGTTACGGCAAGCGTTCTTCATACGTATTACAGCGATATTACATTGCTGTTACATGCATGATGATGCCTGCCGACACATGCATGATGATGCCTGCCGTATTCCGACGATGCAAATATACGGAATAATTGTGGAGTTGACAAGTGGACGAGTGGACAACTCGTCTACTTGCCCACTTTCATGGCTTTCCCGTTCCTCACTATCGTGATGCCCCTCTGCAGAGGTTCCGTGAGACGTCGGCCGTCGATGGTCCAATAGGTAGGTTTGCCCGTTGCGGATGCATCTATGCTGCGGATGCCGTCTGTACCCACGCTGATGCTTACCGGGGTTGATTCGCCCGAGGCATACACTGCCGTCACGGCATATTCGTGGCTTCCGGCATCGGCAGGCATGCTGCACGATGTGGTTGATACGTTCCTGTATAGCAGGCGGTCCTTATATACATTATATGATAAAGGACTGCCGCTGGCAATGCTGAACGAGATATCGTCAAGACCGAGCCACAGACTGCCGCCGTTGGGGTCGAAGCGCTCAATGGCGAAGTAGAGGGCACCGTCGGGGATGCTGAAGCTGTAGTTCTGCCATTCGCCCTCTGTCTCCACCTTTGCCTCACCTGCTTTCCGGAATGTGGCGGGGTTCGTGGAGTCGGTGGAGTATGACATTATCAGATTCTCGGCGTATGACACGCCGTTTGCCGTCTCGCTCTTGGCATAGAACGACACGGTCTGCGCCATTCCGGAGAGCAGCGGACTGATAAGCCATTTGTCGGAGCCTGCTATGTCACCGTTTTCGTCAACGCCGTAGAAGGTAGACAGATACTGGTAGCCGGAATGTCCGGGATAAGTGTCGCCTGCCTCGTAGGTATCCTGGAAATTCGTCAGTATGAAGGCGCAGCTTTCTCCCTCATGCGGGAGCATCACGTCGGAAAAGAGTCCGCCCTGCAGCGCCTCGTCGTTGCTGTAGCATATCCATGACGAGAAGTTGTCTGTGGTCCACGGCTCATAGCTCTCGAAGTCTTCGGTGATTTCCTCCGAAGGGTTGGTCGGAGCCTTCCATGTCAGTTCTACCGTAGAACCGTCGCTGCTGCCGGAGAGCTTTTCCACGGGCGAGGATTTGGGCAGGTCCACGCTTACAGACTTTTCCCAATCGTTGTTGTCGGGTTTCTCGTCGCCGGCAAATTCCACGCTGACAGACACCTTGCCCTGTTGCTCACTGAATACACCCGGCGTTACTCCCAGGCTATAGGCTTTCGCTTCGCCGGGGACAAGAGTAGCGTCGTAGCTTTCATGGATTATCTCATCGTTCCATTTTGCAACGACCTTATAGCCGGAAGCTGCTTTCTGTCCTGAATTATATACGAAGAAACCTATTTTCAATTCCTCGCCGGCCCTCACCCTGTCGTTGCATTTCGCAATGACCTGCAGGTCTTTGTCCACAGCATCGAGCACGTGGATGTCGTCGAGGAAGAGGGAGTCGCCCGCCACGTCGTCGCTGAACTGGAAGCGCAGCACCACGTAGCGCGAATCCTTCACGCCCGAGAGCGCCAGTTCCTTGGTCTGCCAACTGTCATTGAGGTCTATTTTGCCGAGCGTAACCTTCTCGCCGTTCTGTTTCTGTGCGATTGCCGATATCATGCCGTGCGCTCCTTTTCCGGAAAAGCGCAATACCGGGTTTACGGCGCCACCGATGGTTATCTTGCCGGTATTGAACGACATTGTTTCCTTACCGTCAGACTTCCATCCTATGGAGCCGCTGCCTGGCACCGGCGTACTGCTCTGCTGGCTGATGACAGGCATTCCTGCCGCTGCCGACGAACGGGAATACCACCACAGCGTGCCATTAAGCCCGCCGTTGTCCACACTCTCGTCAAACGGCAGTCCGTATGGCTTGCCTATCAGTTTGGCACTGGCGTCGATATAGTTGAAGGCACCGATGCCGGCAATGTTGAGCGGAGCAATCAGATAGTCGGCCATTGTCTGCCCGCCCTCGTCGGGATTTATCCTGAAGTCATAGGCAGTCGCCGCCACATCTGTAGTGTCGATGGGCAGTGCCACCGGTCCGTTGTAGCTCTGTATCAGCCGGGCGATGACGTATTTCACCTGCGACGGGTCCACATATCCTCCGTTTGCGCCCCGGGTGGAGACTGGAGCCCACGAGGCGGTGAGCGAAGGCAGGTCGTCGTGGAGATATGATGTATTCACGTCCACGGCATCCGCCACGTCCTGTCCGGTATACACATCCACCGTAGCCGCCTTACCTTCATTGGCGTTGGCGAATGCCACGATGGTATACTTGTTGTTGCCCTGCTCCGTGTTCCCGTCGGTCACGGTCAGTCTGCTGCCCGGAGCGGGGTTTTCAATCAGCTTCACGGTTGTGCCCTTCCTCGTCACGCGGATGCTGTCGATGGCGCTGAGGGCGTTGCCGTCCTGGTCTTTTGCCGGAGCGGTGAAATTCAGGGTGGCCTTCAGCTGTCCCTTGTCGCCAGGCGTAGCCGTCACGTCGGTCACGGCAGCCGGCGCACTCGCCTTTGCCACGGTCTTTACCGACACATTGTCAACGAAGAGATAGAATTTCCACGGATCACTCATCACGTGGAAGCCGAAATGATAGTCGCCCGTTGCCGCAGGGGTGAATTTCTTTGTCACCGTCATGCGGTCGGCGTATTTCTTCGCCACGTCGAAGCCGTCCACGAGCACTTCCGTCAGTGCCGAGGCAGTGGCGTCAGTGCCGTATCTCACCTCCATCCTCTCCTTGTCGCTCGTCGATGCGCACCATGTTTCAAACGAAATCTCGTATTCCACGCCCTTTGTCATCCTGATGCCGGGCGTCACGAGCCAATCGTTGGCCTGGTTCGTCTTATGGTATGTGTAGAAGGCCACACCCTGGTTGCCGGCATACGACTCCTTGTCGGTGAAGCTCCATGTCTTGCCGTCGTTGTTGGCGTCGATGACGGAGAAATCGCCCAGTCCCGAATCGAAAGTCTCGAGGAAAGGCGTCTGCACCACGGTCTTCGCCATGGCCATGCGCCGCGCGCCGACATTCTTTCTGTCTTCCGCCACACGCGCCAGAGGAACCCGTGATGCGGGAATACGCTCTGCCACGATATTCTTGTTGTGCGTTTTCCTGTCAAGAGTCATTGTGCGTTTCTGCAATGGCGTAACATTCTGTGCCTGAACGGAAAGGGGAAGAACTGCCAGCAACGGCAGCAGGTTCTTGATAAAATGAAGCTTCATAGGCAAATTATATTAATTTGTTTAACAATGTGTTTGCAAATATACGCAATAAATCGTTAAACAGACAAATATCCAGGGATTTAATTTATAAATAAGCAACATATTCCTGAAAACATGTTACAATTTATCATTTCATTAATCTGTTTATTCTGCCAGGTTTCCGCTTTATTCCCAATCGGTCAGAAGGCTTGCTTGGTTTTGTCCTTACTCCCACTTTCCCGACTGTAAGCGCCACGCCCGTCAGGAAGCCGATGAATCGGGTCTGTGAAGCAGCGGTATACCGGGTGTGTAGCTATGCTGCACTGTTGGTGCAAGGCCGCTGCACTGTTGGTGCAAGGCTGCTGCACCATCGGTATACCTATGCTGGACTGACGATATACCTATGCTGGACTATCGGTATACCTATGCTGAACCATCGGTATACCTATGCTGAACCTTCGGTACCAAGATGCTATACTTTTCTGGTACCGTTATTCGAAAGTCTTTACAATGGCCAAAATAAGAAACATTCGGGTTGTTGTTATTCAAAGTATGACTCCACACAAATAAGCGGAATGTTTTCCATCCAGTCTTGCTCTACATATCCTTTCATTGATATGCGAAGTCCTTTCAAACCGGGATTATCCTTGACGAACTGCGACAGTGAACGGGCACGAACATTCTCCTCCGCTTTAACTTCTATCGGGATTATACGACTGCCGCTCTGGACGACGAAATCGATTTCAGCCGGAGTCTTGCTGTTGCTCCAATAGTAAGGAGACAGGCCAATAGCCTTTAACTGCTGCAACACATACTGTTCGGTGAAAGCCCCCTTAAATTCCGTAAAGGCATTGTTGCCTACAAGTATCTGGTCGGAAGGGGCGTCAGACATGCACGCCAACAGACCGCAGTCAAGCAAAAACAACTTGAAGGCATCAAAATCCTCATAGAAACCAAGCGGCAACTTTGGTTCCTTAATACGGTTTACCTTGTATACGATACCGGCATCTACAAGCCATTGAATGGCAATTTCAAAGTCCTTTGCCCTGCCCCCCTTGCGCACGGCACCATAAATGAATTTCTTGTTTTCCTTTGCCAATTGCATAGGAAGAGAACTCAGGACCTGACGTATCCTTGTAGATTCACTTCCTGAGGTGTGTTTGGATATGTCACGACTGTAAGCATCAAGAATGTTCCTCTGCAATGTACGTACCTGCTGAAGGTCTTTGTTTTCTACGAATTTCCCCACAACGCCCGGCATACCGCCAACAAAATAATACTGTCGCAACAGTTCTACCATTTTAGACATCATCATCTCTATTAAAGTCCAGTCTTTGGAGCGTAGAATGTCAAGCCATCCTTCATTGCCTGTGGCACAGAGAAACTCTTCGTAATCCATTGGATACATATACATGATATCAACTTTGCCGACAGGGAAAGATTCACCCTTGCCGATAGTGACTCCGAGCAATGAGCCAGCCACCATCACATGATATTCAGGCGCCTTTTCGCAAAAATATTTCAGACTATGGAGCCCTCTCGGTATCTCTTGTATCTCATCCATGATAATAAGAGTGTCTTCTGGAGTTATCCTTATGCCTGTTATAGCCTGCATGGTAATCAGGATTCTGTCAATGTCATAGTCAAGTTCAAACAGATTGTTCATCCTTGGTTCATCGTCACAGTTGATATATGCCACTTTCTTATACTCTTGTTTTCCAAAGTGTCGCATTATCCAGGTCTTGCCAACCTGTCGTGCACCAAGCAACATCAAGGGCTTTCTATCCTTACTTTCTTTCCATTTACACAGCTGCTGATATATTTTTCTCTTCATAAATACCTGTTTTTTAGATGTTCCGGCTGCAAAGATACACTTTTTCGATGATAAAACTAAGCAATTACCACACTTTTTCGATGATAAAACTAAGCGATTACTACACTTTTTCGATGATAAAAATGAGTGAATTCCACACTTTTTCGAGGATAAGAGTTACTACAAAACAGAAGAGAAGCTAAAAGAGAAAATAAAATCCTAACGCTCGGAAGTGAAAATAAATCATCACTTCTCTCGCTTAATCGGATTTTTGCATTATCTTTGGATAAGATAAGCTGCATCTCAACAATAAAAACAAGCCAGCTTGTTTTGAATTGTCTTCGATTTAAATAAAATCCTAACGCTCGGAAGTGAAAATAAATTATCACTTCTCTCGCTTAATCGGATTTTTGCATTATCTTTGCACCTATGAATGAGATGATTAATGCGGCACAGTGGAGCGAGAACGTGATTATCGCCGATGCCGACTTTATAGACAAGGTGGCATTCGACCTCACGGTGAACTTCGAACGGATGCTCATGAGGCGCATAAAGAAGGCCGACATGGCACGATGGATTGACTGCGTGGCGCTCGACGGAGGAGTGCGCGAAGGCGAAAACAGCGTGCAGGTGGTGTTCATACACGACAAGCAGAAGGCGGAGCTGGAGAACTTCACGCCCGCCAAATACAGGGAGGAACTCGACGGGAAGGCCTTCAAGGACCATCTCGGCGAATTTTCAATCAACGTATTCCCCGTGGAGGAACTCGTGAGCAAGAGCGACTTCATCGCCGAAGCCGCACAGATAGCCTGCTCGCAGAAGGAGGTGAAGCGCGTGATGGTAATCCCCGACGACGAGGAGGCATACGCCAAGGTGCGCCACGCCCTGCACCGCATCGACGACGACGGCAAACGCATAACGCTCTTCGCCATGCAGCCGATGGAGGGAGGCAACTTCAGGCAGGAAATCCTGGGCTATTCGCTCATGAGCGCCCTGGGCATCAGCGGAGACGAGATTAAATAAGGAAACAAAAAAGAAGAAAAAATAACAGAACATGGGAAAAGTATTGATTATCGGCGCAGGAGGCGTGGCCACCGTAGCTGCCGTAAAGATTGCAAAGAATTCTGATGTCTTCACCGACATCATGATTGCAAGCCGCACAAAGTCGAAGTGCGACAAGATCAAGGAGTATATCGGCAACCCCGACATCAAGACAGCTCAGGTGGACGCCGACGACGTGGAGCAGCTCAAGGCTCTCTTCAACGACTACAAGCCAGAGCTCTGCGTGAACCTCGCACTGCCATACCAGGACCTCACCATCATGGAGGCTTGTCTGGCTTGCGGAGTGAACTATCTCGACACAGCCAACTATGAGCCGAAGGACGAGGCACATTTCGAGTACTCCTGGCAGTGGGCTTACAAGAAGCGCTTTGAGGATGCCGGACTGACAGCCATCTTAGGATGCGGCTTCGACCCGGGAGTGACGAGCATCTTCACGGCATACGCCGCAAAGCACCACTTCGACGAAATCCAGTATCTTGACATCGTGGACTGCAACGCAGGCAACCACCACAAGGCTTTCGCCACAAACTTCAACCCGGAAATCAACATCCGCGAGATTACCCAGAAGGGTCTCTACTGGGAGGACGGCAAATGGGTGGAGACAGCGCCGCTGGAAATCCACAAGCCGCTCACATACCCCAACGTAGGTCCGAAGGAGAGCTATCTGCTGCACCACGAGGAAATCGAGTCGCTCGTGAAGAACTATCCTACCATCAAGCGCGCACGCTTCTGGATGACCTTCGGACAGCAGTATCTCACCTATCTCGACTGCATACAGAACCTCGGAATGTCGCGCATCGACGAGATTGAATACGAGGCCCCGTTGGCCGACCAGCCGGAAAAGAAGGTGAAGGTGAAGATCGTTCCGCTGCAGTTCCTCAAGGCCGTATTGCCTAACCCTCAAGACCTGGGCGAGAACTACGACGGCGAGACAAGCATCGGCTGCCGCATCCGCGGACTCAAGGACGGCAAGGAGAAGACATACTACGTATACAACAACTGCAGCCACCAGGCAGCATACCAGGAGACAGGCATGCAGGGAGTGAGCTACACCACGGGCGTTCCGGCAATGATCGGAGCCATGATGTTCTTCAAGGGACTGTGGCGCCGTCCGGGCGTATGGAACGTGGAGGAGTTCGATCCGGACCCATTCATGGAGCAGCTCAACAAGCAGGGACTGCCATGGCACGAGATTTTCGACGGCGACCTGGAGCTGTAACATCAGTCTGGGAGGACGGTTTTATCGGAGGTTAACCTACTTTTATTTTGTCCTCTCAACATTTTTACTTACTTTTGCACCATCATTCAATATGTGATACGGGCAGTTCTGCCGAACAAGAAGCAGAACTGCCCTTTTTTGTTTGCATAAACGGACAATTTATATTTCATATTTTCTACACACTAAAAAATGGATAGCAAACTGGATTTCAGACCGCAGCTCGTGTCTGCAATTAGGAATTACAACAAGAAGACTTTCATGTCGGACCTCATGGCCGGCATCATCGTGGGAATCGTGGCACTGCCGCTCGCCATCGCCTTCGGCATCGCTTCGGGAGTGACACCCGAGAAGGGCATCATCACGGCAATCGTGGCCGGATTCATCATCTCGCTGCTCGGAGGTAGCAAGGTGCAGATAGGTGGTCCCACGGGCGCATTCATCATCATCATATACGGCATCATACAGCAGTACGGATTCGAGGGACTCACCATCGCCACGCTCATGGCGGGAGCCTTCCTCATCCTCTTCGGAGTGCTCCATCTCGGCACGATAATCAAGTTCATCCCCTACCCCATCGTGGTGGGTTTCACGAGCGGTATCGCCGTGACGATATTCACCACGCAGATAAAGGACCTCTTCGGCCTCTCGATAGACAAGGTGCCGAGCGACTTCATTGAGAAATGGTGGTGCTACCTGTGCAACTTCGGCACCATCGACTGGTGGTGTGCAGCCGTGGGAATACTCAGCGTGGTGATCATCGCCGTTACGCCCAAGTTCAGCAAGAAGATACCCGGCTCGCTCGTGGCAATCATCGTGATGACCGTGGCAGCGCTGCTGCTCAAGCAGTTTGCCGGAGTGACGACCATCGAGACCATCGGCGACCGCTTCTCCGTGAGCAACGCCATACCCGAAGCCCACATGCCGGAACTGACCTGGGACACAATAAAGAGCCTCGTGGCACCGGCGCTCACCATCGCCGTGCTCGGAGCCATCGAGTCGCTGCTGTCGGCTACGGTGGCAGACGGTGTGATAGGCGACCACCACAACTCCAACACGGAGCTTATAGCGCAGGGCGTGGCAAACCTCGCCTCGCCGATATTCGGCGGAATACCCGCCACAGGAGCCATCGCCCGCACGATGACTAATATCAACAACGGCGGAAAGACACCCATCGCCGGAATAATCCATGCCGTGGTGCTGCTGCTCATCTTCCTGTTCTTCATGCCGCTCGCCAAATACATCCCGATGGCTTGTCTTGCCGGAGTGCTGGTCATCGTATCATACGGCATGTGCGGATGGCGCTCCTTCCTGGCACTGATGAAGAATCCGAAGAGCGACGTCAGCGTATTGCTCATCACCTTCTTCCTCACCATCATCTTCGACCTCACCGTGGCTATCGAGGTGGGCCTCATCATCGCCTGTCTGCTTTTCATGAAGCGCGTGTCGGAGATGACCGACGTGAAGGTCATCATGGACGAAATCAACGAGGAGAGCGATATCATCAAGGGCAACCTGGAGCATATCACCATCCCCAAGGGCGTGGAGGTATATGAGATAAACGGCCCGTATTTCTTCGGTGCCGGCAACCGTTTCGAGGAGATAATGGCAGCCTTCGGCGACAGGCCAAAGGTGCGCGTGATACGAATGAGGAAGGTGCCGTTCATCGACTCTACTGGTATCCACAACCTGACGAACCTCTGCGAGATGAGCAGGAAGGAGAATATCCAGGTGGTGCTCTCGGGAGTGAACCCGTCGGTGCATGCCGCCCTCGAAAAGGCCGGCTTCTACGCTTCCGTGGGCAAGGAGAACATCTGCAGCCATATCAATCTCGCCCTCGAAAGGGCAAAGGAAATCGTGGAGAAAGGATAGATACTACTGAATCCACTCCAGACAGTGGATTCAGTTTTTTTACACATATATATATATTATAGTATATTCCTACTGTCCCCCATTCTCAATGACTTCAACAAAGCATCCTTCAGGTCTTCGTTTGTGGCAAGTCCGAGTTTCTTGCGGATATGTATGCGCACAGTACTGATATTGTTGGGTGTTTTATTGAGTATGGAGGCAATTTCGATAATCGTCTTTCCGCCAATAATAAGCCTGCACACCTCCTTCTCAGTGGGTGTCAGCGTGGGTATAACAGCCGATATGTCGGCATGTTGCATCCTGCGCTGAGCCACTCTATGCTCCACAGCTCTGATAAGGTTAGCTTCGGTGCGCTCGTCGAGACGGTCAAAGAAGTCGGATATGTCCTTGCCTGCCATACCGCCGCGCCCTAATTGTATGTAGGCGAGCAACTCCGTCTTGGTCATGTGAAAGGTGGCAAGCAAATTGTTCAGCGTAGAGTTGTAGTCGGCATTCTCCTTCAGCATGCCTCGAATGCCACGCCTTATCATCTCGCCAAGCACACATGTGAAGATCTCCACAAAGATGAATACAACCACTATCTGGCGGTTTACTCCTCCGTCTGTGTATAGATAAGCGAAGACTATCGTGCCTATGCTCATAAGGGCTATCACTGTAGGCATGTGTCGGACGGCAGCCAACACGAGATAGATTATAAGAGCGAGTGAAATTATCTGGTTGAACAATACCGCATCTTCATACCCCACAGGACGCTCCACCGTAATATATACGATACGGGCACTTCCTGTCAGTTGCACCAATATGCCGAATATGGATATGGCAGCCTTCAGTGGCATGCGACGCAACAGATACAATACCACCACGACAATCGTTGCCACCCACAGCAGAGCCGATATTATATGCAGCGGAGTGTCGCTGCGTCCTATCAATCCAACGATGTGCATAGGCACACCAAGCAAGACAACCGACAGGCTGAGCATCAGAAAAGTGATAAGACACAATCGTTGCTGCCAGCTGTGGCTGCGCTGATCAAGGAATGTGGCTATACGCTCTTTCAGTGTTATCTTCATAACTTTATTTATTTTATCACTACAAAGGTAGCTCCTTTTTTAGACATTTTACCCCTTTTTACCCCTCTTTTTTCTATCTTTTACGTCTATTCACGCCTGTAAGACTTTGGAGATGTTTCGTGCTTCCCTTAAATTTGCACCACATCGAATAAAATAAAATCAAATAACTATTATGAAAACATTCAAATTCAAACACCCACGCAAAGTATATCTCTACGTTTTGCTTTCATTCCTGATGTGCATGTTAGGAGCAAGCAGTGTGTCTGCTGGTAGCAGGACACCTCGCAATCCGATTGTGAATAAGATATGATATTATTACCAAACCTAATTAAATAAAAATATGATATTTATGAAAATCAGAAAAGTCCAGAACATCCGTAGCATCATTCTCTGCATGCTGCTTTCATTACCAATGTGTATGGTTTGTGGCAGCAATGCCATAAAAGACCAGAAGTACAGTCAGACAGCATCATGCGACAAGAACGGTCACTCTTTAAAGGATGATGTCTGCCAAAGATGCGGACACGGTTTTTTCTCTTACCGTACCAAGAGCGGAAAGATTGCAACCCTTGCCAATAACATAGATTTCGGTGCAAAAATCGTGTCGCATAGTGTAGTGAATGGCGAGTGTACGATAGAGTGCGACGGTCCGATAACAAAGATTCCCGATAAAGCCTTTTCCAATAAGGGTCTGAAAGGTGAGCTACTACGCATACCAAGGACTGTTACATACATTGGTACAAAAGCTTTCTATTACAATAAAGAGCTTTCTGGATTCCTCATCATCCCTAACTCGGTTACAGAGATAGGCGAAAGAGCTTTTTACATGTGTGGATTCAATGGCAGTCTGACGCTATCTAATAATCTGACAAAGATAGGAAACAGCGCTTTTAGCGACTGTGGCTTTACGGGTAATCTTACCATCCCTAACTCTGTAACAGAAATCGGTACGTATGCTTTCAATAATTGTGTCGGATTCAATGGCAAGCTGACTCTGTCTGACAATCTGAAAACGATTGGAGAAGGTGCTTTCAGCAACTGTAATAAACTAAAAGCACAAATAATTACATTTCCTGCAACATTGGAAAAGATAGGCACTGATGTATTTTATAGAGTCACAAGCATCAAGAGTGTTAAGTTCCAGTCTTTGCCACAAGGCATCAATAATATAAAGCAGAAAGATGTAATTCTCAACGATGCCTCTTTCATAAGCGACCTGGCAACAGGCACTGTCAACAATATCTCCTACAGCCGCACCATAACCCCAACATGGGGAACCCTCGTATTGCCTTACTCTTTAACGCTTACCGGCAACGAACCATATAGCCTGTATGCTATAGAAAGCATATCTACAGACGAACTTGTATTAAGCCGCCTCAATGGAGAAGTGGCTGCCGGAACACCATGTATGATTAAGCGAAACGGAGAGCAGGAGGAAATGACCTTTACGGCAAATAACGCTACATTAAACATGACGATACAGCCGATTGCTGTAAACGAACTGAATTTCCAAGGCACTTACCATGCAAAGGAAGTGACCGACGGATATATCATCCGCAACAGTCTCTTATGGGACGTGGCAAAGCTGAAAGTGGCTTCGCCAGAGACAGAGGCAATAATGGTTGGTCCGTTCCGCTCATGGCTCGACGGCACGACAAACGGTGCTGCAAAACTCTCCATCCGCGTAGATGATTCCGCAACCGGTATCGACGACCCAATCTCGTCTCTCAATGCTGACGATGTGGAATACTACGACTTGAACGGCAGACGACTTACCGCTCCGCAGCAAGGAATAAACATCATGAAGCGAGGTAACAAGACAATGAAAGTCATCATCAAATAAAAAAACTACACATTTAATATATTACCCCCAAAAGAAAAAAATGAAAAAGAAAGAATATATCAAACCGGAGACAAACATACTTCAAAGTGAACCACAAGCTATCCTTGCAGTCTCTAATGAAAACATAGGAGTAGCATCAGAGGAACTCTATACTGATGAAGAAGTCAAGAAACTGTGGGAAAGACCAGAAAGAAAGACAATCTGGTCAGACTGATAATAAGTTGACGAGTTGACAAGTAGACAAGGAGATTAGTTTTCCTTGAAAATTGGTTCACAAACCTTAAACAAGTAATGCATATCTCCTTGTCTACTCGTCAACTTATATAAAAAAGGCAAAACTATCACCTGTTTTATTTGCTATCATCCTTACATCGGAAAAGAATGCAAGGAGAGGATGATGAGAGAGTCGTCCTGGACGTTTGGGGTTGTATCCTTTGGCTGCTCCTTCCTGACTTTCCACACGGACCATCACAGTAGAATCGAAGTCTAAAGTGTAGTTGTCGAACTTCAACTCGGAGAAAAACCAACGGAACAAATTTCCGAAAACACGCTGGTTGACAGCTTGAGAGAATTTATTGAGATAGCGCTAGTATGCACGATGGTCTGCTCCACGTTCCCATCCTAATAGGTCACATAGTGCAGCGTCATAACGGACCACGTCAATTTACTCCGCTTCTTTCGTAAGAAAAAACTATTTGAAGCGTCCGTGAGACCTCCCCGTATAAGGGCATTGTCTTTCTATCTTATACCCACTTCATTTACACCAACCGTTCCGAATAGCTATAGGGCTTTGGTTTGTTCAGCAACCTTACCCACGGTCATATGCCTTGTATGAAGTTTCTGTTCGTTAGGTCAGATGTTTGTCGCCAGCTTCCTTCAGATTCCACCTCGCGATGGACACCCTTGCTCTTGGCTATGTAATTCCCGCTATTAGGGCTTGCTCGGGACTTTCACCCGTTAGACAATGCTCGTGCCGAGCATACTATTAAAAAAAAGAGCGCCAAGAATATTGACGCTCTTTTTTTATGCCTTATCGTTTCGGTTTACCCTCACACCCTCACACTTACCCTCACCACTGAATCCCCGATAAACAGGGCGTTCCAAAGGGATGTGAGGGTGTGAGGGTAGAGAAAAAAAACTTTTTTTTCATTAATCTACACCAGATGACCGATGAGTTCCTCACGACTGCCGGCAAGCATGTCGATTACAGGAATCTCCACCATCGTGTAGCAACCAGGCTGCTGGCGCATTGACGCACGTGCCACGTTGACAAGCACCTGACCCGTCAGTGCGGGGTTGTTGATGCTCATGTTGAACTCGAAGCGCTGGTTCTGCGTCTTGCCGCTCACTCCCTTGCGCACGAGGTTCACGCCGTGGCCCATGTCGCGCACGTCGTCAACCGAATCCACTGCAAACACGTGTGTCTCGTCGTTGGCGAAATACGGGTCGGCCTTCACTGCCTTTGTCACTTCCTCAAGACTTGCGCCGTCCTCAAGCTCCACATATACCATGCGGCGATGGATGCCCTCGCCCTTAGGGATAGTGACGGAGAGCGCATTCTTCACGCCTGCCTTAGAGCGTACGCATACGCTGTGGCCCATTGACATGCCAGGACCGAAGTTGGTGTACGAGAGTCCCTTCGGTGCAAGGCTCTGCATCAGTGTGCGCACGATGGAATCCGAACCCGGGTCCCAACCGGCAGCAATGACGGCAACGGCATTGTTCGCCTTGCACTCCGGCATCAATGCAGCACGATAGTCAAGGATGCTCGTGTGTATGTCGAAGCTGTCCACGGTGTTTATGCCGAGGGCGAGAATCTTCTTTGCATACTCCTCGCAGCTGCGTGTCGGTGTGGCGAGAATGGCCACGTCAACGTCCTTCAGCTCCGTAATGTCCTTTACCACTTCATATCCGGCAAGCTCTGCCGGCTTGTTCTCCGCACCGTTGCGGCGCACGATACCTGCGATTTCAAAATCCGGTGCGGTCTCAAGGGCCTGCACTGCATAGTGTCCGATATTGCCATAGCCTACAACGGCTGCTCTGATCTTTTTCATAATCCTCTCTTGGTTTATTTTGTTTTTAATTAATCCTGTCCGATGATTTATCATCATCCGCCCGAAGAAAATCCATTTTGCTCCAAGCGACTGCAAATTTACAGCTTTTTTATATATTATGCAGTATTTGGATGATAAAAAGTAACGGAGAAATATGATTGCTTAATCTTTTTTCACCAATCCCTTATACCAGCTGCGGCAGGAACGAGGACACGATCAGCACAATGATTCCGAGAATGAGCACGGCGATTGTCTTCTGCGAGCAGCCCTTCCATTCCTTCAGGATTATTCCCCAAACATTGGAGAACACTACGTTGAGCGCCATCAGTATGCAGAACGAGAGGGTCATCAGCGTGGGCGACTCCGTAAGGAAGCCCTTGCCCAGCGACAGACCGAAGAACTGGCTGTACCACAAGCCTCCGGCGAGGACACAGAAGAGCAGGTTGTTGGTCCACACGCTGCCTTTCGCGTAATCGCCCCACGTCTTGTTCCTGCCGTTCTGGAAGAAGCAGTAGGCGGCGTTAGTGGCGAAGCCGCCAAGCGTGACGAGCAGCGTTGCGGGCAGCGTCTTGTACATATCCGGAGTCAGATCGCCGAAGTTGATGTCCTTGCCGAACTCCAGTCCCACGTTGAAGCATCCGCTCATGAATCCCGCGAGCAGTGCGATGGCAAGTCCCTTGGGGAAGTTGAAGTCCTTCACTGCTGCCTTCTTCTCCTCTTCCGAGAGGGATGCCGACTTCATCGAACCAGCCACGCCGATGATGGCGATGCCGACGAGCGTCACCACCACGCCGAGGATAACGGCAAAGGTGAGCCGGCCCAATGCGTCCTCTTCAGGGAAGAAGATATTAAGCAACACGGGACCCATTATCGTTCCCAGTCCGGCACACGTTCCCAGGGCGATGCTCTGTCCGAGCGCCACGCCGAGATAGCGCATGGAAAGACCGAAGGTGAGTCCTCCCACTCCCCACAATGCCCCGAAGAGCACGGTCATCCACAGGTTGAACGAACTCGCCCCGCCGAACAATTCGCAGATTGAATGTCCCTCCGGCACGGCAAGCAACGCTCCAAGCAGCGGGAACAATACCCACGCAAAGACACCCTGCACGAGCCAGTATGACTCCCAGCTCCAATCCTTTATCTTGTTGATAGGCACATAGCAGCTTGACTGGCAGAATGCGCCGATGGCTATTATAAGCAGACCAATTATTATTTCCATGACTTATAAGAACAAAGGCCGGAACATCCTGAGGACACCGCGTGTCCGGATGTCTCCGACCTTCATTGTTTCTTCAGATTATTGTTTCGTGTTTATTATCTCTTTGACAGAACCTCTGCCTCGTATTTCTCCACGTCGGCGAAGTACTCCTCGCCCACCGGCACGTTGTTCTTCATGTTGAAGTAGTCGTAGACAGCGCCGAACGGCAGGGTCTTGGCCTCCTCGAGCAATCCGAGACGCTGGAAGAGCTTGCCATCGTCCTCGTATTTGCGCAGTGTCGCTGTAGGTTCGAGCAGAGCCTGGAGCAATGACTTCTGGGCTGCACGCACACCGATGATGTAGGCACCGATACGGTTGATAGAAGCATCGAAATAGTCGAGGCCGATGTGTGCACGGTCGAGAGCGTTGGCACGTACAATCTCCGAGAAGAGGTTGCGTGTGTTGTCGTCGAAGAGGGTAACGTGGTCTGAATCCCAGTGCATCGGGCGTGACACGTGGAGCATCAGCTCCGGCACGAAGAGCAGCAATGCGGAGATGGCGTCTGATACATTCTCCGTCGGCTCGTAGTGGCCTGTGTCGAGGGTGTACATCACGTTGTTCTTTGCGCAATAGCCTGTATAGAAATAGTTTGAGCCTACGGTATAAGCCTCCAGTCCGATACCGAAGAGCTTTGCCTCAAGGCATGACTTCATTCCCGGCAGTTCCTCGGCGAGAATCTCGTCAAGACTGTTCTTCAGGATTTCGCGGTAGCGCAGCTTCTCCACAGTGAGGTCCTTGCTTCCGTCGTGCACCCAGATGTTCATGATACAAGGGTCGTTCTGATACTTACCCATAGCGTCTGCAATGCGGCGGCAACGCTTGGTGTGCTCAATCCAAAAGTCGCGTATCTCCTTGTCGGGGTTGGCGAGAGTCAGGTTTCCGCTCTTCGGGTGTGAGAACGAAGTGGAGTTGAAGTCGAGCTTCATGTCGTGCTCCTTCGCCCACTGCATCCATCCCACGAAGTGCTTTGCCTCAACCTGGTCGCGGTCTACGAACTCTCCGCCGAACTCTCCGTATGTCTCGTGCAGGTTCAGACGGTATGTTCCTGCGAGGAGCGACTTCACCTTTTCGATGTCCTGGCGCAGTTCGTCGATGTTACGTGCCTTGCCCGGGTAGTTGCCAGTAGTCTGTATACCGCCAGACGCTGCCACGTTGCGCTCGAAGCCGACCACGTCGTCGGCCTGCCAGCAGTGGAGCGAGATTGGGGTCTTCTCGAGAATCTCGATGGCTTTGTCGGTATTGATGCCAAGAGCGGCATAGCGCTCTTTTGCCATCTCATAGGCTTTGATGATTTGTTCTGTTTTCATTTCTTTAGGTTTTTATTGTTGTTGTTTTGCTTATCCTTTAATTCTTGTTATCTCCAGGTATCTGTCGTATGCCTTGTCCCACATCTCCTTGTCTTGCGGGGCGAAGCGGGTCATTATCACGCTGTCGGCAATGATGCGGCGCATGTCGAAGATGCCGTCCACGTCGCCGGCGGCCTTTGCCTGCATCATGATGTTGCCCAGGGCGGTGCACTCCTGCGGTCCGGCGAGCACCTCCACGCCCGTGGAGTTTGCCGTGAACTGGTTGAGGTATTTGTTCAGCGAACCGCCACCGATGATGTGCAGCGTGTTTATCGGGAACGATGCCATCTCCTTCAGATAGCCCATCACCTGACGGTAGCGCAGGGCGAGACTCTCGAAGATGCAGCGGCATATCTCGGCGTAGCCCTCCGGCACGTGCTGGTTCGTCATGCGGCAGTATTCCCTGATTGCCTCCTGCATGTTTGCGGGGTTGGCAAACATCTTGTCGTCGGGGTTGATGATGCTCTGGAACGGTTTCGTAGCCATTGCCTCAGCCAGCAGGATGGCGTAATCGCGCGGTGCGTCCTCGCCCCACTCCTTGCGGCAGCGCTCCAGGAGCCACATTCCGCAGATGTTCTTCAGGAAGCGCGTGGTACATTCTATGCCGCCCTCGTTGGTGAAGTTGCGCTCATAGCTCAGGTCGCTGATGATGGCATCCTTCGTCTCGATGCCCATCAGGCTCCATGTGCCGCTGCTCAGATACGCAAAGCGCTCGTCCTTTGCCGGCACGGCTGCCACGGCACTGCCAGTGTCGTGTCCTGCCACGGCGATTACCGGCACGGATCCCAGCCCCGTCATCTCCTGCACCTCCTTCGTCAGAGTGCCGATACACGTGCCAGGATTCACCATCATGCCGAACTTGTCGCGCGACAGTCTCACGCTCTGCAGCAGTTCGTCATCAAGCTCCTTCGTGCGCGGGTCGAGCATCTGGCTTGTCGAGGCTATGGTGTATTCGCATACCGCTTTGCCCGTGAGCATCCATGAGAGTGCATCGGGCATGAAGAGAATCTTCCTGGCTCCGGCGAGCGCGGCGTTGTTCTCGCGGCGCATGGCATAGAGCTGGAAGAGCGAATTGAAGTTCATCAGCTGTATTCCGGTGATGTCATACACCTTCTTCCTGTCCATGCATTTTTCGAAATATTCGTCCATGGCCTCGAAGGTGAACGGGTCGCGGTATGCCAGCGGATTGCGCAGTATGGCGTTGTCCTCGCCGATGCACACGAAATCCACTCCCCACGTGTCGATACCGATGCTCACGATGGGCAGCTGGCGCTTGGCCACCAGTTTCAGTCCCTTGATTATCTCGTTGTATAGGGCGAAGATGTCCCAATAGAAATGGCCTCCAGTCTCGATAAGGTTGTTCTCGAACCGGGTAAGTTCCTCCAGTTGGATTTTCCCTTCGGCCAGTGTTCCCACGATTGTCCTTCCGCTTGTAGCTCCAAGGTCTACGGCAAAGAAATATCTGTTATTTTCCATTATATGTTTTTCTGTAAAATTGTTTTGGCAAAGATAGTAGTTTTGTACTTACCCGAGCATTACTATTTGCGAAATAATCTGAAACTTTTGACAATGGCAGTCGTTTGTCCCCTTCCGGCATTTGCCGCTGCGGAAAATTGAAAGGTATATATATAATAAGGTGTAGGGTGCAGGGCGACGGGGCGGCATGATGGCAACCCGTGGGCTGACGAGGCCACATTCTGCCTTCCGGCAAATGTAAAAGAACAGTCATCAGCGATTTGCGGAAAAAAAGTGTTTCCGTCCTTTTTCTTGTCAGTTTGCATTAATTTACTTTGTGTGGTGATAAATGTACTAACGGATGTTAACGGCTAGTTTCAACCGATAT
>USSF01000018.1 GCA_900557405.1 uncultured Prevotella sp.
CAATGCTATACTTGCTGTCGTACAACAGTGAGGTAACTACTCATGCCCTAGGGGTCTGAGTAGTTACTTTCTTCATGTCAGCCTCAATACTTAATTTTGTAACAAGAAACATAATGACAACAAACAAATTATCATGACTATGACAACAAACGAAACTATAAAATGTCTCATGACACGCCGTAGTGTGCGCAGCTTTGACCCGGAACGCATCCCAAGTGATGAACTTATCAAAGAGGTTGTAACTGCCGGCGAGTATGCTCCTACCGGCAGGGGGATGCAGTCACCACGGATAGTGGTAGTTACCAACAAGGCCGTGCGCGACCGTCTGTCGCAGCTTAACGCCGAAGTGATGGGCACCACTTCCGACCCATTCTATGGGGCACCCGTCATTCTGCTCGTGCTTGCCGACAAGGAGCGCCCCACCTATCTCTACGACGGTTCCCTCGTGATGGGCAATCTGATGAACGCCGCCCATTCCCTCGGACTGGGCAGCTGCTGGATTCATCGCGCCAAGGAGATATTCTCTTCCGCCGAAGGCAAGGCGATGCTCAAGGAATGGGGAATAGAAGGCGACTACGAAGGCATCGGCCACGTCGCCCTTGGCTATGCACTTAACGAACCTGCAAAGGCGAAGCCGCGCAAAAAGGATTATGCCGTGTGGGTAAGATAAGCGGTATACCGTATTCGATTTACCCTCACACCCTCACACTTACCCTCACCACTGAAACCCCGATAAACATGGCGTTTCAGCCGGATTGTGAGGGTGTGAGGGTAAGAAAATAAAAAAATATTTATCTTAAAAAAACTCCTCTCCCTACATGAGGAAGAGGAGTTGATATGGTTAAAATGGTTTTCTTTTTACGTAAACCGGACGAATTGCTGTAGCATTCTCATCTCTAATTACATTCAGTTGCTCTACAACGATTCTATCTCCTTTCTTTTTAAAATACAAACACTTAACAGTTGACGGATTGCTTGGTACCAAAGCACTTGACCAACGGTAACCTCCAGATGATAATTCACTGAAGTATGCAAAGAAGATGTAGTTGTTGTTGATTTTAGATACGAACATTACGCCCAGCTTTCCATTGAGTGTAGACTCCGTAACCGTACAGTTATCGATCAATTCCTGCATTTCGTTCCATGTCGGGTATCTCCATCCTTCTCCAAGTCGCAGATAGGCTACATCATCTTCCTTCTCAAGGAAATATCGCTTGTCACGGCTATCATACTTCGTGTATTGTCCCTTTACTATGTCAGTGAAGTAATAATAATCGGTTCCAATCTTTTCCCAGGTCTCGCCCCAAGAGTAACTGCTGCCAAAATTTTCAGGTCTTCTTGCGCCCAGGTCGCATTTTGCCCACTTTATACCGCTTGGCAATCCGAGGTCAACATACTTCATGGTTTCCTTAGCCGTGCTTACGCCGGAGTTAAGCTTCAGTTCTTCAATCTTCCTGGCAATCTCCGCCATGGCGTCCGTCTCGCTCTTGCTGCCGTCTTTCACAGCCTGCAGCAGATTGATGATTTCCGTATTGATGGCAGTGATTTTCAGTCCGTAGTCCGGCATTGCCTTGATTGCCTGTTCGATGGCGGCGAGCTTCTTGCCGTTGTCGGAAATGGCACTTTGGATGCTCTCGAGTATGGCAAGCTTTTCGGTGAGCGTTGCGTTCATATCCTTCATTGCCTGCTCTATTGCCTTGAGCTGCTCGGAATAGTCGGGCATTGCCTTGATGGCGGCCTCGATGGCGACGAGCTTTTCGGAGTAGTCGGGCAGACTGGTGATTGCCTTGATGAGGAGTTCCATCTTGGCATCGAAGCTGCTGGTCTGGTCCTTGATGACCTGCTCTATAAGCGCCAGCTTGTCTTTCAAGGCGATGGTCTGCTCCTTCATAGCAGCCTCGATTGCTCCGAGCTTCACTTCGAGCGTGGTGTTCAGGTTGGAGAGGATGCCCTTGATGAGATCCATCTTCGCCTCCATGGATATGGTCTGCTCCTTCAAGGCTGCCTGGATGGCACCGAGCTTGGTCTCGAGCGTAGTGTTCAAGCTGCTGATTACCTGCTCTATGAGCGCCAGCTTGCTCTCCATGGAGAGGGTCTGCGCCCTCATGGCAGCCTCGATGGCGGCGAGCTTGGTCTCAAGGGTGTTGTTGACGGATGTGATGGCTTCCATGATGGCCTGGAGCTTGGTCTGCTGGTCGGCATTCATCTGGTCGATGGCTGCCACGAGTTTGGCTATCGCCTGCTCATTGCTGAGCGAACTGTTGTTGATGGCGTCCACCACTTTGGTGAAGTCGTTGACCACGGTCACTTTCATCTCGTAGTCTATCTCGGGAGCGTTCTCCTGACAGGAGCTGAAGAACGCCGGTGTCGCCAGCAACATCGCGCCGGCCAACACTATTGATTTTAATGTTCTCATAGTTATTCCTTTTTTTTGTTATTCCTTGACTGTTATTGTCACACGGCGGCCTTCGTAGTTCCTCTTGCCGTTTCTGGCTCCGACGGCGGTCTGCGGATGCAGGTCTTCGGGGGCGAAGCCCTCCTTGCGCAATATCTTCACCACCCGCTTCATGCGGCGCTCGGAGATGGTCTGGTTGTATCTGGCAGTGCCCGGTGTGCTTGCCTCGGCGAGGATGGCGAGCTTCCTGCCCTTCATGCTGCGGGCGAATGAGCGCAGGCGGTCTGCCTCCTCACGGCTCATGCTGGAGCTGTTGTGGGCGAACTGCACGTAGTGTTCGGGGGCTTTTGCCACGGCTTTCTTGCTTTCACGGCAGTCGTCGAGCTGGCGCTGCAGGTCGCTGTTCTGCTGCTCCGCCTTCTGCCGGAGGGCAGCTTCGCGGTCGGCGCGAGCCTTTTCGGCTTCAGCCTCCTGACGCAGGGTGTTGGCGCGGTCGTTGAGAGTGGCTATCTCTCCGGCATAAAACTCGCGCAGCTTGCTCGCACGGCTCCTCACGAAGTTGTAGCGCACTGTGGCAAGGGCGTAGATGAGGTTCTTGGGTGCCACCTCCTTGCGGTTGAGCAGCCAGTCCATCTCGCCCTTCAGCCCCAGGGTGAACCGTCGGCTCACATCAGCCTCGATGTGGAGCGTGGCGGGGATGAAGAGCTTGTTGAACTTCTCGTGGCGGTTGGCTGTTGCCACCCTTCCTACGATGGTCACCGTGGCGTCGTTGCTGATGTTCAGGTCGCCGAACACCGGTGTGGTGGTCTCGCCTTCGGTGATGGTGTTGCCCACCCATATACCGTATTCGTTGCCGCGGGCGAAGGTTCCTCCCAGGCCCGTGCCCAGCCAGATGTTAAGCCACTGGGGCTTGCGGTTGGGCCATAGCTCCATGAAGTTGAACTGCACGCCGAGCTTCACGTTGTGGGTGTTGATTACGTAGTTGCCGTATGTCTTGGCAGGCGATGTCTCGGTGTTGAGCGCCGAGAAGCGCTGCTCGCGGCGGTAGCGCGACCATATATAGTCGGCTCCTACGCGAATCCACGGACGTATGGTGAAGTCTACGCCGCCGCCCACGGCGGGCGACTGCTTGTAGCTCTTCTTTGCGTCCAGGTTCTGATACCACACGCCGGTTGCCCATGAGAGTCCGCCCTGGGCGTAGACGCTCCATGTACGGGTGCGAAGTTCCTTGTTGGTGTCGCGCGGCGGTTCAGCGATGCCCTCGCTTGCGGTCTGCGCCTGAGCGCCTACCGTGAAGAGCGATGTAAGCAATACGCTGAGCCCTGTTCTTGCCCATCTGCCAGATGATAGCGTAATGAGCTTTTTGGTTCGTATTGTGTTCATACTTAATTCCTTTTTAAATCATTATCTTTTTTTCAGATACTTATTTATTTGAGTAGAGGTCGAATACCGGTCGTATCACAACACCAAAATCACGGAATATTGATTTAAACGATGGTTCCTCGATACCTTCGCTTGATGTCTCTTTAGCAAACATAGGCCATGTAAGCGCTACTGCCTTTTGGTATTTATATTCATTTGACAATTCATCAGCCGGCGGATATAGATTAGCTGTAGTATAGTAGATGTCTAAGTCAGGCTGGACACCCCATCCATCAGCTTTGAAACCACTGGTCATCGGTAAAACGATAGAGTTTCCGCTTGGTCCTGTCACTTTCCATCGTACAATGACTTTCTTCTGCGACGGATCTATTATCTCTGAAAGTGTGGTAGTAACGGCTTCCCATTTACAATCTTCAAGCAGCTCTTCCCAGTCTTCTTTTGTAGGAATGCGATAGCCTACACCTAAATTAACTCTTGCCGCATCGTCGTTGAGGTCAAGCACTTCCTTGCCGTCTTTCTCATTATACTTTAATATATTTAGATTTTCATTAATCTTAAAATGCTTGTAGTTATCACTATAATATTTCTTCTTGGTAGAAGTCTCTCCCCAGGCATAGTAATCGCCAGGTTGTGTAGGATCAGTTGTACCCATATTGCACTTAGCCCACAGCAGTCCGCTATTCAATCCAAGGTCAACGCAATTGTTAGGAACCGGCACGCCAGGCCCCTTGACCGGACGAATTGATATTCCGTCAGGACGACGTTTGCCATAACGGCCAATGCGGTCATTCTGGAAAGCAAAGCTCCAAGCGTTGTATACCATGTAGTCTATACGACGAAGGTTCGTCATGCATACAGCTACTGATTCGTCATCAGTGATTTCTCTGGTTATTGGCTTGTCACTCCTCTTAAAGCCGGCGCAAGGGATAAAGACAGACTTTCCGTTCTTCTTGCTCGTTATCTGATAGCCCGCAACACCGTTAAGCGTTGTTTTCTTGATTGTGGTTAATTTCTGATTGGTCAATTCTCTGAAGTCAGCCAGGCTCGGTGTGCGCCAGCCTTTTCCTAAATTCTGTATTACGGCATCGTCTTCATCTTCAAGCGTCAGCTTGCCGTCTTCATTGTTATACTTGGTGAATCCCAGACTGGGTGCACCCTCCTTATACCACTTATGGTTGGGATAGGTGTATTCCTGCTTAGGCTTTGTTTCGCCCCAAGCGTAATAGTCGCCATACTGTTCTGGAGAAGAAGCACCGAGGTTGCACGTTGCCCACAGGTTGCCACTCGGCAAACCGAGGTCTACAAACTCTACAGAGTCTTCAATACCGGCAGCCGCTTTAAGTTTTTCAATCTTCTTGGCTATCTCGTCCAGGGCAGCCTTCTGACTCTTCTTGCCGTCCGTCACTGCCTTCACGAGGTTGGCAATCTCTGTCTTGATATTATTGAAGGCATCGGTATAGTCCGGCATGTCCCCGATTGCCTTGCCTATTGCCTCCAGCTTATTGCCGTTGTCGGAGATGGCACTTTGGATGCTCTCGAGTATGGCAAGCTTTTCGGTGAGCGTGGTGTTCATATCCTTCATTGCCTTCTCTATTGCCTTGAGCTGCTCGGAGTAGTCAGGCATTGCCTTGATGGCGGTCTCGATGGCGGCGAGCTTTTCGGAGTAGTCTGGCAGACTGGTGATTGCCTTGATGATGAGTTCCATCTTGGCGTCAAAGCTGGTGGTCTGGTCCTTTACGGCTTGCTCGATGAGCGCCAGCTTCTCTGACAGGGCGATGGACTGCTCCTTCATTGTGGCCTCGATGGCACCGAGCTTCACTTCGAGCGTGGTGTTCAGGTCGGAGAGGATGCCTCTGATGAGATCCATCTTCGCCTCCATGGAGATGGTCTGCTCCTTCAGGGCAGCCTCGATGGCACCGAGCTTCACATCAAGTGTTGTGTTCAGACTGCTGATTACCTGCTCGATGAGTGCGAGCTTGTTCTCCATGGACAGGGTCTGCGCCTTCATGGCAGCCTCGATGGCGGCGAGCTTGGCATTGAGCGTGTTGTTGACAGACGTGATGGCCTCCATGATGACCTGGAGCTTGGTCTGCTGGTCGGCATTCATCTTGTCGATGGCAGAAACGAGCATGTTTATCGCCTGCTCGTTTCTGAGTGTTCCGTTGTTTATGGCTTCCACCACCTTGGTGAAGTCGTTTGCCACGGTCACTTCCATCCTATACTTCAGTAGGGTGCCGTCCTCCTCGCAGGAGCTGAAGAACAGCGGCGTAGCCAGCAGCATCGCACCAGCTAACAAAATGGATTTTAATGTACTCATAGTCTTATTGTTTTGGGTTATTGTTATTTTGAGTTGACAAGCTTATTCAGAGTAAACTCCTCAGCCACCGCAGTAATGTGCATCTTCGTGGCTTGGCGTCGGGAGGCGGATTGCTGCATTGCGCCACTTCCCCTCTGCCAACCTCGCGATGGTCAATCTCCTCGTTTATCATCTCACGGATGGTGTCGAGCAGCTGGGTGCGGTCGTCAAGAAGCTGCTGCGCCTCATTCTTCTTGCTGCTCCGGTCGTCATGCCGTATGCTGTCGTATATATGTCCCATAGTCGTAAGGTTTTTGTTTTTATGATATGTCGTTATACATTATTATATTATATGTAATACATTATTATATTGTGTGAAATATGTCGTATCAATTGATTCCCGGTTGTCCTTTATGTTGATGCTGCAAATTTACATGTAAATCCACTTTAGCGTCTTGTGACTATCGGACAGAAATATGTGATAATCGGACTTTCTGCATATCAAAGTATTGTTCCAATCGGACATCAGAACCGCTTAACAATCTGATTTCCAAAAAGAAAGCATGAACACAAGGCATTATCAGCAATTCCATGAACATCACTCCCCTCCAAACAATGGGGAAGGCCGAGGGAGAGTTTTTTTTCATGATTTGTTTCACTTTTACAACATAATCACTATATTTGCAGACACAACCTGAATCATATCAAAAACTTGAAACCTATGAACGCTCCACGATGCTATGACACCGCCCTATGGTGGAACCTTATGACGATATGCCTGCTGCTGGTTTCCTGCGGACAGAAACCGGCGAGGATATCCCCTGCCGAACGAAAGGCACTGAACAGCACCATCTCCTCCTCGCACAATATCGACACGCTGTCCATGATGCAGAAGCGCATGGAGAAGGAGGGCAACATGCTGGGCAGCATCATCGCCTACAGACTGATGGGCAAGGAGATGCGCGACGACAGCCAGTTTGACAATGCACTGCGCCTGCACAGCGAGGGACTGAAACAGGCGGAGGCCATCGGCGACACGCTGGAGATGGTGCAGGCGCTCAACAACATCGGTACTGACTACCGCCGCATGGGAGTGCTCGACCTGGCGCAGAACTATCATTACCGTGCTTGGACGATAAGCAAGGTATGTCAGGACACTTCGTATGACGCAAGGAAAAGCCGGGTGGTATCGCTGAACGGACTGGGCAACATATATCTCACCTTGGGCAACTACGAACGTGCCGACAGCGCCTTGCGACTGGCTCTGGAGGGCGAGAAGGACCTGCACAGCGAACTGGGGCAGGCTATCAACTACGCCAATATCGGCTCCATATTCAGACATCGCGGCATGAGGGATTCGGCATGGGTGTATTTCCGCAAGTCGATGGAGATGAACCGCCGCATAGACAATACGCTCGGCATATCGCTCTGTCATACCGACTTCGGGTCGATGTATGAGCGCGAACACCAATACGACAAGGCGATAGCCGAATACGAGAAAGCATACGAGCTGATGAAAGCCTCGGACGACAAATGGCACATGCTCAACTCGCTCATCGCCCTGGCAGGTGTGAACATGGCCACGGGCAACGAGAGCAAGGCGATGCTGCATCTCGCAAAAGCCAAGGGAGTGGCAGAAGAAATAAAGTCGCATGAGCATCTGGCGGAGATATACAACCTATACTATAAGCACTACAAACGCTCGGGCGACTACGGCGCTGCCCTCGCCTCACACGAGAAAGCCACAGCCATGCGCGACAGCGTGGTGGACATGGAGAAGATGAACCGCATACAGAACGCCGGACTGCTCATCGAGCGCAACCAGCAGGAAAGGGCGGTGAGCGAGGCGCACCTGAATCTCAAAAGCGAAAGGTCTGCACGCTTTCTTATCAGCGTGGTCTCCATCATCGTGGTGGTAATACTGGTGGGCGCACTGGCTGTATTCTTCTTTGCGCAGCGCATCCATCGCCGCAACCATCTGGCGCTGAAACGCCTTGCCGAGATGCGCGAGACTTTCTTCACCAACATCACGCATGAGTTCAGAACGCCTCTCACCGTAATCCTCGGACTGAGCCAGAAGCTACAGAAGAACGGACAGGAAGAGGTGAAGGACTCTGCGCAGACCATCGAACGGCAGGGGAAAGGACTCCTGGCACTCATCAACCAGCTGCTCGACATATCGAAGATAAAGTCGCAGGTGGGCAGTCCGGACTGGCGGAACGGCAGCATCACCACATACGCCACAATGATTGTGGACACATACCGCGACTATGCCCGAACAAAGAACATTGAATTGCAGTTTTATGCCAAGGAAGCGGTGACGATGGACTTCGTGCCAGACTACGTAAGCAAGGTATTAAACAATCTGATATCAAACGCCTTGAAGTTCACACCGGAGTATGGCAGGATTAACGTGACGATGTGGCGCAAGGAGGACATCCTATACATGGAAGTGAGCGACACGGGGGAAGGCATGGACAAGGAGACGGCAGACAACGTGTTCAGACCTTTCTATCAGGGTGAGACAGCGTCGAAACACATCGGAACGGGTGTGGGGCTGGCGCTCGTAAAGCAGGTGATAGATGCGGTAAACGGAAATATAAGCGTGGAGAGCAAAGTCGGCGAAGGCACCACATTCCACATGGAAATGCCGATAAGCAACGCATGCAACAACAAATTGGGCGAAAACATGGTGGCAAACGACATGCCGAAGATGCCGGAGGAGGAAAAGGCGCTTGCCGACAGCGACGCCGCAGACGACCAATGCACGGTGCTCATAATAGAGGACAACCGCGACATCGCGGCATACATAGGCGGTCTGCTGCATGACAGATACAGCGTGGCTTACGCCGTGAACGGAGAGGACGCACTGCAGAAGGCAATCGACATAGTGCCCGACCTGATCATCACTGACCTGATGATGCCGGGCATGGACGGACTGGAACTGTGCCGCCGAGTGAGGGCAGACAACGTGGTGAACCATATACCGATAGTAATCGTTACGGCGAAGATTTCGGAACAGGAGCGCATTGCCGGCATCGAGGCTGGTGCCGACGCTTATCTCGCCAAGCCGTTCAATGCAGACGAACTGCTCACCGTGGTGGAACGGCTGCTCGACCGCCAGCGCTCACTGCGCAGCAAGTTCAGCGCCAGCATCGATGCCAACGGCAATATCGCCACCAGTGGCAACAAAGACTCCAATAACAACAAGGACTCCAACGGCAACGGGGACAAGGAAGAAGAGGCTGTGAGGCTCACGGATGCCGAGCGACGCTTCCTGTCCAAGACCATAGACCACATCTATCTGCTGCTTGACAAGCAAAAACTCGATGTCAGCACACTGGCAGACAAGCTCTGCATGAGTCCGCGACAGTTCCACCGCAAGATAGTGGCGCTCACAGGCTGTTCGCCGGCTTCGTTCATGCTGAAGATAAAGATGAAGCGCGCACGCCATCTGCTCGAGAACGACACAAAGATGAGTATTGACGAAATAGCCTCACGCTGCGGCTTCGAACACACCTCCAGCTTCTACCACGCCTTCCGCAAAGCTTATGGCGTGACGCCGAAGGATGTGAGAAGAGAAATGGGGGCTGGGTGAAAAGCAAAAGTCGGAAATGCAAATATCAGTGGATTAATTATTACCTTTGCAAAATAAAAACACCTAAAAATGATTATAGAGGAAATACTGAAATACAACCGGGAGTTCGTGGAGAAGAAAGGTTACGAGAGATTCCTGACAAGCAAATATCCAGACAAGAAACTCGCCATACTGTCATGTATGGACACAAGACTTACGGAACTGCTGCCTGCCGCCTTAGGAATAAAGAACGGCGACGCAAAACTGATAAAGAATGCCGGAGGACTGGTCATCAGTCCGTTCGACTCCGCCATGAGAAGCATCCTCGTGGCGATATACGAGCTGCATGTGGAGGAGATTATGGTTATCGCCCACTCAAACTGCGGCGCATGCCACATGAACGGCAAGGCGATGAAGCAGGCTATGGTGGAACGAGGCATACGGCAGGACGTAATAGATACCGTGGCAAAGTGTGGCATCGACCTTGACCATTGGCTCGAAGGATTCCACGACACGGAGGACTCCGTGCGCAACACGGTAGACGTAATAACCCACCATCCACTCGTGCCGACAGACATCAACGTGCACGGATATATCATCGACTCGGAGACTGGCGCCCTGACAGAAGTGGAATAACTGACGAGAAAAAGCGGATTTACGTTATAAAGAATATTAACAAGAAAACTCAGATGACCACAGCCAAGGATATCATCGAAACCATATGATCGGCAGAACCAACGAATGACACAATAGGGGCGAAACCTTTGCAGAACAGTCGCAAAGGCTTCGCCCCTATCATTTTATGCGGTAAAACCGCATTCTACTTCATCTTCATTCCCATATTATACATTATGAATCCGTAGATGTCGGCTGTCTCCTCCATCACCTTCGACAGAGGCTTACCGCCGCCATGTCCGGCCTTGCTGTCGATGCGGATAAGTACCGGAGCCTTGCCTGCCTGACACTCCTGCAGACGGGCTGCAAACTTGAATGAATGGGCAGGAACCACACGGTCGTCGTGGTCGGCCGTAGTAACCATCGTGGCAGGATATTCCACGCCCTCCTTCAAGGTATGGAGCGGAGAATAAGCCTTCAGATATTCAAACATCTCCTTGCTGTCGGCACTCGTGCCATAGTCGGGAGCCCAGTTCCAGCCGATGGTAAACTTGTGGTAGCGCAGCATATCCATCACACCCACTTCAGGTATGCACACCTTGAAGAGGTCCGGGCGCTGCGTCATGCAGGCTCCCACGAGCAGACCGCCGTTGCTGCCGCCCATGATGGCAAGATGCTCCTTGTCGGTATACTTGTTGCTGATAAGCCATTCGCCGGCAGAGATGAAGTCGTCGAACACGTTCTGCTTGCGCATCTTCGTACCGGCAAGATGCCATTCCTCGCCATACTCGCCGCCGCCACGCAACACCACATGGACATACACTCCGCCATTCTCCAGGAACGGCATGCGCATGGCCGAGAACGAAGGCGGATAGCTCACGTTGAAGCCGCCATAGCCATACATCAGCACGGGATTCTTGCCGTTGAGCTTCATGCCCTTCTTATAGGTCAGGAACATAGGGATGCGGGTTCCGTCCTTGCTCGTGCAGAACACCATCTCCGAGGTGTAGTCGTTCAGCTTGAAGCCCACCTTCGGACTGCTCATCACCATACTCTTGTCTTCATCCAGGTCATACCTGTATATCGTTGTAGGCACGGTATACGAGGTGTAGCTGAAGAACAGCTCCTTGCGCTCCCTCTTTCCGCTGAACGAGGCGCTGCCAACTCCCGGAAGCTTTATCTCGCGAATCTTCTCACCGCTTATATTATAAAGGTACGCCCGGGAACAGTTGTCCTTGGCATAGAGAAGCACCATCTTGTCGCCATCCACGAAGACCACGTCTTCCAGCACGGCATCCGTCTCCGGAACGAGCTCCTTCCAGTCGTTATATCCCGGCTTGTTGATGTCGGCAACCATCATGCGGTATTTCGGCGCCCCGGCATTCGTTACCATATAGATCCTGTTGCCGATAATCTGCGCAGGAGAATAGTTCTTGCTGCAGTCGCCCGTCATCTGAATAAACTGCGAACCGAGTATACGCAAATCTCTTACGTACAGGTTTGTGCCTTGGTCCATGCCAGCCTCCGTGAGGAACATCATCGTCTCCTCCTTGTTCACGCTCACGCTATAGAAGCGCAACGGGTTGGCAGGATTCTGGTAGAAGAGCACATCCTCGCTCTGCGGGGTGCCCATCTTATGATAATACACCTTCTGCACCTCGTTCTTGGCAGAAGTCTCCTTGCCCTTCTCCGGAGCGTCATAAGCGCTATAGTAGAAACCGTCGCCCAGCCAGTCGGCACCCGTAAACTTTGCCCATACTATATGGTCGGGGAGCAGCTTGCCCGTCTTGACGTCCATCACGTAAATCTCCTCCCAGTCGCTTCCGCTGCGGGATATGACGTAGGCAAAATAACGTCCGTCGTTGGAGAAAGAGATATTCTTGAGAGCCACCGTGCCGTCGTCGCTCAGCTTGTTGGGATCGAGAAACACACGCTGCTCGCCGCCCAGACGGTCCATCTGGTAGAGTACGGCCTGGTTCTGCATACCGTCGTTCTTGTATACATACCATTTGCCGTTCTTCTCAAACGGCGTATACACCTTCTCGTAGTTCACCACCTGCTTCAGTCGCCTTAGATACTTGTCGCGCTGCGGAATCTTCGCCAGATAAGCGTTCGTAACTTTGTTTTCTGCCTCTACCCATGCCGCCGTGGCAGCGCATGTGTCATCCTCCAAAGGGCGGAAGGGGTCGGCAACCTTCACTCCGAAATACTCATCCACCGTACCGTCTTTCGGAGCCTGCGGATACTTGATAGTCTGTCCGCTTGCCGCCATAGCTGTTGCAGCCAGGGCAGCCGTAATAAATAGTGTTTTCATTCGCATTAAAAATTTATGCTGCAAACTTACATAAAAATTCCCGAAATAAAGTACATCGGCGGAATAAATGCCTATATTTGAAAATATAATGTTACCTTTGTATTGGAAACAAAGAACAAAAACATATATATATGGAACCGAAAAAAGACATACAGAATCTGGAACAGCTGTTCCACACCGACCTCCACAACTATCTGCTCTCCGTCGGAAAGGTGGACGAACGCCTGCCCGAGGCTCCCGACATCGAGGAGCTGTGGCAGAAGATAGGCGAAAGCTACCTGACCGACGGCATGAGGGAGTTCAACGCCTACCCCACCGTATCGCTCGGATGGATGATGTTCATCGGCATGGCAATAGCCAAATACTGGGACCTGGACTGGGAACTATACAGCAAAGTGGGCGACCTATACAAATACCTGCGCGACCAGCGCGACTTCGACCACATGGATGACTACATCTGCGAGAACGTGCTGCTGCTGACCGAAGAGGAGCACACCCTGACGACCAAGATAGTCGGCGAATGTGCCTCGCGCACCTACAACCTGCTCTACCACCAGCATCTGGAGCCCGGTACGCCCGAAGCCTTCCAGGCCTACGTCTCCGCCATCCACCAGATGTATCTCATGGGCATGTCGATGGAACTGAAACGCCTCGGCTACCACATGACAAGAATAAACTGACACCTTCCGGCTCATACCCTATCATCGCGTCATGATGGGGTATGAGCGTTTTCGTGTGTATGCAGCAGCGGTATACCGGCTGCGGAGAATAGTAGAGAATGTTGGAAACATGTATTCATATACAAGCCCACCATATAAACAATCAAATATCCGAGCATATGAAGAAACTATTATTTATATCGCTACTTTTATTCTGCCAATTGTCTGCAACAGCACAAGATGCAGACAAGACAGCAGGTCAACTGGTCAACAGCCAGAACTGGCTGGAACTGAACATGCAATATCCACAGCTGAAAACTCAGATGAAGTCTGAGATGCTGAAAAACATTGCCGAAGCGATGATTGGATACCAATTCAACCGACCGGAACAGACTATACAGGCTATCAACATTTTGCTCAATAAGCATCAAGCAGAGCTTGGAACTCAAAACACATACAGTTTTATCATTCTTCTCGCCAAGACTCTCTGCCAAGAAGGACAGTATGCAAGTGCTGCTTCAATGATGGACAACATTCTCCCTGCGCTGTCTTCACAACCTCGAAATGGATTGGTGGGAGCCTTGTTCACATACAATAAAGAAATTCAGGCATTAAGAAATCAGCAGCCTATCAGAATCAGTCCTGTGTCACAGGATATTATTGTTCCATGCAGTAATATGATGAACATCACAGCTGTCATAAACAGCAGGCCATTAGAATTTGTCATTGATCCATGCTGCGACCATACAGTAATTCCTATTGAAACGGCAAAAGCATTGAATATAAAGGTTCTGCCTGATACGGTCGAACACATGGGACAAAAAGTATTGCTGGGAATTGTAGACAAGATGAACATCGGGGATTTGGAAATACACAACATCGTTGCAGAAATACCTTTAGCCTCAACCAAGCCTCTTACCATAGGTCGCGATATTCTGAGTGCTGCCGGAGAAATCCAGTTTGATATTGACAACAGCAAGATTATATTTCCCAAGAACCATACTCCTGCTCCTTCCACAGGCCCGTCTTTCTATCGGGACATGAAATTCAATATCTCCCCCAACCACCATAAGATGGTGATCAACTACAGGGATATGTTCATAAAGGAAATCGGCGAAGACAAAAGTTCCACGCTTTCATACGAAAAGCAATTGGACGAAGTGGAAGTATTGGCGGCAAGGAAACTGGTAAAGGTTGGCAGTGGGAAATTAACGTATGACGTTACCGGCGACGAAGAAGCAAAAGCAAGTTCGGTTTTTGACATACTACGCAAAGTACCGCTTGTAACCATTGACGGTCAGGACAATATTCTGGTGAAAGGCAATTCTGCATATAAGATCTACCGTAACGGACATCTTGACCCTACTCTAAGCTCAATATCGGCAAAAGATATCCTCAAGGCAATTCCGGCTTCCACAATAAGACAGATTGAGGTAATTACCGAGCCTGGGGCAAAATACGACGCGGAAGGCACTTCTGCCGTACTGAATATAATAACAAGCAGCAACTCTTTAATAAAAGGTGCAACAGGTATGCTGTCTTCGAGTATCAACAACAACGGCACAAACCGCAGTTCGGCGTACACCGCTACAAGTATTGGCAAGACTACTGTATCGGCTAATTACGCCTTCACACAGTTTCCGACGAAGGAAAACGAAAGCAGCATACATTCTTCCGTGTTATACAGAAACGGGCAAGTTCTCGATATGCTGCAGCAGAGCCAAAGTCGCGGCAATGCTCATTATATGAATATTGCCGCAAGTTGTGATATTGACTCCCTTAATCTCCTGTCTTTCTCGGCAGGAGGTTATTTTTTATCATACAAGACAAATTCCATGTCAAGCTACAGTCGCTATGACGACTTGAATGATTTGCTTTATTCCTATGATGAATACAATCTGAATCCCCGCAACCGATACAACAACTATAACTTGCGCATGGACTATCAACACAAGATGAGAAAACCGGGTAATGTATTTACGCTTAGCTACATGTTGAATGGTACACAGAATAAAGCAGACAACAATGTCGGGTATTCCAACCATTTCAATATGCCTATGGATTATACTGCATACAGCAGATACGTGAAGAACAACAACACAGAACACACTGTACAGCTTGACTACACGACAAGGATAGACAAGCATAACACTCTGGATTTGGGATTGAAATACATTTACCGACTTAGCAAGAACACAACCGAACAGGATTATTCCGGAAAAGAAAAAGCCATGTCCTCGCTTTTCAATCATTCCACCAACATAGCCGCTTCGTATGCGGAATGGAATGTCCGGTATGGGAAATGGAATTTCCGACCGGGAATGCGTTATGAATTCTCCCGCTTGAAAGGTAGTTATCCTAAAGGAAGCGGTAATCCATACAGCTGCAACCTAAGTGACTTTGTCCCTTCCGTAAACATTCTCTATAAACTGAATGACGAGAACTCTATCCAATATAACTATGCCATGAGCATCAACCGCCCGGGCATCAGCTACCTGAACCCGGCTGTTGTCGTTCAGCCTGAGTCCAAGTCTTACGGAAACACTAAACTAAAAAGCAGCAGAAGCAGTCAGATGGCTTTGACATGGACAAATATCACAAGCAAAACAACAAATCAAATGATTCTTGCATATGGGTTTACTGATAATTTCCTGACAAATGTAGATTTTATGACTGACAATATACGCACTACCACTTATGCCAATGCTCTTCATGTGCGCATGGCATCATTTATGGATTTCCTGCAATGGACTCCATCGCAGAAGACAAGGATTTCCATGAACTGCACTTTGGGATGGATGAAGGATTATTTTCCGGAACAGGGATTATACAACAAGGGACTGTACGGAAATGTCAACGGCAATATTTCTCAAAAATTGTTTTGGAACATTTTGCTTAATGTTGGTGGCGGAGCATCGTTCGGTCATAACTTGTCGGGCTTGTACGGCCGCACGGCAAACTACCATTCAGACTACTTGAGCTTACAAAGGAGCTTTCTGAAAGAGGACAGGCTGACGGTTTCCCTATGGACAGTCTGTCCATTTGAACGGCATAGGGCACAGACACAATACACCACGCAAGGGGATTATACCGGTTTTACTCATACCATAAATGTCAGCAGACAATTTGGAGTTAAACTGTCTTTGCGATTTGGCAACAACAAGATTGAAGTGAAGAAGACTGGCAAGAACTTGGACAATAAAGATGTTGTAGGTGGTTTGAAGGCTCCGAAAGAATAAAAAATGCAACCCGCTGACCACATAAACCCTGCTGAACCCTGCTGATTGCCAAAACAAAAAAAAGGATACTCAACGAGTATCCTCAAAGTGATTCTGCAGGGATTCGAACCCTGGACCCACGCCTTAGAAGGGCGTTGCTCTAATCCAACTGAGCTACAGAACCCCTTTTTGCGGATGCAAAGGTACTACATTTATCAAACATGACCAAATTTTAGTAAAAAAAGTTTTGAAAGGATTTCATGTGGCTATTTATCCGCAAGTGGGGAAAATGTAAATTATCGTTACCAAAGAAGTAAAGATAAAAGAAAAGCAAGACTATCTCACGCCTTGCTTTCTTTTATACAATATACATTTATTTACATTTTTAAACAAATGTCTTTCGTTTCCGATTTAAAACTTTTGTTTCTTTTTGTTAATACGTTTATGATTCAAGAGCACCGATTATTTCGGTTACAGATTTGCATCCATGACTGTCGAGCCAGTCGTTTATGCCATTCTTGACCTTCACTGTAACCTGCGGGTCAAGGAAGTTTGCCGTTCCGATTTCTATCGCCGTGGCTCCTGCAAGCATAAACTCAATGGCATCATGAGCATTACAGATGCCACCAAGTCCCACTACCGGAATGTTTACAGCCTTTGCCACCTGCCACACCATACGCACGGCAACCGGCTTCACGGCCGGTCCACTCAGTCCGCCGGTGTTGATGCTGAGCATCGGCTTACGCCTCTCGATATCTATCGCCATCCCCATCAAGGTATTGATGAGCGACACACTGTCGGCTCCTTCTGCCTCAACAGCACGCGCAATCTCCGTGATATCAGTAACATTAGGGGAGAGTTTGACAATCAGCGTCTTATGATAGCGCTGGCGCACAGCCTTCACTACGCTTGCCGCTCCTGCACAGGTCACTCCAAACGCCATTCCGCCGTCTTTCACATTAGGACATGAGATGTTGAGTTCTATTGCCGGAATATTGTCCAACGCATCGATGCGGGCAGCACATTCGGCATAATCCTCTGGCGAAGAACCACTTACGTTTACAATCATATTTGTATCGATATCCTTTATCTCTGGATAAATATGCTCGCAGAAGTAGTCCACGCCTTTGTTTTGAAGACCCACGCAGTTAAGCATTCCCGACGCCGTTTCGGCCATACGAGGGTAGTCGTTTCCCTGGCGGGGATTCAACGTAGTGCCCTTCACAATAATGCCTCCAATCTCGCTAAGCTCCACAAAATCAGCATATTCCGGCCCATATCCGAAAGTGCCGGAGGCAGTCATAACCGGGTTTTTAAGTCCCAATTTGCCTATATTTACTCTTAAATCTGCCATGATAAGTCATTTACGTTAAACACTGGTCCTTCTTTACATACACACAGGTTGCCCTTCTTGGTGCCTTCCACACAACAGAGGCAGGCCCCGACGCCACACGCCATCTTGTTTTCGAGCGACGCCTCACAGAATATTCCCTCTGCATGAGCATATCTTGCCACGGCAACCATCATCGGCTTAGGGCCGCAGGTTGATATCTGGCCGAACCTAACCTGCTGAAGCACAGAATGGTTGGTCACGAAGCCCTTTTCTCCCTCCGAGCCGTCTTCCGTCGTTATGCACACCTCGCCATACTTCTTGAACTCATCTATCAGCAGGAGATCTTTGGCAGAACGGGCACCAAGCAGATAAACGGGGCGTATACCATTGTCGTTCAACACCTTACCGAAATTCAGCAATGGGGCCACGCCCACACCGCCTCCTACGAGCAACACCTTGGTGCTCTTGTCTTGCGGCATAGTAAACGAGTTGCCGAGCGGCAGCATGCAGTTGAGCGTATCACCCGCCTTTAATCGAGCTAATGCCCGGGTGCCGTCGCCTATGGCTGCCACAAGCAGCCACAGCTCATTTGTCTGATAATCAACGAAGTTTATGGAAATGGGGCGGCGCAGAAACGTGGTTGACGACCCGTCAACCTTCACCTCAACGAACTGTCCAGGCTGCATTTCCGGCAGCGCCTCCGAATGGGTAAGCTTCAGCAGAACATATTTCTCGTTAATATGTTCCACGGAAGACACAATCAAGTCTAAAACGTATTTTTTCATCAGTTTGTTAATAAGTTTCTGCAAAAGTAGGCAAAATCTCCCGAAAACAGAATTATCCCACCTTGATTTTGCATCAAACAAACTGAATTTATTTCTTAGGAACGAAACTTTCCCAAGTCTGGTCATCATAAAAGACGCGTATTTCAGTAATTTTGCGCGGCTCCCTTTCCTTAAAGACCACGTCCGTGCGCACGGCAGCACGCGCCTGCGTCTGACTGTATGGTTTCGGATTATAGCCCTGATTATCCTTTACGCCATGAGCGGTCGCAGCGGGATCCGCAGCATCCATATCGCCGAAGTCAAGCATCTGCTCACCGGCCAGACCCTCCTGTGGGGTAGAGGAGGAACTGTTTCCTGGATTCTCGTCCAGAAACATCGATCCCTTTCCAAACATCAGCCAATCAATATTGATATTCGGAAATTTATTTTTTATAGCCTCAATGGTGTTCAGCGTCGGCTTCGTCCTTTCGCTCAGGATGCTGCTCAATGTAGCTGGAGCCATTCCGAGGAACTGAGCGAAGTTCTGCTGGTTCATATGCTGGGCCTCCATCAGCTGTCTGATTCTATCTTTCATATCTCTCTTTTATAGTGATGAACCGCTTTTTGCGGTGTTTTTGAATGACTTTACAAAGGTAAACCTTTTTTGGAACATACACAACATTTGTAGATAATATTTTAATTTTTAAATATCGAGTTTTGATATTCGGATTCACAAATACGAACACGTAAAGTTGATATTACTGCGTTTTACAAACACAAATTCGAATTTACACATTTAAAATCATGTATAAGCCTTTATTTAAGGGAAATATGCAATTAATTGACTGACGAGAGGTTATTTACGTCCATATATTAGTAATATGCGTGTATTCAGGTAGATATAAGGGGTATTTTACGTATTATACATGTAAATTATCGGAAATCAGAGCGGAAAAATGCTGAGTTTTAAGTATTTAGCAAGGATTTTAATGGTAGTATAAATATTCGTATCAATATCAAAACATAAATGTTTGAATTTAAAAACATGTATTCAACTATAGTAAACAATGCTTGTTTGATTCGAAAACATAAATACATTTATAAATCAATGTTCACGATTTACATATTATACATTTACAAATTTACCATTTGTGAATACAAACAAATGTTAACAATGAATTTTTAAGGTTCTGAGAAGGCAAAATTTTGAAATACGAAAGCATTCCGAACCGACGGAAAGAAGACTTGAAAACATGCCGTTCTCAGAGGGGAAAAAAGCTCCTAACCTCCTGATTCCATGTGGAAATACGTCAGAAATCCATGTACGGATAATGAATTTCTTTTTACAAAAACAGTGCTTTTTTGATGGGAAAAACGGCAGAATCCAGCTCCGAAAACCATAAAAAACAAATGCTCCGATGCCGGAACCAGACATCGGAGCATATATATAATAAGGTATAAGGGTGGAAAATCAGAGTGGAATCAGTGCATTATGAAAAAGACGAGCTCCTTCAGCAGTTCGCCAGGAGGGGTGTTCGGATTGTCGAGCCCCTTGACTTTCGTATCGGTTTCACGGATTTTCTCGATAATCTGCATCACTTTCAGTCCTGAGTAATTCCTCATTCCGAGCATGAATTCCTTGGCAGCCCACGGTCCGCGCAGATCGAGCCACCTCGCCACCTCGGCGTCATTGTTGCGGTTCGGAGCATAATACGCCAGCATGAGATTCTGGAAATACGAAAATAAAATAGGTATAAGCACGAACGCCCCACCCGTCTTCGGGTTGCTGTCGAAATAATCCACGATGCGGTTCGCCTTCATCACATCCTTCGCGGCAACTGCCCCGCGGAGCTCGAAGGCGTTGAAGTCCTTGCTGATTCCTATCCTCTGCTCCACCATCTGCGGTGTGATGCGCGTTTCGCCGTCGCCGAGCGAGAGCACGATTTTGTCCAGCTCACCGGTGAGCCGGCTCAGATCCGCCCCGATGTGGTCCGCCATCATCTGCGCCGCCTTATACTCAATGGTCGCCTCGGTGCGGCGCTTCAGATAGCTCTCGATAAAGGCGGGCAGTTCGCTTTCGCGCTTCTTCTTGCTCTCAAACACCACTCCCGCCGCCTTGAACCTCGAAATCAGAGTTCGCTTGCGACCGTCGATATTGCCGTTTTTATGACAAATCACCAGCACGGTGGTCTTTGCCGGTTTTTCGAGATATTTCTCCAGCTGCTCCCAATTCCTTATATTCTGCGCCTCCTTCACTATTATCACCTGCCTTTCCGCCATCACGGGATAACTGCGTGCGAGGTCGGCAATCTGGGCGGCGTTAGTGTCGGCCCCGAAAATTATCTGCTGGTTGAAATCCCTCTCTTCGGGTTTCAATGCATGCTCCGCAATGTAGTCGGAAATCCTGTCGATATAATACGACTCATCCCCCATCAACAAATATGTGGGCATGAATTTTCCGGCCTTCAGGTCAGCCATCACGCTGTCAAACGTCGGCGTTACTTGTTTTTCTGCCATATCATTTTTTAACTTATTTATACATTAGCCTTCATCCAACTGACAAACCATAAAATGTTTAAGTTTGTTAATAGAATTCAGACCATCTGCAATGTTCACTCTCTCACCTCATCGCAAAATCCATTCAGAAAAATACGCCGGTACAGTCATGCGAAAAAAATCCGGCCGCAAGATTTTCAATCCACCTGCCGCCGAATCTCATCAAATATTCTTACCTTTGTATCTGTTGCACGGATTCCGCCGATTCGGTAATCTGATGCAAAGGAAATAAAAAAAATCCGATTACACGACAAAAATGGAAAGATTAAACCTGCCACCATACGAATTCAAGACCAGGCAAGCCGACGGCAAGACATACATCCTCGACATTCTGCGCCGCCGCTTCATAGCACTGACACCCGAAGAATGGGTGCGCCAGCATTTCATCCACTACCTCATAAACCACAAGGGCTACCCCTCGGCGCTGCTTGCCAACGAGGTGGAACTGAAAATCGGACAGAAGAAGCTGCGCTGCGACAGCGTGCTCTACACGCGCCAGCTCGCGCCGCGCATGATAATGGAATACAAGTCGCCGTCGGTGCAGATCACGCAGAAGACCTTCAACCAGATTTTCGCCTACAACACGCTGCTCCACGCCGACTACCTCGTGGTGAGCAACGGCATGACCCACTACTGCTGCAGGATTGACTACGAAAACAAATCGTACACCTTCCTCCCGGACATGCCCGAATACAAAGACCTCTGACTGCAGCCCCGTCCCGATGGCAGGACATGCGGAGAAAACAAAATTCATAAAAACCTGCATCCCTGATAAAAAAAATACATAAAACGGCATACGCTGCCCGAATAAAATCACTACCTTTGCATAAAGTAGGCTGCACCTCGGCAATTGAAGCAAGTTTCATTGCGCTCGGTTTGCACTACCTTTGCATAAGGTAGGCTGCACCTCGACATAACAACCAAGCAAGCACGAGCATGTTGTTCTGCACCAGATTTGCATTATATCTGCAAGGATAATCAAGATTAACAAATACCATAAAAATCATGACAAAAGCATCAGGCTCCATCAAATACATGGAGCACCAGACCCCAATGACAGACGAGACAGGAAAACACCTCGTCCACCCACAGTTCGTAAACAACGGCATCCACGACTTCGCTGCCATGACACGCAGCGTGGCCGAACACCGTCTGCTCGGCTCCCCACAGTTCATCGCTGCCATTGACGCCCTGGAGCAGGACACGCTCATGGCGCTCGCCATGGAAAAAGAAGTGCGCATAGGCAACATGTTCATCGTGAAGCCCAAGCTCTCAGTGCGGCACCACACCGATGCCGACGGCACCCCCTACCGCAACGTCTACCATGAGGGCGACCGCATTCCGCCCACCGACGTCAGCCTGACCGGCATCGAGGTGCGCCCCACCAAGGCATTCTTCAGCAAATTTCTCCTCCATCACTACCATGGCTGCAGCCGTGCCGGCCTAGTCCGCAGCAGACAGACCGCCGATACACAGCGCGAATTTTCAGCCGCCGCCGCAATCTGCCGCGAGAAAGGCTTCGTGACGGTGAGCGATCTCAGCCGCCACCTAAACATTTCCGGCTATATGGCGCGCAAGTTGCTAAGCACCTGGTGCCAGGGAGAATCACCATCCATGACCTGTACTAAAGCAGGTTATTCCAAGCTCTACCAGCTAATGACTACAGAATAAAAGGATCCGGTAATCCAAACCTTGCTTTAAGAGACCATAATAATATCAAAGTTCTTCACCTCTCCCCAATCTTCCATAAGACAAAAGAGCCGAGGCGAAGGACTTTTCTTTTTCGCCCGACCAACTAACAGGAATAGAAGCACTTACGCCCTACTCCACCACAGTCCCTCATTTTCCCCCACGTATTGCCGTTTCCGCAGCCACAAGCCGTTACCCGCCCGGTAATCCCTCTACCGTGAAAAACATTTCTTACTATAGTGAAAAGCACTTACCACTATAGAGAGAAACACTTTTCTCTACAGTCGTACCTCCAAAGAGCAATGCTTTTTGACTAACGAACAGCACTATTCATGCCCCAGAAACGAATATTTTCTGACCGAACGCACATTCACAGAAAACAAAGGGACATAGGGAAACATACATTTGGGTAATTAGAAAATAAAAAAGCTATTGCCATAAAGAACAAGGCTGAATCTTTAGGTTTCACCATGGAATAAAAAGACCAAATAAGATTCAATCAATATAAAGGATTAAACGACTATCCCTTAAAAACAACTATAAAGCAGAAGGAAAGCCACTCGAACATGATTTTCCTTCTGCTTTAGATTTTATATTCTGATTTTAATTTAAATATCTTCCATTATTCCACTATCACGCCAGCAGGGCGTTCACATCGTCTATGGTCTTGCCTGTCAGCATTGCTATTTCTTCTGCCGACATTCCTTTGCCGGCCATCGATTTGACCATAGATACAATCTGGGAAGTCGCTTCGGAGAGCCGAGCATCTTTTTCAGACAACTGAGCATCTTTTTCAGACAACTGAGCATCTTTTTCAGACAACTGGGCTGCTTTCTCAGACAACTGAGCTGCTTTCTCGGAGAGCTGGGCATTTTTCTCGGAGAGCTGGGCTGCTTTCTCGGAGAGCTGGGCATTTTTCTCGGAGAGCATCTCGTTCAGCTTCATCACCTGCGTGTCGCGGGCTTCGATGACGGAATAGAATTCGTCCTCGTCGTTCATCTCCTGGCGCACTTCGGCGTTCATCGTGGCGAGGCTCAGGCGACGGAGGATATACATCATTTCGGTGTCGTCTTCATAGTCGTTCACATCGAGACAGACAATCTGCTGGTTGCGCGAATCCCGCTGCGACTGGTCGAATACGCTCAGCACCTTGTCGAGCCGATTGTTTATCTTGCCGTGCAGGAGCGGTATCTGCACGATTATGCTGTCGTGGACCAGACTGTTGATGAAGGGGTCCTTCATTCCGTTTTCCACCACCCTGCCGTCGTAGTCGTATGCGTTATGAGATACATAGACCACATCCTTGTTGATATTCCCCACACGATGACCCAGCAGATATACGGCTATCATCGGCACAGCATATCCGTTCAGTCCGCCCTCCTTCACCATGTTCTCCTCGGCATTGTATTGTGCGGCGAGATAACGGCGGAAGCGCAGGGTCTCCGTATCGAGCCACGTCTTCTGCAGCTCGATGAGTATAAGCCTCACGGTTCCGTCGTCTTCCTTCACTCTTGCGGCGAAGTCGATGCGGAACATGGAAATCTTGTCACGCGTCACGTTCGGATGCTCATGACGGCGCATCTCCACGCTCACCACCTCTTTCTTGAGCAGGGCGGAGAGCACGGTCTTGGCTATGCGTTCGTCTTCCATCAGGAACTTGAACACTGAGTCGTATATCGGATTTGCTACGGAATATATCATAATCTCTCGCTTCTTTTATTTTTCCGTCGCTAAGATAATGCTTTTCCCCGAAACCTCCAAAACTTTTACGCAAAAGGACGGAATATCGGCTAACGCAGGAATCATTTTAGTTAAAAAAACGATTGCACGCCGCCTTTTTAGTTAAAATTGCCGAATTGCGTTGACTTGGATTCAAGGAAATGTATATATTTGCTGCCGTCAAAGTTGATGATGACATATTTTGTTTGATGATACTAAAGTTGATGACGATGCTTTGATGATAACCGTATGAAGGACATAACGAGAACGTAATACTATATTTAATACTAACCTTTAAATTTAAGACACAAGATGAAACAAATGTTCATTACTGCCTTATTGGCAACGGCATGTACACTTGGTATATCTGCACAGAGTATTGAAGTGACCAATACCGAGGGGCTGACATACAAGTTTGCTGCCGAAAGGGTTAAGGACATAACCTTTATCAAGACGACCGCTCCCGAAATCTGTGATTTCAGCGCTGTCGACGCCACAGCCTATTCATCGGGCTCCGTAGAGGCCACGTTTACCACCGCCGACAATTCCAAGGCGCTCACCCTGTGGATTGACGGCAAACAGGACGTCAATTTCCTGGATGCAGGAGTATACAACGTTTCGGCTGAAGCCGGAAATATGGTCATCGACCCCGACCCGAGGTCAACTTTCCTGAAAGAGGGCGACAAGACTACTACGCTGAAGGCGGGCACGATGACCGTGGCCATCTCCGGCAGGGAATACACCATTACGTTCGACTTAACACTTGCCGACGACACGGAGTTCAAGGCGAAATACGTGGGCGAAATGCCCGGCGTGGTGAGCAAGGACTTCACGCTCGCCACTTGCAGCGAGCCGAAGGTGATGACCACCGACGTGAATGGCTATGTAAAGGGTGAATTCTATGTGAAGATGAATGATGCCGACTGGAACTACGAGATGGTGGTGGACTTCTTCGCCGATGCAGCTGCGGCCAAGCTGCCAGCCGGAACATACACGTATTCTGCAGAGAACAAGCCCGGCACGTTCGGCGCCAAAAGCTGTCTGGACACCTACTCGCCCAACAACAACTTCAAGTTTGCCGAGGGCAGCACGGTCACCGTGGCATACGAAGGCGAGAACATCAGCATCAAGATAAACGGCATCACGACCTGTGGCCGCAAGTTCGACATGACATACAACGGCAAGATCACATTCCCCGAGGCAGCGCCGGCTGAGGAAACCGTGTTCAGCTCTATCAAAGCCGATGTATATTCCAGCTACATGGAGGCTACATTCTCCACCGCCGACCAATCCAAGAGCATGACGCTGGAGATTTCCGGCCAATACCTGGAAGAAGGCGTGTATAACGTTACGGCGGTATCCGGCGACAAGACTATCAGCTCTGACGCAAGATATTCATTCGTGAAGGAAGGCCAGGAGAGCAAGGGCGTGGCATCAGGCACGATGACCGTGGCAATCTCCGGCAGGGAATACACCATCACCTGCGATTTCACGCTTGCCGACGGCAGTGAGATGAAGGCGAAATACACAGGCACGCTGCCGGGAATGATGAGCAAGGACTTCACGCTCGAAACATGTAAAGAGCCAACGGTGCTGACCACCGACGTGAATGGTTATGTAAAGGGTGAATTCTATGTGAAGATGAACGATGCCGACTGGAACTATGAGATGGTGGCAGACTTCTTCGCCGATGCCGATGCAGCCAAGCTGCCTGCCGGAACATACACTTATTCTGCAGAGAACAAGCCAGGCACGTTCGGCGCCAAAAGCTGTCTGGACATCTACACTCCAAACAACAACTTCAAGTTTGCCGAGGGCAGCACGATTACCGTGGCATACGAAGGCGAGAACATCAGCATCAAGATAAACGGCATCACGACCTGCGGCCGCAAGTTCGACATGACATACAACGGCAAGATTACATTCCCCGAGAATGCTCCGGCGGAATAACGGGAAAGGATGGCGACAAACACCACGAACTTTAAATTCACGAAAAAAACAATACTTATGAAAAGTCTTATCATAACCCTTCTGGCAGTTTTTGCAACAGCCACTACAGCTATGGCGCAGCGAGTGGGCAAGGCTTACTCGATGCACGTAAACACCACTGACGGGAACAGCACCGAATATAAATTCATCAACGAGCCCGTGGCTACATTCAGCGACGGAAGCATGACCATCAAGACGATGGCCGGAAAAGGCGTGGCCTTCGTGCTCGACAACGTGAATAACATCACGTTCAGCGCCTTGGCCACGGCTATCGACGGCACCACGACCGACGGCAGCAAGCTCTCCGTTTCCGCCTCCGACAGCGAGATGGAAATCTGCGGAGCAAGACCTGGAGACAAGGTGGCCGTATATGATGCAGCCGGAAAACTGTGCGCATCAGCCAGCGCCGACGGCAACGGACGTGCCGTTATCGGCATCAGCAATTTAGGCAAAGGCGTGTTCGTAGTGAACACTCCTGCAAATTCCATCAAATTCATCAAATAACACATTACTCGCGATATGAAAAGATTTATAATGGCAGTTTGTGCGATTGCATCAGCAGCTACGATGCTCGCACAGAGTTATCAGGTGGTAGTTACCACAAACGATGGCGAGCGCAAGGTTTTTGCAACCGACGATGTATCTGACATAAAATTCAACAACGCCCCCACATACATGGAGGCCAACCACATGATAGAGGCGACTTACAGCCCGAACTCCGAAAACGGGACATACAGCCTCATCATTGGCACGGACGAGCCCGATGGCGACGGAATGCCGGCGGCGATGGGCGACATGCAGATAGGACTCATCATGCACGCTCCGCTCAGCCAGGAGGCGCAGAACGCCGTCCTGCCCGAAGGATACTACCGCGTGGAGAACACCAACGCACCATTCTCCGTGAGCCCCATCCGCTCGCTCGTATGGGTGCGCTATTCCGCTGAAGAGAACGGAGTGACTACAGGATACATCATCGACGGAACAGTTGACGTACGCCACGAAGGCGAGAACTACGACCTGCGCGCCGAGATAGACCTCGTGGACGGATCACACCTCGACATTTCATACTACGGCAAGATAAAGTTCACCGTAACGGCATCCGGCTCAGTAGACTTCGAGAGCGACCAGAACGTGACGTTCACCGAAGGCCAGGGCAGAATCTGGGCCAACTGGTTCGCTCCGTTCTGCGACGACGGTTCGCTGCAGTTCTTCACCGGCACGTTTGACAATAACAACAAGCAGACAGAGGGCTACAGCCTCGTAGTGCCCTACTACATGCCGAAGAGCGACACCCACACGCCGACATGGAAGCCAGTAATGGCAGACGGCACATACAAGGTGGACCGCCGCGAGATAGTGACGAGCCAGACCTATCTGCCCTTCACGCTGCAGCAGGGCACGAGGATATCCGTGTTCGGAGAAACCGTGGTGAGCGGAGCATACATCACATACCTTGCGCCCGACGGACGCATATCCCTGGCCATCATCAACGGCGGAACGATGACCGTATCCGACAACGGAACGAAGTTTGAATTCGACTTCACCACCGTGGAGGGAATAAAAGTCACCGGAACATACGACGGCGCCCCATACATCGTGAACATGATTGACAACAGCAACAAGCCGGAGTTCCAGGACAACCTGACAGGCGACTACGAGCTGAACAAGTTCCCGAGCAACACGGCTATAGTGGACTACAACCTGGGCGACTACATCATCGAGGGAGTGAACTCCCACGTGGTGATGTTCACCGAACCGGAAATGAAAACCGGCGACTACATCATGCTCGAGCTCCTCTCCGACTCCGAGGAAGAACTGAAAGACGGCGTCTACAAGATTGACAACTCGCTCACAGACTTCTCCGGCATCAAGGGCGTGGTGACATTCCAGGGCGGCATGGAATTCTCATGGTACGGCGACCTCGACTCCACCGACGATGAAGGATACCAGACCAGGCTCGCTCCGATTTCCGGCGGAACCGTGACCGTATCAACCACGGAAGACGGCCAGCGCAAGTTCGACTTCGACCTCCGCGACCTGAAGGGCTACAAGATTACCGGCAGCCTCACAAGGAAGATGGCCTACGTGCCTAACTCCCCGACGAACCAGGCCAAGCTGGAGCGCTTCAGCAAGCGTGCACTCGGCAAGGCAAAGCGCACATGGAGCAAGAGGAATACAGACTTCCAGCCGCGCGTATTGATGCCGCGCAAATAAGCCTCTCGACATTCATTCGCATTTAGACCGGCGGACAGCACGTCCGCCATATAACGACCGATGCCCATAAGCAACAGCAATGTGCTTATGGGCATTTATTTTGTATTGAACCCTAATCGGTCATTAGGGATGGCTCTCGTTTTTTTAACCCCAATCGGTCATCAGACTATGCTCCGTGGAAGAGATATTCCTCCTGCACCTTCTTTGTCAGATGGGTAAAGAGAGTGTTGAGCAGCTCCTTCGTGAAGTCATACGCCCTCTTCTGCAGTCTGATATTGGCAGCGGTCAGCGCCTCTGCGGCATTCTCCGGAGCCTCCTTGTATGTGGCGAGATATTCAGCCTCGATATCCTTCTGCGCCTCGTCAAACTCCGCCTCAAGCTCAAGATATGCCTTCTTTATTATCGGGGCGAAGAAATTGTAGTCGGTCATACCCAAGGCGGCAATCTTGCGGAAAGTCCAATAAGCGGAATAATCGTCGCTTTCACTGTTGGCGCGATATGTATACCTCTCGTCCGCCTCTGTCGCACCCTGATAGAACGGAATGAAGACACTGAGGTCCGCCATACCAAATGCCACGTAGGTCACTTCGCCGATAGCCTCCGGCAGCTCCGGACGCACCTGCATGATATGCGTCTGCGTGGTGCGGAAGATGCTCACGGGACGGTATGGCTCCTTGCCGTTGGAGTGGAGATAAGGGTCGTGGTCGGTATTGTCATAGTGGAAGCGGAAAGCCTTGCGCAGGTCGGCAAGGGAGATTTTCCTTTCAGCCTCGGCAAACACGGGGAAAGTGTTTTTCTCCACATCATTCTTTATTGCCGGCGAGAACATCTGTTGCAGTCCCCACACGCGCGGATAATTATATGTAGTGTCGAGCTTCTCGTCTCTCGAATAAGCCTCGTGGAAATCAAATTCGCCGTCGGCAGGATTGTACAACCCGTTCTTCTCGGCAAACTCTATCAAGTCTGCCGATGCCAGGAAATTCTCTTTGTCGTCGGGGTTATACTCGCGGTAGCGGCTTTGGTTTCCGGTCACGAAATACTTGTCCTTCGGCATCCGGCACGCCAGCCATCTGTGTCCGCCGGCATTCTCCAGATACCATGTCTCCTTGGCATCAATAAAACCGATGCCGAAACCTTCCGCCGACCCGTATTTCTCAATCAGCGCTCCCAGTCGCTCCACACCCTCGCGGGCTGTATGCACATAAGGCAAAACGATATTATAGGTACAGTTCTCCGCCAGTCCGTCCTCCACATACGGGTCTGCCTCAAGAGCCTTCCCGCTGCTGAAGATAGTCTCCGTGGAACTCATTCCCACTCCGGCTGTGTTATATCCTGCACTGCCCCACTCTCCCGGATATGTATAGTCCGGCAGACCGGTATAACCGAGGGCTTTCTTCGGCAGCGGACAGCGGAACTTGCTGTCCTTCGCCACGAACTCCTCCGGTCCGTCGTCGGTATCCCTGTGTATCTCCACGTTGATAGCCATCAGAGCGTCAAAATCACTTGAGCGGCACAAATATCTCGCCCCGTCCGCACTCTGTTCCTCCCCCACGATAATCGTGGTACATTCAGAAGGAAGTTTTCCTGCAATCTTTTCTTTATTCTCCATAATCATTGTATTTTATATGGTTCTATAGATGCAAAAGTATGAAAAAACAGAATAACACGAAACGAAAAGACAGATTAAATATGTATAAAATAGAGAAAATCCTTTCACTACCATGACACTATTCTGACATTTTTTCATATTCATGAGTCGTAAAACGTACAAATTGTCAGACACAAGCCATTGCAAAGCCATTGGCACACATATTGCGATATGCCTTAATGAAAGCCGAAAGCCTTGAAGCTTGAGGCAAGAAAAAAGCATAAAACAACAATCAGAAGTCCCGACGGATCCACATGGTGAAGGGAGGACGAGAAAAATAAAATTTGGAGGTATTCACTATGTTTATGATTCGCAGAAACAACTATTCTAATTGGTTAGACAATTTCTTTGATGACTCACTTTCCGGCACAGAGCAGATGCCGCAACGCAACACGACGACTCCGGCACTCAACGTGAAGGAATCAGCCGAAGATTATATTATGGAAATGGCAGTTCCTGGACTGGAAAAGGAATGGGTGCGCATTAACGTTACCAACGAGGGACTTCTTCATGTTGCCATCGAGAACAAGATGGAACACAAGGAGGAGAACAGGGACAACCACAAGTCTCGCCACATACACTACCTGCGCCACGAGTTTGCCTATGGCAACTACGAGCAGAGCTACACTCTGCCGGATGATGTAGACCGCGACAAGATTAGTGCCAGCGTTGCCAACGGCATCCTTACAATCACCATTCCAAAGACTACTCCTGAACAGGAGGCTAAGGTGATGAGGAATATAGAGGTTAAGTAATACCACTTAAAATAAGGACAAGCCCCATACTTTTGCTATTAAGGTAAAAGTATGGGGCTTGTTTTATACAGAATCTACGATTGCCCATAGATAAATTTGTTGCTATAAATGATAAATCTATCATCTGTTCCAGACTGAATACCTGAAACGATACTACCAAAGAAGTGACTCCTGCGGTCACTATTATGGAGCTTCATCAAATCTTGGAACAACTGCTCACAGTTTTCCTCCTTCCAGTCGTAGTTGCGCTGATACAGAGGTATAATGAATCGCTTGTCTGACCCATCAAAGAATTTTATTAGGGGTTGCGCGTCGCCTTTCATAGTTAGAAAATAGATTTGATGTAACCAATAAGTTCTTTATTGTTGCAATTAGGAACTTCAAGAGATTTACCTCCTTTTAAGCCATATTTACACAGCTCTTTTTCAGAAAGCATTGTGCCTTCATATTCTTCAAGTAGTTCAAGTTTATAAGTAATGTCATTAGGTGGCGTGGCGACCCAAAACGATTGGTCCTCACGTTCGCAATTTTCAGCAGTTACCACCATCTTGAAGCGCACACGGCGCTCATCTGACATAAAAAGATACACAATATCTCCAATAGAAAAATGTGCTCTTCCCATTCTCCAATTGATGAATCCAAGACAATGGATCGCATCTGTATGTCTGCACCTTTTTCTGTTGGCAAAGGCAAGCCAAGTGCGATTATTCGACATAATTGTCATTTTAAGTCAAAAAACATCTAATTTCTTCCAAATCTTTGCCTTCTCCGTTAGGCGGTACATCTGCTTGGGATGATTTGGATGTTCTGGAAATTTTCGCTCAATACTGCCATCTGCCAGTGCAGGAGCGATATAACTATCATACATCGTTTTACGTCTGACTATTGAACATCGTTTCATCATCTCAGAAACATCAACGTAATCATCGTTCATTACTGCCACTAATTTTTCTACTTGGGCGGTACTTGGGCGGTACTTGGGCGGTACTTGGGCGGTCCAACTCCTTTTCCGCGGTCCATTCGGCCTTCAAAGTGGCCTTTAGAATGAAAGCGTCGAGGTGGAACGACAGGATGGCGCAGCCTTTTGTTTCCAGTTCGTTGCAGATGCGATCGATGCCCTCGCCAAACTCCTTGACGTATTTGTAGGCCTTGAGATACTGGGCAATCTTGGGGTTGCGAGAGTACGTGGAGAAGGATGGCTACCGTATCGAGATCCTCCCTTTGTGGAAGTGGCTGCTGGAGTATTAATGCCAAGAATCGGCTGGACTTAAAGCAAGAAGTCCAGCCGAATATACTGATTTGTTGTTTTACACGACAGAAAAGAAGGAAGTCTTTTATTCGCTTATTTCTCCGTCAATTACAGGCACAGTCATAGACATACCATCCTTATTGATATAGCTATATGTTCCCACTCTTTGAGGATTCTTGACAGTAAGAATTTGATCGTCGTAGTAATTCTTGCCAAGCACTACAACCGTATTGCCTAGGTACCACTTCATCTCTTCACCAGAGATCTCCTTTTCATCAGAGATCTCCTTTGCTAATGCTCCATTGCTAAAAACCTGAAAGACCTTAAACGAAGTTTCTGTCTTGTTCTCATAACAAACAGGATTGTCAAGGCGTTGTACTGGGACGTTTGTCTCATAATTTTGGATTATCACCCCAATTACAAATAGTGCAACCAATGTCAGGACTATGCCAGACGCAAAGCCTATGAAAAAAGATTTCTTGCTCATGATTTCATATTTGAAGTTTTTAGTTTTGGAATATTCTTATACATGATCATATAAAAACGATCCTGGAATTACACCCAAATTCTGAATGCCATGACAAAAGTACAAATAAAATCCGAGAAACTCGCTCCTTTTGGAGGATTTTTTCCGATTATAGAGCAGTTTGATGCTCTTTCAGCTCAAGTCATTGACGCAACCTTGGGTTGAGATGCACAAGATATGGTTATCAGTATAGCGAATTCCTTCGCTCATCCTCATGGAATGCATTTCGCTTTGCAGCATTTTCTACCCTATAAAACCATAAAAAGCCACGCGTTTCTGTTGCTTTTCCAAAAAATGTTTTATCTTTGAGTTTTTAATCAAGGCGTCCGCACCTCAGCGACCGAGTCGCGCTTTTTGTATTTGCCCTATCCTTTTGGCGCTTGCAGGCGGCGGAATCTTAGCGCTGCAAGTGTTGGCCCATAAATCATCATCAATACCAAAACAACCATCTAAGCAGCCATGAAGAAAATAATGACTACTACTGGCGACATGAAAATCGCCTTGGAAGAAGACTTGCTCACGCTCGACGCGAGCATAGGTGAGAAAATTTACCACCCCTTCACCCCCGAGGACTACCGGCTCTTTAAGACGGAGACCATCCACATGCGCGAGGAGGCACAATGGGTCATCGACGAGATAAATCGCCACATAAGCAACCGACGGACGGCCCTCAAGTATGTATTCCACGTCGCTCAGATACTCAGTACGAGCCTGGACGAATACCGCCAGCTGGTCAAAGACCTTCGCCACAAGGCCTACGTCACCCTCTACAACATCTACGATGCACGGTTGGAGCAGATGTGGCAGAGTCAGTTGAAATCCACGCTTGGCAAGATTGTGGCCTTGGGGGAGAAGATTCAGACTAACCTCATGGACTTTACCGAGTCCTGCCCTGCCTCCGTCTTTGAGAAGATTGTGAGAGCAAGCGACCCACAGGAGGAGCCCGGCATGATGCCCGCCGA
>USSF01000019.1 GCA_900557405.1 uncultured Prevotella sp.
GTGTGAGGGTAAAAAATAAAAAAAAACTTTTTTTTCTTTTTTACCCTCATTCTTCATTGGCTTTCCCTTCGGCCGCCGAACTTCGTTTCCTCATTGTCTTGACGATTTTAATTATATTTTAGGGCTGTGGGTGCCATATTTCCACGTTTTTCTTGTTACTATCAAAAACAAATAGTAATTTTACAGACTGAAACGCTAATTCATTAACAGAATCAATTATGAAGAAGACATTCCTGACTATAATGGCGGCGCTGATGATGCCGATGGCATCGTTTGCCGACGGATATACTGCCCTGTGGAAACAGTTCGGACAGGCGCAGAAGAAAGACATGCCGAAATCACAGATAGAGATTCTCGACAAGATAGCCACGCAGGCAGAAAAGCAGAAAAGCTATGGTAATCTGCTCAAGGCAGAGACCAACCGCTTCAACGTGCTGGCAAGCATCAGCAACGACTCCGTGGCAAATGCCGTAAGGAGGTTTGAAAGTCGTGCTGCTGCAGCGGAGAAGACGGACAAGGCGCTGGCGGCGGTGTATTACTGCGTGCTGTCGGATGTCTACAGGGCAGTGAGCTGGAACACCACGGGATTCCCCGACGCCGCAAGGCAGTCGGCCGACTATGCCGGAAAAGCCCTGCAGAATGCGGCGCTGCTCGCAGGGGAGAGAGCCGAAGGCTACGCACCGTTCGTGAAGAAAGGCGTGGACAGCAGGATATTCAACCACGACCTGCTGAGCGTGATAGGCTATAAGCTCAGGGCATTCAAGAAACTGAACCAGTATTATACCAAAGCCGGAAACCGCACGGCAGCCCTGATGACGGGTCTCGAGATGGTGGAACAGGACGAGAGGGCGGCAGGAAATCCATACGCCTACGGCAACGCCAAGGCAAAGGGAAACCGCTATATCATGCGCCTGGACTCGCTCATCAATGTATATGGCGACCTGCCGGAATGTGGCGAGGTGGCTATAGAGCGATACAACGCAATGAGGGAATGTAATGACGTGAGTGCAGCGGAGAAGGCGGAATATATCAAGACAGCCCTCGGCAGATGGGCGGCATGGAGGAATATCCCGCAGCTGAATAACAGATACGAAGAACTGATACAGCCGAGCTTCAGAGCCGAGGTGAAGGATATGATACTGCCGGAACGCACGGACAGCGTGTGGCTTACCGTCCGCAACATGAGGGAGATAAAGGTGAGCGTGACACGACTGAAGCTCAGCGGAAACACCGACCTCGTGGCAAACTCCGACAAGGACTGGGCAGTAATCAGGAAGCTGCTCATACCATCGACGAAGATAGAGATAAAGAAGCCGGTGCTGTTTGCCAACGAATATGACCAGACCTCCCTGGGCATAGCGCTGCCCAAGCTGAAGCCGGGACTCTATGCTGTGGAGATTTCGGGAGACAATGCCGCCGTGAAGCCAAAGAGGAGCATCCTCGTGGTGAGCGATATATATACGGCATGCATGAAGCTGCCGGAAAACAAGATGCGCATCGCCGTATTGAGCGCCACGACGGGACAGCCGGTGGCAGGAGCCAAGATAGAGGTGTGGTTCAGCAACAGGAAGAGCACCGTGCTCACAGCCGACGCAAAGGGCGAGGCAATCCTGGGCGGCCGCAGCTACGACGTGAGCATGATGCGCGCCTATACCGATACGGACAACTATATGCAGAAGACTAATGCCTACAGCCACTTCAGCAGCTATGGCAACAAGAACAAATACAGCAACACCAAGGTATTCACCGACAGGGCAATCTACCGTCCAGGACAGACGGTGCATGCATCAGCCGTGGCATTCGACATCGACGGACTACATTCCACGAAGACCGTGGGCGGCAAGCAGATGACCTTCTCGCTCAGAGACGCCAACAACAAGGAGATAGAGGAAAAGACGGCGACGACCGACGAATACGGAACGGCAGCCGTGGAGTTCACACTGCCCGAGGGCGGCAAGCTGAACGGCCGCTTCAGCATCAGATGCAGCGGCAACGGCACAGGATTCGCCCCATTCAGAGTGGAGGAATACAAGCGCCCGACGTTTGAGGTGAATATCGACGAGGTGGCAACGGAATACCACAACGGCGACACCGTGAAGGTGACCGGAAAGGCAATGACCTATTCGAGAGTGCCGGTGCAGGGAGCAAAGGTGGCATACAGCGTGAAGCGCAGTGAGTCGCGTTTCTTCTGGAGATATTTCAGCGGTGCGAACGATGACAAGGAGATGTTGCGCGACACGGTGGCAACGGATGACGAGGGCAGATTCGAGATGCTCGTACCGGTAATCATGCCCGATGGATACGCCGAGGACAAGAAGAACGCCGGCCGCCCGTGGAGAGCATTCTATACCTTCACGGCATCAGCCCAGATAACCGACAATGCAGGCGAGAGCCACGACGCAGAGACGAGTCTGACGCTCGGCACAAGCCCCACGGCACTTACCTTCGACATGCCGGAAAAGGCACTGAAGGACAGTGTGCTGACCATAAGCTTCAAGCGCTACAATGCTTCGGCAAAGGAGATAGACGGCGAGGTGGAGTATTGGTTCGACAAGCAGTCGGCAAGATACACGGCAAAGGCAAACCGCAACGTGACGATAGACTGGAGCAGACTGCAGGACATCAAGTCGGGCAGACATACGCTGTGGGCTGTATGCGGCACGGACACGGTGAAGAGCGACTTCGTGCTCTTCGGCATCGGTGACAAGCAACCTGCAGCCGACACGCCGGACTGGGCGTATGTATCGTCTGCTACCTTCCCGAGAGACGGCAAACCGGTATATGTGCAGGTGGGTTCGTCATGCAGGGACACACATATTATATATAATGTAATAGCCGGAAACAAGGTGCTGGAAAGCGGAGCATACGAAGTGAGCGACGGCATCGTGACCACACCTTATATATATAAGGAAGAATACGGCGAAGGCATATTGCTGAACTACCTCTGGGTGAAGGACGGACAGACCTACACACACAGATACACCATCGCCCGTCCGATGCAGGACAAGACGCTGGAACTGAAATGGGTGACATTCCGCGACAAACTGACACCGGGACAGAAGGAGACGTGGACCCTGAACATCTCACGACCCGACACGAAGGATGTCATCAATAAGAAATATCTGGACGGCGAAGAAAAGGGAAGTCAGCTGCTCGCCCTGATGTATGACAAGTCGCTCGACCAGATAGTGAAGAACAGGTTCACGTTCAGTCTCGACCTCTGGCAGAACCTGCCTTCGGCAAGATGGAATACCATGTCGCAGACAAGGCTGACATACAATTCAGGCAAGGACATAAAATGGTTCAATACGAAGCCGCTGGCGCTGAGCATCCTCGACTACAGTCTGGCAGAATCCGAAAGACTGTTCTCGTCCAACGTATACGTCACCGGTTCGAAGCCGCTCTATATACGAGGCAACAGTATGGTGCTGAAGGCCAAGGAAGAGTCGGCAACCTCCAACATGAAAATGGATAAGGTGGTGGTAGAGAAGCACTCCGAAATTGAGGAAAGCCCTGCTGCCGGAGAGCCTTTGCAGAAGGAAGAGAAAGACGAGACGGCGATACAGTTGCGCGAGAACCTCAACGAGACCGCATTCTTCTATCCGGCACTATATGCCGACAAGGACGGAAACGTGAATATCTCGTTCACCCTGCCGGAGAGCGTCACCACATGGAAATTCATGGGATTCGCCCACGACAGGAACATGAACTACGGAATGATAGAGAGCCAGTGTGTGGCAAGCAAGAAGGTGATGGTGATGCCGAACATGCCGCGCTTCGTGCGCCTCGGCGACAAGGCAAGCATCGCCACACGCGTTGCCAACACGACGGACAAGGATATCACGACAACCGTAACGCTGAAGATGATAGATCCGGAGACGGACAAGGCGGTATACACCAAGAGCCAGAAGCTGACGGTGAAGGCCAACTCCACGGAAAGCGTGGCGTTCGGTTTTGAACCAGGTCAGGATGCAACATTGCTCATCTGCCGCATCTCCGCCGAGGGCAAGGACTACAGCGACGGCGAGCAGCACTATCTGCCGGTATTGCCGAATACGGAGAGAGTGATGAACACCGTGCCGTTCACCTTCCTTGAGAAGGGAAAGAAGGAGATAGCGATGGACAGTCTCTTCCCGAAGGACGCTGCAGAGAAGAAGCTCACCGTGGAATACACCGCCAACCCGACATGGCTGATGATTCAGGCACTGCCATACATGGCAGAGACGGACGAGAAGAACGCCATGAGTCAGGTGGCAGGATATTATGCCAACGTACTGGGCAGGCATATCATGAAGCAGTCGCCGGTAATCAAGAAGGTTGTAGACCTATGGAAGAACGACGGCAACGGTACGCTGATGAGCGCCCTGGAGAAGAATCTGGAACTCAAAGCCATCGTGCTCGACGAGACACCATGGGTGATGGATGCCGACAAGGAGGCAGACCAGAAGAGGATGCTCTCGGCATACTTCAATGAGTCGGCGATGGACTACCGCATCAACACCTTCTATGACGGACTTAAGAAGCTGCAGAACGAAGACGGCTCATGGAGCTGGTGGCAGGGCATGAGCGGATCGGCAAGCATGACGGGCCAGGTGGTTGAAACGCTCGCACGCCTGAAGGTGATGACCAATGACAACAAGGCGGCAGGCATGATAGACAAGGCGATGAAGTATCTCGGAAACGTAGTGGTGAGGGAATACGAGATGTTCAGGAAAGCCGGGAAAGAAGGCAGGACGATAAACATCAACGACAGCCACGCCATACAATACCTCTATATCAACGCCCTGCTCGGCAGACAGCTGCCCCAGGCAGAGAAGCCGATGAAGGAATATCTGATGACTGTTCTGAGGAAAGACCGTCAGCGCAATATCTTCGCAAAGGCACGTATGGCAGTCGTCCTCAACAAGGACGGCAGGCAGCAGGAGGCTAAGGAATATGTGGAGAGCATCAGGCAATACACCGTAGCCAAGGCAGACATGGGCAGGTATTTCGACACGCCGCGTGCCGTCTACTCATGGTTTGACTACCGCATCCCGACGCAGACAGCAGCCATCGAGGCAATCAAGGCTGTGACTCCGGAAGACAAGACCACGGTGGACGAGATGCGCCTGTGGCTCCTGCAGAGCAAGCGCACGCAGGCTTGGGACACACCGGTGAACAGCGTGAATGCCGTTTATGCCTTTATGGACGGCAACTACAGAGAGCTTGATTCAAGAAATGCCGGCGGCATGACCATCGCCGTGGACGGAAAGAACCAGACACTGCCAAAGGTTTCGGCAGGACTCGGTTATTCAAAGACCGTATACGACATCAACAAGCAGAAGAACCTCACCGTCACCAAGCAGACCGACGGCACGTCGTGGGGCGCAGTCTATGCGCAGTTCTCACAGAAGGCGGAGAACGTAGCCGACAACGCCTCAGGAATAAAGGTGAAGAGGGAGATAATACGCAATGCCAACGGCACGGCGTTCTCAACGGGCGACCGCATGACAGTGCGCATCACGATAACGGCAGATCGCGACTACGACTTCGTTCAGGTAGCGGACAAGCGTGCGGCATGTATGGAGCCGGTGAAGCAGTTGAGCGGTTACCACTGGGGCTACTACTGTTCGCCGAAGGACAACGCCACAAACTATTACTTCGACAGCCTGTCAAAGGGCACACACGTGGTGGAGACAGAATACTATGTGGACCGTAGCGGCAGCTACACCACAGGCAGCTGTACCGTACAGTGCGCCTACTCACCGGAGTTTACCGGCAGGACAGGGGCAAAGACGATAAATGTGGAGTAAAGAAGAGGAAATGAATCAATCAAGAATATGAACAACAAATCAATAATACTATCACTCCTTGCCATGGCATCGCTGGATGCCATGGCACAGAGAATATCCGCCAAGAATGAAATCATAGACTGCGGCAACGTACTCTATGAATCACCGGTCACGGTGAAGTTTGAACTGACAAACAAGGGAAACGAACTGAACATCGACCAGGTGAGAGTGAGCTGCGGATGCACCACCGTGGACTATCCGCGCCAGACGATACATCGCGGCGATCCGTTCACCGTCACCGCAACATACGACGCGCGGCAGCTGGGACACTTCGAAAAGGAGGTGGCGCTGTTCTGCAATTCATCGACCAAACCGTTCTATCTCAAGATGCGCGGCGTAGTGGTGGAGGAGGCAAACGACTTCACCGGCAACTTCTCCTATAAGGTGGGAGGACTGATGGTGGACAAGAACGATGTGGAGTTCGACGACGTGAACCGCGGAGACTACCCCGTGCAGCTTATCCATATCCGCAACAACACGCCGGAAACGGTGAGCCCGGTAATCATGCACCTCCCGTCGTATATCACGGCAACCGTTTCGCCGACGCACATAGCTCCGGGCAAGACAGGAGTGGCTTCGCTGAAGCTCGACTCGCGCAAGCTGCGCGACTTAGGACTGACGCAGACATCAGTGTTCCTGGGCAAGAAGCCAGGCGAGAAGGTCAGTCTCGACAAGGAAATCTCGGTATCGGCGGTATTGCTGCCAGACTTCGACAATATGTCGGAGACCCAGCTTGCCAATGCACCGAAGATAAATCTCTCGGAGACAACACTCGATCTCGGTTCGTTCGGCGACAAGTCATCAAAGAGCGGCATAATATTCATAGAGAACACAGGACGCTCGGAGCTCGACATCCGTTCCATGCAGATGTTCACTTCGGGCATGAGCGTGAAGCTGAACAAGTCGAAGCTCAAACCAGGCGAACAGGCAAAGCTGAAGATAACGGTAAACAAGAAGCTGTTGCGCTCGGCAAGAAGCAAACCTCGTGTGCTGATGATTACAAACGACCCTACACAACCGAAGGTGGTAGTGAAGGTAAAGGTAAAATGAGAAAAACTCCAAAATCTTAACTCTAAATTCTAAATTCATAATGGAACACCCAGAGAACAGTAAGGAATTCGCAGGGCTGCAAGTGAACCAAGGCGTAGTGCAGCCTTCAAACATAAACCCATACCTGAAGCGCGCCCGCTTCCGCCGCCATGAGATGAGCGTAGGCGAGATGGTGGAAGGAATAGTCAAGGGCGACGTGACGATACTCAGCCAGGCCGTAACCCTCGTGGAGAGCGTCAACCCCAACCATCAGAAGAAAGCCCAGGAAGTGATAGACAAATGTCTGCCATACAGCGGAAACTCCGTGCGTATCGGAATCAGTGGAGTGCCGGGAGCCGGAAAGAGTACCTCTATCGACGAGTTCGGCATCCACGTGCTCGACCGTTTCGGCGGCAAGCTCGCCGTGCTCGCCATCGACCCGAGTTCGGAGCGCTCAAAGGGCAGTATCCTCGGCGACAAGACGCGTATGGAGAAGCTTTCGGTAAGGAAAGAGTCGTTCATCCGTCCCAGTCCGTCGGCAGGCTCTCTCGGAGGCGTGGCACGCAAGACGCGTGAGACCATCATCCTGTGTGAGGCAGCCGGCTACGACAAGATATTCGTGGAGACCGTGGGAGTGGGGCAGAGCGAGACGGCATGCCACTCGATGGTGGACTTCTTCCTGCTCATCCAGCTCGCCGGAACGGGCGACGAACTGCAGGGCATCAAGCGAGGTATCATGGAGATAGCCGACGGCATCGTGATAAACAAATGCGACGGCAACAATGTGGACAAATGCCATCTTGCGGCAACAAACTTCCGCAATGCCCTCCATTTCTTCCCGGCACCGGATAGCGGATGGATGCCGAAGGTGCTCTGCTACAGCGGATTCTACGGCACGGGCGTAAAGGAGGTATGGGACATGGTATATGAGTATATCGACTTCGTGAGGGACAACGGATATTTTGACTACCGCCGGAACGAACAGAACAAATACTGGATGTATGAAACCATAAACGAGAGTCTGCGCAACAATTTCTATAACAACGAACTTATCCAGAAAAGTCTGCAGGATTATGAGCAGCGGGTGCTCAGAGGCGAGAAGACAAGCTTCGCCGCTGCCCACGACCTGTTGGACATCTATTACAAATGAAAATTGAAATCGACAGCGGCAGCGGATTCTGCTTCGGGGTGACCACGGCGATAACGAAGGCAGAGACGGAACTTTCTGACGGCAATATCCTGTATTGCCTGGGAGACATAGTGCATAACGGGATGGAATGCAAGCGACTGAAGCGCATGGGACTTATCACCATCAACCATGATGAGATGAAGCGCCTGCATGACGTGAAGGTGCTGCTGCGTGCCCACGGCGAACCGCCCGAGACCTATGCCCTGGCGGAGGAAAACAGCATAGAGATAATCGACGCCACCTGTCCTGTGGTGCTGCAGCTGCAGCGCAGGATAAAGCGGCAGTATGATGCCAATCCGGAAGCCCAGATAGTCATCTTCGGCAAGCCGGGGCATGCGGAGGTGTTAGGACTTGTGGGTCAGACCAACGGCACAGCCAAGGTCATTGCCCACTTCGATGATGTGAAGTCGCTCGACATGAACCGCGACACGTATCTCTATTCGCAGACAACCAAGTCGCTCGACGAATTCCACCGCATCATAGAATATATCCAGCAGCATATCTCGCAGGAAGCGAAGTTCGAGAGCTTCGACACCATCTGCAGGAACGTGGCAAACCGTATGCCCAACATAAGCAGTTTTGCAGCGCGCCACGACCTCGTGCTCTTTGTGTGTGGAAGGAAAAGCAGCAACGGACAGGTATTGTTTGATGAATGTCACAGCGTGAATCCGAACAGCTACCAGGTGGAGTCGCCCGACGAGATAAAGGGCGAATGGCTGCACGGCGTGGACACCATAGGTATCTGTGGAGCCACCAGCACTCCGAAATGGCTTATGGAGGAATGTCGCGACAGAATAGAAAAATACAAGTTTACCATTTGAGATACCCGTATTTCTCCTTGCACCACAGCTGCCAGGAGTTCACCAGATTCTGCCAGAGCACGTAGGCACCGGGGGCAACCGCCGCCACGGGATTGAGGAAAGCCACGGTGAGCCATATTCCCACGATTGTGTTCTTCTGTCCGAGGGCCTGTCCGGCGCTAACGCGGTCGCCGTAGAAACCGCCCACCCATTTGCCGATGGCAAACTGGATGATGGTGATGAACAGCGGCAGGATGAGCAGCAGGGAGAGAGTCCATCCCCCCACGCAGGCGTCAATGATGTTATGGATTGTCATGCCGGTGACAATGGAAAGGTTCACCGACCAGAAATAGAATCCCAGGTTCTTGTAGCTCTTTATCCTGTCAGCCACTTTGGGCAGATACCTCCGTGTGAGCAAGGCAAGGCACAGCGGCACGAGCAGCACAGTGACCACCCTGCGGAGTATCATCATGAAGGCGAAGAGGAACGTAATGTCGCTCCCTTTCTCCACCATAGGGAAGAAGAGGGGGATGATGATGGAAGTGACGATGTTGGCTATCAGTGTGTATACCGTGAGCGAGGCAATGCTGCCGCCGAGTTTCTCGGTGACCACCGCCGCCGAAGCTGCCGTGGGACAGATGAAGCAGATGAAACAACCTTCGAGCACAATCTTCAGTTCCGGGCTTACGCCGCCAAACAGCAGGATTATCATCACGAAGAATCCTGAAATCGCCGTGCGTATCAGTTGCAGCCAGAAATGCCATGCCCTCGGCCTTAGGTTCTCCATGTCAATCTTGCAGAAAGTGACATAGAGCAGAAGGAATATAAGGTATGGCACGAGATTCATGCACCAAGGTCCTGCCACATCGCCGATAGGCTGCAGCATGGGGATTTCGGAAAACAAGAGGTATACCAATGTGCCGAAGATGATGGCACAAATCAGCGTCCATTTCTTTATGAATGTTATAATGCTCATGACTTAAAATAGCGTGTTCTGTAATTCTCTGCAAAAGTAGCTATTTATATTTATATAGCCATAAAGCAGCACTGCCATTCGACTGTTCTTTAACTCTGAATAACAATAGAACGGTGTCTCCTGTGTTTTCCATATCCGTAAAATATTCTTAACTTTTCCGATAATTTAATTGTTTTTATCCTATTTCCTACCTACATATAGGTATTAATGAATATCTTTGCCGCCGTTTTAATAATCACTATTAAGTATGGAAACAAAAGAAAGGGAACGGAAGATATACCGCGTCACGCTGATGGGAAGCGTGGTAAACGTGGTGCTGCTCGTATTTAAGTTCATTGCCGGAATACTCGGCGGTTCGGCTGCAATGATAGCAGATGCAGTACATTCGCTGTCGGACTTCCTCACGGATATCGTCGTGGTGGCATTCGTGAAGATAAGTTCAAAGCCGGAGGACGAAGACCATGACTACGGACACGGGAAATACGAGACCCTCGCCACGTCGATTATCGGTCTTGCGCTGCTCTGTGTGGGCTTCTATATCTTCTATAACGGTTGTCAGGAGATATGGGGCTTCATCAAGGGCGAACCTCTGGAGCAGCCGGGCATGGTGGCTCTCGTTGCGGCATTGGTGAGCATTGCTCTGAAGGAGTGGACCTATCGCTTTACCAAGAGGGTGGGGGATGAGGTAAACTCCCAGGCTGTTGTGGCGAATGCGTGGCATCATCGCAGTGACGCCCTCTCGTCGATAGGTACGGCGATAGGCATCGGCGGAGCGATACTGCTGGGCAGCAAGTGGGCAGTGCTTGACCCTGTTGCCGCCGTTGTGGTGAGTATCTTCATCGTGCGTACGGCACTGGGGCTGATTGATTCCGCCTCCGGCGAACTGCTCGAGAAGAGTCTGCCGGCGGATGTGGAGAAGAGGATTGTAGAGATTGCCGAGAGTGAACCGGAGGTGAGCAGCATACATCATCTCTGCACCCGTCGTATAGGCAGCAATATCGCCATAGAGATGCATCTGCGTATGCCAGGCGGCATATCGCTTGACGAATCGCACCGTCGCGCCACGAATATCGAACACAAGTTGCGCCAGACCTTCGGCGACCATACCCACATCAATATCCATGTGGAACCGCTGAAGGAACAGATGAACGTGTAAATTGGCAGTATAAAAATCCCAAAACGTCCTGATGACCGGTTTGGGGGAAAAGCAAAAGGGAGTCTGCATGCGCAAACTCCCTTTCTCCATCTTATTTATGATTTCGCTCCGTATATCTTGTTCCGGAGCCAAACCGAAACACTTGACTATCGTTTCAGTTTGAAAGAATTCTCTATACTTGTCACTTCATCAAGGAAGAGCTTGTCTACCGTCAGTCGCTTAGCCACTTTCGAACAGCTGTGGATAACCGTCGAGTGGTCCCTTCCGCCCATCAGCTTGCCGATTCTCGATGCAGGCATCTTGGTGTATTTGTCTGCGAGATACATCGCCAACTGGCGCGCTTCCACATATTCACGCTTGCGGCTTCTGCCGGAAACGGAGGCTGTAGTAACGCTGAAGTGGTTGCATACGGTGTCGAGGATATCGTCGAGCGTGAGCGGATTGTCGTCTATCTTCACCGCACGCTTGATGACTCTCTCCGCAAGGCGCATGTCGATGTTGCTGTTGTATACCACCGAATATGCGAGCAGCGAATTGATAACGCCCTCAAGGTCCCTCACGCTGCCGTTGGCAGTCTCGGCTATGAAGCGCACCACGTTCTCCGGAATGGACAGTCCGTCGCGCTTTATCTTGCAGTGCAGTATGTCCATGCATAGCTCCACGTTCGGCTTTTCCAGTTCCGCGATGAGTCCGCAGCTGAATCGGGTGAGCAGTCGGTCGCTCATTCCCTGCAGGTCAACGGGCGGACGGTCGGAAGCGAGGATAATCCTCTTGCCGTTCATGAAGAGGTGGTTGAAGATATGGAAGAAAGTCTCCTGGGTCTTCGTTGCCGAAGCCCACTCCTGTATATCGTCAACTATCAGCATATCTATGGTCTGATAGAAGCTGATGAAGTCGTTCACGTTGTTGTTGCGCACGGCGTTGGTGTATTGCACCTGGAAGAGGCGTGCGCTGATGTACAGCACTCTCTTCATCGGGTAGAGCTGCTTGGTACGCACTCCGATGGCGTTGATGAGGTGGGTCTTGCCGCAACCGGACGGGCCGTAGATGAACATCGGGTTGAACTGTGTGGTGTTCGGATGTTCGGCAATCGACTGTCCTACAGAGCGCGGGAGCTTGTTGCTTATTCCCTCGATGTAGTTGGCGAAAGTGTGGTGGGGGTTGAGCTGCGAGCTGATCTGCTGCGGGCGTGCGGCGTCGAGCAAGGTCGGCGACTGGTTGTTGCCTGTAGCCTTCGGCTTTCCGTCAGCGATGTTTGCCGGCGGGTCGGATGTCACCACTTGTGAGATATTGTTCTGCTTGTCGGTCAGAACCCTGTAGTTCAGCTTTATTCCCTGTCCGAAATTCTTTACCAATACATTTGCCAGCAAATCGATATAGTTCTCCTCCAAGTACTCAGCGTAGAACGGGCTGGGCACTCGTAGCACCAACACCTTCGAGTCTTCGTTGAAGGACTCGAAGCCGATTGGCTTGAACCATGTGCTGAATTGCTGCTCTGATACGTTTCGCTTTATGAATAAAAGAGTCTTGTCCCAGAGTGCGTTGGGATTTTCGATCATATTTGTCGGAATAAAGTAGTTTCGGTCTTTCGACGTTTCTTTTAGCGATGCCTTATTGACTTCGTTTTGGTTTGCAGTCTTTCGACTTGGTCTGATTTGTGTCTTTCGACTCTATCGGAACTTTTTGGTTTTTCCACTTTTCTCGTCTGTACTTTCAATACTTTTGCCGAAAAGTGTTGCAAATTTCGCAAAAATAATTGGAATAGGCAAATGAGTGTTGGTGTATTTTTGAAACAATTTTGTAAAGTGCTTTAATATTGCACTTTACAAAATCGCTTTGTTCTTTTGCATTGCAGCCTTCGGGCTTTGCCGCCTTGCGGAGCCTTTCGGCTTACTTGTCTTTCTTGCCGAATATCGAGAAATGCACGTAGCGCTTAGGATGTGCCTTGAGGTCAATCATGAGCGAGTCGGCGTGCTTCATCGTTGAATTCAGGTTGTAATAGAGGTTCGGGTCGCGCATGAGCAGACCCAGGCTGCCACGGTTGTTGTTGAGCTGGTCTGTGAAAGCCTGCACGTTGTCGAGTGTGGCGTTCACCTTGTTCATCGTTCCTTCCACGTCAACCTTGTTCAGTTTTCCGGTAAGCGTCTCGGCGTTGTCCATCACCCGTCCAGCCTTGCCCATGAGTCCGGGCACGTTTCTGTTGAGCGATCCGAGCAGGGTGTTGAGTTCCTTTGTCGATACGGTGAGGTTGCCTGTTATCGTCTCCACGTTGTGCAGAGAGTTCGAGAGAGCCGGGTCGGCAAGCAGGGCGTTCACGTTGGCGAGTATGGAGTCGAGCTTAGGCAGCATCTTCTCCACCACGGGGATGAGGTCTTTCACCTGTCCCATCGCTCCGTCGTTTATTCCGCCCACGATGGTTTCGCCGGGGTTCACCCTCTCGCGCATGTTGTTGGCGAGCAGCAGGTTCACTTTCACGTTGCCCATCAGGTCGCTCACGATTTCCGCGCTGCTTCCCTTCGGTATGCGCAGATCCTTGTTGATGTTGGCTTCCACGAGGATGTCCTTGCCCTGTTCGTAGTCGTATCTGATGTTTCTCACCACGCCCACCTTGTATCCGTCGGCGTAGATGGGACATGAGGATGAGAGTCCGCTGATATCCTTGAATGAGATATAGTAGCGTGTGTCAGAGGAGAAAAGGTTGAGTCCCTTGAGGAAATTCATTCCGAGGAACAATACCACGAGTCCTGCTATTGCCACGATGGCTATCTTGACTTCTTTTGTAAAATACTTCATCTTGTTTCTTTTTGTTTATTTTTTCTTTTTGAATTCTCTGATGGCTTCGGTGATGTTCATCTTCTCCCCGTCCTTGAATGCCACTACGAAGCATCCCTGGAAGTCGTCGGCGAGAGACTGGCGCAACCGGTTTATCTCGTTGTAGTCGGCAGATGCGCCGATGGTGTATTTCACCATTCCGTTCTCCTTGTATGATGACACGTCGGAGTGTCCCTTGAATCTCGGACTGTTTGCCGGCAGCGTCGCCGTGCTTGCCAATACCTGCACCTTGAAAATGATTCCGCCGTTCTGTGCCGGCGTGTTCTTTGCCGCCGTGTTGCCGCTTTCCTGTCTGGTGCTTGCTGCCGGGGCTTCCTGCTTGTCCGCACGTGCCGGCTTTTCCGCTTCCTCGTCAGCGTCCTGCTGCTTCTTTGCTGCGGGCCGGGCAGTGGACCTTGTGCGCATCTGCTCCTTCGGAGCCTTGTCGTCCTTGTAGTCCTTCGGCACTATCGTCGGGATTTTGGGCTGTGTGCTGCTTGTCGCCTCATACGGCACTGTGAATCCCGTGGAGTTGTCGTTCTTGTATTTGGCGAAGGCGTTGTATATCCCCCTCGCAATGTTGTCCACGCTCGTCTGGTCGTTGAGCATCCGCTCCTCGTCGGGTGTCGTGATGAATCCGAGTTCTATGAGGCATGCCGGCATTGATGTCTCGCGGAGCACGAGGAACACGTCCTGCTTCACTCCCTTGTCCGGCCGTGATGCTATGGAGCAGACGTTCTTCTGCACCAGTCTTGCCAGTTCCACACTCTTCGCCATGTTCTTGTCGTGTATGAATTCAAACATGATTGCGCTTTCGGGGGAGTTGGGGTCGTAGCCCTCATACCGCTGTTTGTAGTCGCTCTCGAATGTGATTACGGCGTTTTCGCGCTGTGCGGCACTGAGTTTCTCGTTCGAGCGCCTCATTCCCATCGTGTATGTCTCCAGTCCTCTGGCAATCCTTCCGGCAGGCAGAGCGTTGGTGTGGATGGATATGAAAACGTCGGCCTTGTTCTTGTTGGCTATGTCCGCACGCTTGTGGAGCGGCACGAATACGTCGGTCTTACGTGTGTATATCACTTTCACGTCCGGACAGTTCTTTTCCACGTACCGTCCGAAGGCGAGCGCCATCCTCAGGTTTATGTCCTTTTCGTTAGAGAAACTTCCTCTTGCGCCGGCGTCATGTCCTCCATGTCCGGCATCGATGACAAGCGTAAAAGTCTTGGCGGCGACTGCTGCCACCGTCATCATTATCAATAGCGCCGTGACTGCTGCGCGGCCCATTATCGTGTTGTTTACCTTTATCACAGCTGCAAATTTAATTATAAGTTTCGTTCCTTCATAACTATTTACGAAATTTATGCCAATTTACAGGCCATTTTGACTGCTTGTCCAGTGCAGCCGCACGCCGGCACCATCGCAGTCGGCCCCCATCGGCGGGTTTTCCTTCACCATTTCCACGGTGAGCTCCTCTATCCGCGGCATCGCCTTGATTAGGCTTTTGCCTATCCTTCCGGCTGCGTGTTCTATGAGTTTCGACGGCTCGGCCATCTCCCTCTTCACTATGTCATATACCTCGGCGTAGTTGAGCGTATCGTTTACCTCGTCTGTCTCCACCGCCTGCTGCAGCGGATACATGGCGTCTATGCTCACGCTGAATGTTCCTCCCGTGGCCTGTTCCTGCGGCAGCACGCCGTGACGGGCGTGGAAGCGCATGTTCCTTATGAAGATGTTTCCCTTTGAAATTTCCATTTGCGTATGTTCTGACAGTTTGAAAAAAAGACGGCGCCGCCCCTTGTCATCCGTTGTGTCTTTAAAGAGAGTTAGCGGATATAAGCTTTGTTTCACAACAAGGACTTACATTCGCTAACCTCCGGCTTGCGCCATAACTAAATTATTAAAAAAACAAATTCGTTTGCTTTCCGCCTGTTATCCGCAGCGTGAAGCTCCGCAGTTCTTGCAGATAAGGCATCCCTCCTGGTATACAAGAGTCTCCTGTCCGCATACCGGACATTTCTGTCCCTTTGCTTCCGTTCCGTCGGCGATGTATTTCTTCAGAGCGCGTTCCACTCCGATTTTCCATGTGTTGATGCTCTCGCTGTCCATCTGCAGCGACCCCACGAGCTTTATCACGTTGGTCAGCGGCATGCGGTAGCGCAGCACTCCGGAGATGAGCTTGGCGTAGTTCCAGTATTCAGGGTTGAACTTCTCGCTCAGTCCCTCCACTGTGGTCTTGTATCCGCGCTTGTTCTCAAACTGGAAGTCGTAGCGCTTCTTGCCATTCTCGTCCACCTTCTTTATTATCTTGCCCTTGGTGATGGTCTTGGGCAGCGAGATACCCTCGTCGTCGTCTTGCAGACCGGTGAATATCTCGTATGGATAACCGTCGAGCAGTCCTACGAAGGCCACCCACTTCTCCTTGTTGTTCTGGAATCTCACCACGTCGCACACCAGTTCCTTCGGTCTTACCTCCGTCACCTGTGGCGGTTCGCAGGTGTGCTTCTTCTCCAGCTCGTCTTTCTTCTTGTCCTTCTTCTCCACGGCGATCATCACTCCCGAGCGCGATCCGTCGCGGTATACGGTGCATCCCTTGCATCCCGACTTCCATGCCTCCACGTAGAGGCGGTTCACGAGTTGCTCGTCCACGTTGTTCGGCAGGTTTATCGTCACGCTGATGCTGTGGTCCACCCATTTCTGTATGGCTCCCTGCATGCGTACCTTCATCAGCCAGTCCACGTCGTTTGCCGTGGCTTTATAATAAGGTGACTTTGCCACGAGTTCGTCGAGTTCCTCCTGTGAGTATTTCTTCTCCGTGTCGTAGCCGTTGACCTTCATCCATGTAAGGAACTTGTGGTGGAACACGATGAACTCCTCGAAAGAGTCGCCCGACTCGTCCACGAAGTCCACGTGTACGTCGGTATCGTTCGGGTTCACCTTGCGGCGGCGCTTGTATACGGGCATGAACACAGGCTCGATGCCGCTTGTGGTCTGTGTCATAAGACTGGTTGTGCCGGTAGGGGCGATGGTCAGACAGGCGATGTTCCTTCTGCCATACTTCACCATGTCCTCGTATAGCTGCGGGTCAGCCTCCTTGAGGCGGTTGACGAACGGGTTATTCTTCTCCCTTTCCGCATCGTAAATCTGGAATGCGCCGCGCTCCTTTGCCATCTCCACCGACGAGCGGTAGGCAGCCAGTGCGAGCGTCTTATGCACGAGCACTGAGAAGTCAGTGGCCTCCTGCGTGCCGTATCTCAGATTCATTGCGGCTATCATGTCGCCCTCTGCGGTGATGCCCACTCCGGTGCGTCGTCCCATTCCGCTCTTGCGCTTGATTTTCTTCCAGAGGTTCAGCTCCGTGTTCTTCACGTCGTCTGTCTGCGGGTCTCTCTTCACCTTTTCTATAATAAGGTCAATCTTCTCCATCTCCATGTCCACGATGTCGTCCATGATGCGCTGGGCGTATCCCGCATGCTTCTTGAAGAGGTCGAAGTCAAAGTATGCCTCCGGCGTGAACGGATTCACCACGTATGAATACAGGTTGATGGATAGCAGTCGGCATGAATCATACGGACAGAGCGGAATTTCTCCGCAAGGGTTTGTCGACACCGTGCGGAAGCCGAGGTCAGCATAGCAGTCGGGTATGCTCTCGCGCAGAATGGTGTCCCAGAAGAGCACTCCCGGTTCGGCGCTCTTCCAAGCGTTGTGTACGATTTTCTCCCACAGCAGTTTTGCGTCCACCTTCTTCTGTATCAGAGGGTTCTTGCTGTCGATGGGGAATTTCTGAGTGTATTCCGTACCGTCTATTGCGTCCTGCATGAATTCGTCGTCGAGCTTTACCGACACGTTCGCGCCGGTGATTTTGCCTTCCTGCATCTTGGCGTCGATGAACGCCTCGCTGTCGGGATGCTTGATACTGATGGAGAGCATCAGGGCTCCGCGCCTTCCGTCCTGTGCCACCTCACGTGTGGAGTTGCTGTAGCGCTCCATGAACGGCACCACTCCGGTGGATGTCAGGGCGGAGTTGTTCACCGGCGAACCCTTCGGACGGAGTTGCGAGAGGTCGTGTCCCACTCCTCCGCGGCGCTTCATCAGCTGCACCTGCTCCTCGTCCATGAGCATCACGGCTCCGTAGGAGTCGGCATCTCCGTCGAGGCCGATCACGAAGCAGTTGGAGAGCGACGCCACCTGGTGGTGGTTGCCGATTCCGGTCATCGGACTGCCTGCCGGCACGATGTATCTGAAGTGGTCGAGCAGTTCGTATATCTGCTCCTTCTTCATCGGATTGGCATACTTGTTCTCTATGCGCTCCACCTCCCGTGCGATGCGCCAGTGCATGTCTGCCGGCGTCTTCTCGTAGATGTGGCCGAAGCTGTCTTTGAGTGCGTATTTGTTTGCCCACACTCTGGCAGCGAGCTCATCGCCGCCGAAATATTCCTTTGAGGCATGATATGCCTCGTCGAAAGTGTATATCTTGTCTTGTTCCATTGCCAATTTAATTTTCATATTATAGAGATAGATTAGCCTCTATGGTCTTCGTAGAATCGTTTCTGGTTTTGAAGAACGGATGCAAAGATAATCACTTTTATGGAGATACGGAAGGAAAGCGGTAGAAAGTTGACAATAAAAAACGGGGGTGCGGAGAAAGGATAAATTTGGTTAAAATCAACGAAATATTGCTATAGCTCGGGGTAAATATATACCTTTGCAGCATCGCTTTCGACATTATACATAAACATAAGAAAACATTCGGCTTTACCTTATTATATATATAGGAAGGGCTTGAAACTAAAACAACCGTAAAATGGACAATGGCAATAGGTCGGGACGCAGTTCTTATGCATCCCATCATCACTCGGGCAGCCACCACAGAAATCAAAGAACGGACGAATCGGAAATTTTCAAGAGACAGTCGCTGACATCCCAGCGTCGCAGGAAAATCATATCGAAGGTGCTGATGATTGTGCTGAGCATCCTCGCCGTGCTGGTCATTGTGGCGTGTGTCCTCGTGAGCGTCATGTAGGGCGGCGTGTCTGGTAAATAAATATTATAAGGACAAAGGGAAAAGACATATCTCCTTGTCTACTCGTCTGTTTCCTACAATATATACTATACGAAGGTAATCAGACACTTGAATCTTTATGATTTTCATGCAGTACTTTTAGCGATAAGGATACAAGTACTGGAGTAATCCAATAGGAGTACTGGAGTAATCCAATAAGGAGTACTGGAGTAATCCAATGCAAGTACTGGAGTAATCCAATACAAGTACTAATCGAGTACTTATCATTCAGAAGAAGCCGGGCAATTGAATGTGCCGTTCATTGCCTATGAAAGCAGACGGCAAACAAAAAAAACAAAATCCAAGCAAGTCCTGATTGCCGATTAAAACTGAATGTTTGAAATAAAAAACATTTTATTGAGATTCTTGACAGAATGTAAGGGCAGAAAAGAAAAAAATACATTAACTTTGCCGATTGAAAGAATCAAACGGTAAAAAAGATAGTGGCAAACAAGTTTTTCCATATAGATTATGAGGCGAACCGCACTACGGGACTGCTCCTCGGACTGATTTTCTCGCTCACGCTGCTCTACGTGGCGCTGGAATACAGGACCGGAGGGGGAGACTATGACGATTTCGACTCAGACGACGACACCTCCGTGGCCGATATGGAACTGCTGCCGCAACAGCAGCGCAAGGACATGATAGCATATATCAAGCCCGGGGAGACGCCTAAGGCCGTGACGGAGAAGATAAAGAAAGTGGAAGAGACCGTGACGGAGGTGCCCAAGGTGGACCAGCCTGCCGGCGATGCCGAGGACGGCAAAGGAGTGGGCGAGAGCGGAACTGCGACGGACGACGATGCGCAGACCACAGCACAGGTGCCTGTGGCAACGGATATGAACGATAACCCGCTGAACTTCCGTGTGGTGGAAAAGCTACCCGAGTTCCCCGGCGGAATGGTGGAGTTCATGAAATGGATAACCAAGAACCTGCGCTACCCGAAGGCGGCGCAGCAGCAGAAGATACAGGGAAAGGTGATGGTGGCATTCATCATCGGAAAGGACGGGACGGTGTCGGAAATCAAGGTGACCAAGAAGGTGCACCCGCTGCTCGACGCCGAGGCGCTGAGAGTGATGAAGATGATGCCGAAATGGAAACCCGGTGAGGATAAAGGGAAGCCGTGCCTTACGTATTTCTGCATTCCGGTGAATTTCGTGTTGTAAGTAATAAATAACAAGTAATAAGTATATGCGAAGACTATTGAAAAGACTATTGTTCGCCTTTGTCGCACTCATGGCGTTCTCTGCCGTGGCTGCAGCTCAGGGAAAGGATTCCACTGCTGCCGTGGCTGACTCTACAGCGGCGGCAAATGTGGCGACGGCAGATACAGCCGACATCACGGCAGACCTTGCAAACCTCGATGAAGAGGAGCCTCAGAGCTTCCATCAGGTAATAAAGACGAAGTTTATCGAGGGCTCGGCAGGCTTCATGTCGCTCGTGGCTCTTGCCCTCGTACTGGGACTTGCTTTCTGTATCGAGCGCATCATTTATCTTGCGCTGAGCGAGATAAACGCCAAGAAGATGATGGCGGATATCGACGCAAGACTGGAACAAGGTGATATAGACGGCGCAAAGGCGGTATGCCATGGTGTTCGCGGTCCGGTGGCGGCTATATGCCGTCAGGGTCTCTCGCGCATCGACGACAGCATCGACAACATCGAGCGCGGCATATCAAGCTATGGTTCCGTGCAGGCGGCAAACCTTGAGAAGGGCTGCTCCTGGATTACGCTCTTCATCGCCATCGCCCCGTCGCTCGGATTCCTGGGCACGGTAATCGGTATGGTGATGGCATTCGAACAGATACAGATGGCGGGCGACATCAGTCCTACCATCGTAGCCTCGGGCATGAAGGTGGCGCTCATCACCACCATCTTCGGTATCATTGCTGCCCTCATCCTGCAGGTGTTCTACAACTATATCATCTCCAAGATAGAGAACATCACAGGTCAGATGGAGGAGTCGGCAATCACGCTGCTCGACTCAATCCTGAAATACAAGATCAGGGTCAACGGTAAATAATCAGAGGTAAGAATGGCACAAGGTGTGCCGTAAAAACATCAAGCAGATGAATATCAAGAATATAAAGACGGGACAGATATCCACGCGCATCCTGTATGTCCTCGTAGGCATCACGGTGGTAGTGTTTGCACTGTTCTATCTCATAGGCTACAACATGCCGTATATGTTCGACCCCACGTATAATGCTCCGCTCTTCACCGACGTAGTGTTGTGGCTGCTCTACATCATGACGTTTCTTTCCGTCAGTGTGGCTGTATGCGCTGTTGTGAGGGGCTACAGGCGCAGGTCGAGGGAGAGTGTGGTGAATGGTATACCCGTGGCACGGATAGCCTGGGGCACGCTGGCTTTGCTGGTGGCTTCGCTCGTGTTGACGTTCCTCATCGGTTCGTCCTCGCCAGTGACGGTAAACGGCAAGACCTTTGCCGACGTCTTCTGGCTCAAGGCCACCGACATGTTCATCTATACCATCCTCCTGCTGCTCGTTGTGGCGGCGGGGGCTGTGGGGTATTCGGCCATGAGAATTAAGAATTAATAGTTAAGAATGTAGAGTTGTTCTCGCTTCGCTGCGATTTGGAGATTTTGAATTAAGATTTTAGAATCAATGATTTGTGGTATAATTATTAATTGAATAATTCTTAATCAGCTTCAAGCCGACAACTCTAAATTCTCAACTCTAAATTCTAAATTCAATAATTCTTAATCGAGCGCAGCGAGAACAACTCTTAACTCTAAACTCTAAATTCTAAACTCGAATTATGTTTCGCAGACGAAGAAAACTCGCCGTCCCTGGCCTGAACACCACCTCAACGGCAGACATATCGTTCATACTCTTGGTGTTCTTCCTCGTAATCTCGTCGATGGATTCCAACAAGGGAATATCAAAGCAGCTCGCGCCATCCGACAAGGACAAACAGGAAAAGATAACCGAGCTGGACTCGCGCAACGTGCTGGATGTATCCATCGGTGCGCAGGGAGTGGTGTGCGTGGACGGAAAAGCGATGGACAAGGCAAAGATGGCAGAGAGAATCCTGCAGTTTGTGGAGAACTGTCCCGACCGTAAGACCCATGTGATAAACGTTACGATGCTTGCCGACTCCAGGTACGACGATTATTTCCACGTGCAGGATGCCATTTCCACGGCATACGCCACGGTGCGCCGCAAATACGCCATGAAGCGCTACCATAAGACGTATGAGGCGTTGGGTGACGATGAGAGGAAAACGGTGGAGAAAGCTTGTCCGCAGCGTGTGATGGAGAGCGTGGAAGGAAGTGCAGGAGTAGCTGGAACCGGCGGAAAAGAAGGAAAGGAGGAACCGGAAGATGATTGATTTCAGAAAGAAGAAACATGAGGTGCCGGCATTGAACACCGCTTCATTGCCCGACCTGATATTCTCGGTGTTGTTCTTCTTCATCATCGTGACGCACATGAGGCAGGACGATGTGAGAGTAAAATATCGGGTGCCGCAGGGCAAGGAACTTGTGAAGCTTGCCCACAAATCATCCGTAGTACATATATATATAGGTAAGACGTCGGCAGGAGGCGCCTACCGCATACAGTTGGGCGACAAGATTGTTACGGTAGACCAGTTGGTAGACCGCCTTTCGCGCCAGCGCAGTGCCATGTCGCCCGAAGACGCCGAGCAGCTGACCGTGGCGATAAGTGCCGACAAGGATGTTGATATGCAGACCGTAATGCAGGTGAAGGAAGCCCTTCGCAGGGCGAACACATTGCGCGTGACATTCATCGGGACAAAGGACAAGTAGCGCTCGCCAACAAGTCAACTCGTTTACTTGTCAACTCGTCTGCTTGTCAACTAGTCACTCGTCAACTATTTTTGTGCGAAAGCTTATGTTTTCGTCCTCAACATGATATGTTCTCGCCAATAATCATTACTTTTGCAGAAGATAACACGATAATAACAGAAAACAATGGAAAAGAAAAATATCGACCCAAGAGAATTGACAGACAATTTCTTTGAAGCCATCGGCAAGGAGTGGATGCTCGTGACGGCAGGCAACAAGGAGAAGTTCAATATGATGACAGCATCGTGGGGATGCATAGGATGGCTGTGGAACAAGCCCGTAGCCGTGGCGTTCATCCGTCCGGAGCGTTTCACCCATGAATTCATAGAGAAGGAGGACAGGCTGACGCTCTGTTTCCTCGGCGAGAGCGAGGAGATGAGGAAGGCTTACGCCCTGTGCGGGGCGAAGTCGGGCAGAGACTGCGACAAGGTGGCAGCCACCGGACTGCACCCCGTGGAGGCAGCCAATGGCACGATGACATTCGAGGAGGCGCGTCTGACGCTCGTATGCCGCAAGCTCTACAAGGACACGATCAAGGAGAACGCGTTCCTTGACAAAAGCCTTGTGCAGTGGTATGGCGAAAAGGGCGGTTACCATGATGTTTATGTGCTGGAGATAGAGAGTGCGGAATTAAGAAAGTAGAATTAAGAGTGCGGAATTAAGCATTGTTCTCGCTTCGCTACGGGAATGGCTCTTGATTTTAATAATAAATAATTCTAAACCGAAAAACTCCAAACTCTCAATTCTACATTCTAAACTCTACATTCATTATATGATTGTTTGCATAGCAGAGAAACCAAGTGTGGCAAAGGATATAGCCAAGATAATAGGGGCGAACAGTTCCCGTGACGGCTATATGGAAGGCAACGGCTATCAGGTGACGTGGACCTTCGGACACCTCTGTACGCTGAAGGAGCCGGATGACTACACGCCGCTCTGGAAGCGGTGGAGCCTCGGGTCCTTGCCGATGATACCGCCACGCTTCGGTATAAAACTCATTGATGACCAGGGGATAAAGAAGCAGTTCTCCGTGATAGAACGGCTGATGCAGAATGCCGACGGGATAATAAACTGCGGTGATGCCGGACAGGAAGGAGAACTGATACAGCGATGGGTGATGCAGAAGGCAAAGGCTGCATGCCCCGTGAAGCGCCTCTGGATCTCATCCATGACCGATGAGGCAATACGCGAAGGATTCTCCAACCTCAAGCCGCAGGAAAATTACCAGCCGCTGTATCTCGCCGGACTGAGCCGTGCCATCGGCGACTGGATTCTGGGAATGAATGCCACGCGCCTGTATACGCTGAAATACGGGCAGAACAAGCAGGTGCTCTCCATCGGCAGGGTGCAGACGCCGACGCTGGCACTCATCGTGAACAGGCAGAAGGAAATAGACAGTTTCGAGCCGGAGCCTTATTGGGTGCTCGCCACGGTATACCGCGACACGACGTTCACAGCGACAAAGGGAAAGTTCACCACCAAGGAAGAGGGCGAAAAGGCATTCGAGACGATTGCCGGCAAACCGTTCACCGTGACCGATGTGCAGAAGAAGAAAGGAACGGAGGCACCCCCGAAGCTATACGACCTCACCTCGCTGCAGGTGGACTGCAACAGGAAATTCTCCATGAGCGCCGACATGACGCTGAAGATAATCCAGACGCTGTATGAGCGCAAATTGACCACCTATCCACGTGTGGACACGCAGTATCTGAGCGACGACATATATCCGAAATGCGGCGGAATACTAAATGGCATAAAGGGATATGAAAATCTGACGCAGGCGCTGAGAGGAAAGCCGCTGAAGAAATCAAAGAAGGTGTTCGATTCATCCAAGGTGACCGACCACCATGCCATCATTCCGACGGGAGTGCCGGCACAGAACCTGAGCGATATGGAGCGCCACGTGTATGACCTGATAACGAAACGGTTTATCAGCGTGTTCTACCCCGACTGCAAGTTCGCCACGACAACAGTGCTTGGAGACGTGGACGGGATAGAGTTCAAGGTGACCGGAAAACTTATCCTCGACCCTGGATGGAGGGCAGTATATGCCAAGGACAATGCAGCGCACCAGTTGGCTGAAGAGGAACAGAAACAGCAGGACGAGGAGCGCACGCTGCCCGACTTCGTGAAGGGCGAAAGCGGCGAACACACGCCGACCCTTTCGGAGAAATGGACCACGCCGCCGAAATACTATACCGAGGCGACACTGCTCCGTGCAATGGAGACGGCGGGAAAGTTCGTGGACGACGAGGAACTGCGCGCGGCACTGAAGGAGAACGGAATCGGCCGTCCGTCGTCAAGGGCGGGCATCATAGAGACCCTCTTCAAGCGCCACTACATCAAGAGAGAGAGGAAGAATCTTGTGGCCACCGCCACGGGAATAGAACTCATCGACCTGATAAAGGAAGAATTGCTGAAGAGCTGTGAACTGACCGGTATCTGGGAGAAGAAACTGCGCGACATAGAGCACAAGACCTACGACCCGGCACAGTTCATCGACGAACTGAAGCAGCAGATAAACACCATCGTGCATGATGTGCTGACCGATAACAGCAACCGTAGGGTGACAATCCTCACCGATGAAGACCTGAAGAAGAAAAAGAAGAAGGCAAAGGCTGCAGCAAAACCGGAAGAGACGGCCAAACAGTCGAAGCCGGCGAAGTCTTCCGCTCCTTCCGCTCCTTCCAAACCCGCCAGTCCCGCCAGTCCTTCAGGAACTATCGTCCCCGGAGCACCATGTCCACTATGTGGCAAAGGCACCATCATAAAGGGAAATACCGCATACGGATGCAGCAGATGGCGTGAAGGATGCACATTTAGAGCACCGCTCACACAATAAAATTGACAATCCGCGGTTCTTAGACTATAAAGTCTATCGCATCATATATGAAGAATATAATAAAGGAAACATACAGCAAAGGTATCAGCCGATACATACCACAGATGGGGACAGCATTGGTGTCGGTCCTTATCCTCATGCTTGTCTCGTGCGGTGCAGAACGCAGTTTCAAGAAAGGCGAGAAATTCCTCGCCCTCGGCGAATACTTCGATGCCGCGGCCCAATACAAGAAAGCCTACAGCAACACGAAGCCGAAGGACAAGGCACTGCGGGGAAAGTATGCGGCAAAGATGGCCCTGTGTTACAATCGCATCAACTTCAACCAAAAGGCAGTAGCGGCATACCGCAATGCCATAAGGTATCATGCCGACAGCATCGACATGCACCTCGCTTTCGCAAAGGCATTGCTCAAGGACGGCAACTACAAGGAGGCGGAACAGGAGTTCAGAATGTTGCTCGACTCCATGCCGGGCAACGTTTTGGCGAGGAACGGACTGCAGTCAGCGCTCACCGCGCGCAAGCTAAAGGAGGAAGGTTCGCAGTATATCGTCAAGAAGATGGACCTCTTCAATTCGCGCAGGGCGGATTTCTCTCCGATGTTCTGCGGCGACCAGTATGAACAGCTCTTCTTCACCTCCACACGCAACGAGGCGGAGGGTGACGAACTGAGCGGAATCACGGGAACAAAAAACGGTGATATCTTCTATTCGCAGAAAGACGAGAAAGGAAAATGGGGAAAGCCGCAGCAGATAACGTCGGGGCTCAACACCGAATTCGACGAAGGGGCATGCTGTTTCTCGCCGGACCAGAGGGTGATGTATCTCACGCAGTGTGTTTCCGACCCGTCATATCCAAGATACGCCACGATAGTTACCTCAAACCGCTCGGATGCGGCATGGAGCAAGGTGTCGAAGCTGGAAGTGACGCGCGATACGCTCTCAAGCTATGCCCATCCGGCAGTATCGCCGGATGGCGAATGGCTCTATTTCGCCTCGGACATGCCGGGAGGAAAAGGAGGATTCGATATATGGCGGGTGCGGCTCACGGCAGCCGGACTCGGCGGAGTGGAGAATCTCGGAGAACCGATCAATACGCCGGGCGACGAGATGTTCCCAACGTTCCGTCCCAACGGCGACCTGTATTTCTCAAGCAACGGACATCCGGGACTTGGCGGACTCGACATCTTCATTGCAAGATATGACAAAAACAGCAGGAAAGTGGTGCTTGAGCATCCCGGATATCCGCTGAACTCACAGGCAGACGATTTCGGGATGACCTTTGAGGGAGCGCATAACAAAGGCTTCTTCTCCTCAAACCGAGGTGACGGCAGGGGATGGGACCATATATACAGCTTCGAGAAGCCGGAGATTATACAGACCGTCACGGGATGGGTGTATGAGATGGAAGGCTATGAACTGCCCTCGGCACAGGTGTATATCGTGGGCAATGACGGTACGAACAAGACGCTGAGCGTGAAGGGAGACGGTTCGTTCACCGAGGTGGTGACACCGGGAGTGGACTATGTGCTGCTCGCCACATGCAAGGGATTCCTGAACCATAAGGAAGAAATAAGCATCAAGCCGTCGGCAGAGTCACAAGACCATGTGCTGCAGTTCCCGCTGGCTTCAATCCGTGTGCCTGTGCTCATCGACAATATCTTCTATGACTTCGACAAATACACATTGCGCGCTGAGTCAACGGCAGCCCTCGACGAACTCGTGAAGCTGCTTGAAGAAAACCCCAATGTTACGATCGAACTGAGTTCGCATTGCGACTACAAGGGTAGTGAGGCATATAACAAGACCCTGTCGCAGAGGCGTGCGGAGACCGTGGTGAAATATCTCATCAGCAAGGGAATAAAGGCAGACCGACTGACGCCGGTAGGCTACGGCAAGATGAAGCCAAAGACGATAAGGAAGAAACTCACCGAGAAATACACTTGGCTGAAGGAAGGTGACGTGTTGACGGAGGATTACATCAAGAAGCTCGACAAGGAGAAGCAGGAAATATGCAACCAGCTTAACCGCCGCACCGAATTCATCGTGCTCCGCACGACATACGGTATGTTTGACGAGAAGGGCAACCTGAAGAATCCGCCTAAGCCGAAGACCGAAAAGGAAAACGCTGAAGAAGACAGCGACAACATCTTCATGGTAGAGTAGGGAAGAGCCGGTACAGCCAGAACGCGTCCGCCCCTCCCAAAAAAGAAAAAAGAATGAATAACAAGGCAACATTAGAATTAGGAACAAAACCCATAGGGAAACTCCTCATGCAGTATTCCCTGCCGGCTATCATAGCCATGACTGCCTCATCATTATATAATATGGTGGACAGTATATTCATCGGCCAGGGAGTAGGACCGATGGCAATCAGCGGATTGGCGCTGACATTCCCCTTTATGAACCTTGCAGCTGCGTTCGGCGCAGGTGTGGGCGTGGGGGCATCATCATGTATATCCGTGAAACTCGGACAGAAAGATTACAAGACGGCACAGCAGGTGTTGGGAAACACAGTGACGCTGAACCTCATCATAGGTATCGCGTTCAGTATTGTATCGCTGTTGTTCCTCGACCCGATACTCTGTTTCTTCGGGGCAAGTGAGCAGACACTGCCGTATGCACGTGACTATATGGTGATAATCCTGCTCGGCAATGTGTTCTCACACATGTACTTCGGTATGAATGCCGTGCTAAGGGCTGCCGGAAAACCGCGGCAGGCTATGAATGCCACGATATTCACAGTGGTGCTCAACACAATACTCGACCCGATCTTCATCTATCCGCTGAATCTCGGAATACAGGGAGCCGCCTATGCCACGATACTCTCGCAGGTGCTCGCCCTCGTATGGCAGATGAGGATTTTCAGCAACAAGAATGAACTGCTGCATCTGAGGAGGGGGATATACAGACTGAAGAAGTCTATCGTGGAGAATATCCTCGCCATCGGTCTCTCGCCGTTCTCTATGAACGTGTGTGCATGTATCGTGGTGATATTCATAAACAAAGGACTGCTGCAATATAGCGGCGACCTGGCTGTGGGTGCCTATGGCATAGCCAATAAGGTGTGCTTCATCTTCGTGATGGTGAATATGGGACTCAACCAGGGAATGCAGCCTATCGCAGGATACAACTACGGAGCGATGAAGTTTGACAGACTGATGCAGGTGCTGAAGCTGGCCGTGATAGCCGGCACATGTATCACTACGTGCGGATTCCTCGTGGCTGAGTTCATCCCGTGGCCATGTGCCCGACTGTTCACTACCGATCCGGAACTCATCCGGCTGTCGGTGAACGGAATGCGTATAATGATGGCAGCCTTCGTGCTTGTAGGGTCGCAGATGGTGATAACCAACTTCTTCCAGAGTATAGGAATGGCAAAGATAAGCATGTTCCTGTCTCTGTCAAGACAGATGATATTCCTGCTGCCGATGCTTCTCCTTCTGCCTCTCTTCCTTGGCGTGGACGGTATCTGGTGGGCAATGCCGATATCTGACACCATTGCCGAGATAGTGGCGGTGGTAATGATGATGACATACATGAGGAAATTCAAAGAACAACATAAATTATTGATTGAACATGGAGAGCAATAAAAAGAAAATAATAATAAACGTGGGACGCCAGATTGGTAGTGGCGGACGCATCATCGCAAAAATGCTTGCAGATGACCTGAAATGCGGATTCTACGACAGTGAACTGTTAACGCTCGCCGCAAAGGAAAGCGGATTCTGCGAGAAGTTTTTCGAACAGCACGATGAGCAGAAGGGGTTCTTCAACTCGCTCTTCCACATGCATGCGCCTTTCGTGGGAGACGGGAACTTCTACAAGAACGACTTCTCGCAGGAGGGGCTCTTCAAAATACAGAGTGATACCATCCGCAAGTTGGCTACAGAAGGCTCATGCGTGTTCGTGGGAAGATGTGCCGACTATGTGCTGAGAGATTTCGACAACGTGGTGAACGTGTTCATCACGGCTGATATCGAAGACCGTATGGCTGAAATAAAGAAGCGCAAGGAATGTAGCGATGAGGAAGCACGCAAGGTGATAGAGAACGGAGAGAAATCCCGTTCCAACTATTATAATTACTATACAGGAAAGAAATGGGGCGACAGTTCGTCGTATGACCTCTGTGTGAATACCTCCAAGCTCGGCCTTGAGGCTACTGAAGCCTATATAAAGGAATTCATAGAGAAAGTACTGAATATAGGATAGCGCGCAGTGAAAAGAATAGGTATAATCAGCGATACCCACTCGTGGTGGGACGACAAGTATCTGAAATACTTCGAGCCGTGTGACGAAATATGGCATGCCGGCGACATCGGTTCGATGGAAGTGGCCGAGAAGCTTGCGGCCTTCCGCACGTTGCGTGCCGTATGCGGCAACTGTGACGGCGGCGACCTCAGGTTGATGTATCCGGAGAAGCTCCGTTTCAAATGTGAGGACGTGGACGTACTCATGAAGCATATCGGCGGATATCCGGGCAACTATGACCAGAGCATCCGCTCGCAGATTTACGCCATGCCTCCGCAGCTGTTCATCAGCGGACACAGTCATATATTAAAGGTGAAATATGACAAGACGCTCAATCTGCTTCATATCAACCCCGGAGCAGCCGGTATGCAGGGATGGCACAAAGAGCGCACGCTTGTAAGACTGACAATAGACGGAAGCAAGTTTACGGATTGTGAAGTGATTACTCTGGCGGATTGACCGTTCATTCCCCGGTCTTCCTGATTGCCGCTGCATCGTTCTCATAACACTCCAAGCCATTCAGACTCTCCAAAAAACAATAACGATAAACCCTTAAATAATATGAAAACTTATCTCGTGACAGGTGCTGCCGGATTCATCGGCGCAAATTTTATCAAGTATCTCCTTTACAGAAAGTATAAGGATGAGGATATAAAGGTAATTGTTCTCGACTTGCTGACGTATGCCGGCAATCTCGGAACCATCAAGGACGATATCGACAACAAGCGTTGCTTCTTCGTGCGTGGTGACATCCGCGACCGTGGACTTGCCGACAAGCTCTTTGCCGAGCACGACATTGACTACGTAGTGAATTTTGCAGCAGAAAGTCATGTGGACCGCTCTATCGAGAATCCGCAGCTCTTCCTTGAGACCAATATCCTCGGAACGCAGAATCTGCTTGATGCAGCACGCCGTGCATGGGTTACGGGAAAGGGCGAGACGGGCTATCCTGTATGGAAGCCAGGCAAACGCTATCATCAGGTAAGTACGGATGAAGTATACGGATCGCTTGGCGCAGAAGGCTTCTTCACGGAAAAGACCCCGCTCTGCCCACACAGTCCGTACAGTGCTTCGAAGACAAGTGCCGACATGATTGTCATGGCTTACCATGACACGTATCACATGCCGACTACCATCACGCGCTGTTCCAACAACTACGGTCCGTACCATTTCCCCGAAAAGCTTATCCCATTAATCATAAACAATATCCTCGAAGGAAAGAAACTGCCTGTATACGGCAAGGGCGACAACGTGCGCGACTGGCTTTATGTGGAGGACCACTGCAAGGCCATCGACCTTGTGGTGCGCAATGGACGCGAGGGCGAAGTATATAATGTCGGCGGACATAACGAGATGACCAACATCAACATCGTGAAGCTCACAATCAAGACCATACACGACATGATGGCAGAGGACAAGAGCTTGCGCAATATCCTGAGGAAGCAGGTGAAGGATGCCAATGGAGACATAGACATCAGCTGGATCAATGAAGACCTGATAACGTTTGTTACCGACCGCCTTGGACATGACCAGCGCTATGCCATTGACCCTACAAAGATAAAGAATGAACTCGGATGGTACCCGGAGACAATGTTCGCCGACGGTATCGTGAGGACAATCAAATGGAACCTTGAACATCAGGACTGGATAGCAGAAGTTACCAGCGGCGACTATCAGAAATACTACGACCAGATGTACGGAAACAGATAGGGTAAACCCTTTTTGCGGGGGACAACTATAATCGGATTGGTCAGGGTTCAATACCTGTTCTATTGCATCACTTGGAAATAAATAAATAAGACAATGAAAAAAATACTATTGTTAGGCTCAGGCGAACTGGGCAAAGAATTTGTCATTGCCGCAAAGCGTGCCGGACAGTATGTCATAGCGTGTGACCGCTATGCGAATGCTCCGGCAATGCAGGTGGCAGATGAATATGAAGTGTTCAACATGCTCGACGGTGACGCCCTTGACCATGTGGTCGAGAAGCATTTCCCGGACATCATCGTGCCGGAAATCGAGGCAATCCGCACCGAGCGTCTCTTCGACTATGAGAAGGAAGGTATACAGATAACGCCGAGTGCACGGGCCGTGAACTTCACGATGAACCGCAAGGCTATCCGTGACCTTGCTGCAAAGGAACTCGGACTGCGCACTGCCAAATATTTCTATGCCAAGACCCTCGAAGAATTGAAGGAACATTCCAGGGAGATAGGTTTCCCGTGTGTCATCAAACCGCTCATGTCTTCGTCAGGTCATGGCCAGAGCGTTGTCAAAGGTGCCGATGAACTCGAGGCAGCCTTCAATGCGGCAATGGAAGGCAGTCGTGGTGATGTGAAGGAGATAATAATCGAGGAATTCATACATTTCGACAGTGAGTTCACATTGCTCACCGTAACACAGAAAAACGGTCCCACGCTGTTCTGTCCGCCAATCGGCCATGTGCAGAAGGGAGGCGACTACCGCGAGAGTTGGCAGCCGTTCTGTATTCCTGCCGACGAACTGAAGAAGGCAGAGGAGATGGCGGGGAAAGTGACGGCAGCCCTGACCGGTGCCGGAATATGGGGAGTGGAGTTCTTCCTTACGAAAGAGGGAGAAGTAATCTTCTCGGAACTCTCCCCACGTCCGCACGATACAGGAATGGTGACGCTTGCACACACACTTAATCTGAATGAATTTGAACTGCATTTCCGTGCTGTCATGGGATTGCCTATACCGGCAATACATCTCGAGCATGCCGGAGCCAGTGCGGTAGTCCTTGCCAAGGAAGAGAAAGAGGGAGAACCCAAGTATAACATGACAGATGTGTTGGGCGAGGACTATACCCGTCTGCGTATCTTCGGAAAGCAGGAACAGCATATCGGCCGACGTATGGGTGTTGTGCTGTGTTATGGCGATAAGGATGCTGACACCACGCCGTTGCGCGACAAGGCTAAGCGTCTTGCCGGAACAGTGATAAAGTGATTCAATATTCTGACCAGGGAAAAACGATAAATATGCCAAGCCATAAGATAGAAAGCATACAAGCCCTGCGCTTTGTGTTCTGCATGTTGATATTCTCATTCCATTTCCGTGGGATGATGATAAAGACGGACGTATTTACCTATGGAGGTGATGCGGGAGTGTCGTTCTTCTTCATTCTTAGTGGCTTTGTGCTGTGTCTGGGCAGCGGAAAAAGGGTAGAGGACGGAAGTCTGAAATTGCTTCCGTTCCTTCGTTCCCGTCTGCAGAAGCTGTATCCTCTCCATTTTGCAGCAATGCTCATAGCTGTGTCTTTCAATGTGTATCTTGGCGAGGGGTTCCGTCCGGGAGCCTTCGTCGCACAGCTGTTTCTTGTGCAGTCATGGTTCCTGTCGCGCAGTATCCTTCTCTACGGCAACGGCGTGTCATGGTTCCTCGGTCCGTTGTTCCTCTGTTATGCCCTGTTCCCCTGGCTTTACCGCAATATCGTGGAGAGACGGCCCCGTGCCGGCTTTATCGCTATAGTGATAGTCTATCTGATGTGCTATAGTTCAGTGTCGTTGATATCCGACCAGGTTATAGATGACTGTCTGAACGGCTTCCCTCCATTGCGTATAGCCGATTTCGCCGTGGGTATGCTTGCTTATTCAGTATGGCGCAGCGACAAGGCACAGAATCTGAGGCAAAGACTGTTGGCAATGAGCGCAGTGCGCCTTACGCTTTACGATCTGTTGTGTGTTGCCGTTGTCGTAGCCACGTATTTCGCCTATCTCCATCTTCCCTCATGGTTCCGGTTCTCGATGCTCTATTGGGTACCGTTCCCCGTCATTATATGTTATTTCGCATTGACGGATGGAGGAAAGGGACTTGTTGGCAGAATCTTCAGTCTGCGCCCTGTGCAATACCTCGGGAACATAAGTTTCGAGATATACATGCTGCATATAATAGCATTGACCATAGCAGCTTTCATATATGGGCATGTGATAGGCTATGATGATATCTTCATGCCTGCACTTGTTGTGTTCTCGCTCTTTGTTACAGTCGTCATGGCATCCGTAGCCAGGCAGTTGGAACAAAGATAATGCAAATCGAATGCAGAACAACAAGCTTGCTTGATTGTTATGCTG